>NZ_JBEXUD010000065.1:0-51506 GCF_040614215.1 Dactylosporangium sp. NPDC006015
CACGTACTGCGGGGTGTTGTCCTCGGGGTTCCACTCGACGCCGTGCTGGAGCAGGTCCCACGCCTCGTTGGCGTAGTAGACCTCGTCGAAGATCGGCTCCCTCGGATGGGACAGGTTCACCATCCGAAGGAGCAGCCCGATCGCGGTGACCAGGATCGCCGCCAGCCAGAACCCTGGGGTGGCGGGTCCGGGCGGGGTGAGCCGGCGGCGTACGACGTCGGGCACTGTCCGCGCTTGCGAGGTCATCCGGTGATCGTAGGTGTATCGCCTCTCACGGGATGCCCCGGCGGGGGAGTCACTTCAGGTGGCCGGCGGTCAGCCCGGACTGCACCTGGCGCTGGAACACGAGGTACAGGATGAGCACGGGCAGCATCGCGATGGCCATGCCGGCGAAGAGGGCGCTGTAGTCGCCGGCGTAGCCCTGGTTGATGGCGAGCGCGGTGAGGCCCTGCGTGAGCACCCAGTGCTTCTCCGCGTCCTCGCCCTGCATGAGGACGATCGGCAGCACGTACTGGTTCCAGTGCCCGAGCAGGTTGAAGATGCCGACGCTGATCAGGCCGGGGCGGGCCATCGGCAGCATGACGCGGAAGAACAGCCCGTAGTGCGTGCAGCCGTCCATCATCGCGGCCTCGGCGACCTCGCTCGGCAGGGTCCGGAAGAACGCGGTGAGGAAGAAGACGGTGAAGGGCAGCGAGTAGGCGCTGTACACCAGGATCAGGCCGAGATGGGTGGAGAGCAGGCCGAGGTTCTTCACCACGAAGAACAGCGGGACGAGCGACAGGAAGACGGGGAACATCATGCCGCCGACGAACAGGAAGTACACCAGGCGGCTGCCCCGGAAGGTGTACCGCGCCAGTACGTAGGCGGCCATCGCACCGAGGAGCATGGTGACCACCAGGGCGCCGGCGACGACGATCGCCGTGTTGAGGAAGTACCGGCCGATGCTGGCCTCGGTCCAGGCCCGGCTCCAGTTCTCGAAGCGCAGCTTGGCCGGCAGGCTCCAGGCGCTGGTGAGGATCTCGTTGTCGTCCTTGAACGCGCTGAGGATCGCCCAGATGAGCGGGAACGTGGTGAGCACGGCCCAGCCGACGAGGAAGGTGTGCGAGAAGGCGTTGACGACACGGAAGCGGCTTTTCACAGTTCGATCCGATCCCGGCGGGAGAGGCGCAGCGCGACGACCGCGATGGACAGCGTCAGGAAGAACATCGCGACCCCGATCGCGGAGGCGTAGCCGAACTTGTAATCGCCCATCGCCGTGTCGTACAGGCGCAGGCCGATGACGTCGGAGCTGTTGCCCGGGCCGCCCAGGGTGATGATCTGCACCAGGGCGAAGCCGTCGATGGCGAGGATCGCGAGGTACACCCACGCCACCTGGATCGTGTCCCACAGCAGCGGCACGGTGATCTTGCGCAGGGTCTCGCCGCGCTCGGCGCCGTCGAGCATCGCCGCCTCGTAGATCTCGCGGGGGATCGACTGCATGGCGGCGTTGAAGAGCACGACGTAGAAGCCGACGTTGCTCCACACCATGACCGCCAGCACGCACCAGAACGCGAGGTCCGGGTCGCCGAGCCAGGGTTTCGCGAGGCCGTCGAGCCCGATGGCGCGCAGGAAGCCGTTGAGGATGCCGCTGCGCGGCGCGTACACCTCCTTCCACAGCACGCCGATGATCGCCACCGACAGCACCTGGGGGAAGAAGTAGACGACGCGGTAGAAGGCGGCGCCGCGCACGCCCCGCACGCCGGCCTTGCCGGAGCGGCCGCCGACGCTGAGCATCGAGGCGAAGAACAACGCCAGCACGATCGTGACGACCGGCAGTGCCACGAGGATGATGGCGTTGTTCTTCAGCGCGTTCCACACGTAGTGGTCCTGCAGGAGCCGGCTGAAGTTCTCCGGCCCCACGTACTCGTACTCCGGCGACAGGCCCCGCCAGTTGGTCAGCGAGATCTGGAACGCCTGCAGGTAGGGCGAGATGACGAACACGGCGTACAGCGCCAGCGGCGGTACGAGGAACGTGAGCACGAACAGGCGCCGACCGTGCCGCATGGATCAGCTCCGCTTGTACTTCGTGATCGAGGTGTCCTTGGCGATCTCGTCGGCGCCCTTCTGGCACGCCTCCACGAACTGCTGGGCGTTGATCCGATTGGTGAACAGGTCGCCGCAGGCCGCGTCGACGAGGTTGCGCTCCAGCTTGCGGTAGAAGGAGTTGTACACCCAGTTGAAGCCCTTGTCGCCGGACGCCTTGAGCGCCTTCGTGACGCTGGTGAGGCCGGGCGGCAGCTCGACGCCCTCCTCGGCGCCGGCGACGCAGGTCAGGCTCGAGGTCTTGCGGGTGAAGTCCGCGGCGCCCTTCTTCGACAGCATGATGCGCATCAGCTCCATGCCGCCGTTGGCGTTCTTGGCCTTCGCGGGCACGATGTACGGCTCGCCGGCGGTCCCCCGCAGCGCCTCGAACGGCAGCTTGTCGCCGCTGCTCAGGCTCGGCGTCGGCGCGATCGCCATCTTGAACGCGGGCGGCGTGACCTTCTTCTGCTCGCTCTCCAGCCACGAGCCGCAGGAGATGAAGACGGCGTTGCCCTTCGACCACTCGGTCTGCGACTGGATGTGGTCCAGGCCCTCGGAGCCCGGCAGGATGAAGCCGTCGCGGGCGAGCTGCGAGTACGCGTCGGCGGCGGTCTTGATCGCCTCGTGCTTCCACGCGTTGGGCTCGAGGTTGTCGATGGCGAGCAGCACCTCCGGGCCGGCCAGCTTCGCCGCCGCGGACAGGATGGGCCAGCTCATGTACCGCGGGTGCTTGCCCTGGTACGTCCACGGCGCGATGCCGGCCGCCTTGATGGTCTTGCAGAGGGCGATCATCTCGTCCCACGTCTTCGGGTACTGCCAGCCCTTGTCGGCGAGGAGCTTCTCGTCGTACCAGATGCCGTAGGCGGTATAGGCGTAGTTGAGCGCGAACACCTTGCCGTTGTAGGTGCCCGGCAGCAGCGCGCCCGGCAGCAGCGTGTCGCGGACCTTCTTGCCGGCGATGTCGAGGCTCGGCGCGTCGAGCAGCGGGGCGAGGTCGGTGAGCGCGTTCTGCGAGACGAGCCCGTTGAAGTCGATCTGGGCGGCGCCGGAGTTGTTGATCATATCGGGCGGGCTGCCGTCGACGAACCGCGGCTGCAGCGTCTTGCCGATCTCCTGGGTGGCGGAGTGCTTGATCTCCGCCTTCGGGTACTTCTCCTTGTACATGGCCTCGTGGGCCTTGGCGTAGTCCTCGCCGAAGCCGCCGTTGAAGATGACGACCTCGAGCGGGGCGTCCTCCTTCACGCCGAGCGGGTTGACGTTGCTCTTGTCACCCTGGGCGGCCTTGGAGTCCCCGCCGCCATCGCTCGTGGCACAGGCGCTCAGCGCGGCCGGGGCGGTGGCCAGCAGACCGGCTGTGGCCGCAGTCTGCAGGACGCCCCTGCGGGTCAGCGTGTTCATCCGTCGTGCTCCTTCGTTGGGGGTCGAGGGGGCGCTCGTTGGATCGAGAATGAAGGTTTCCAACGGAAGTTTCAAGAGTAGGAAGGTTCCTGCCAGGGGTTCGGCTCAAATATTGACGAAATCGTTGCCCGGTGCCGTCAGTCGCGTGTGTACGGCGGGAGCCACCGGCGCCCCGGTGAGGGCGGCGATCGCGAGGGCGGCCGCGCCGGCTGCGCCGTCGCGGGCCTCGGCGGGCTCGACCCGGAACCGCAGCCGGACCCCTTCCCGTACCAGGTCCGCGACCGGGCCCTCGGTGAGCAGCACGGAGCCCGCGAGCACGACCGGCCGCGCCCGCTCCCCGGGTGCGCCGGCGGCCGTGTCGAGGGCGTGCAGCAGGTGCCCGGCGGCCTCGTACACGACCTCGCACGCGACCGCGTCGTCGTCCAGCGCGGCCCGCCCGACGAGGGGCGCCAGGAGACCGAGCGCGGCGGGCGGCTGCCGGTACGCCACCCTGATCAACGCCTGCGCGTGCTCCTCCGGGTCCGCGGCGGCGTCCGCCCCGAGGGCCTCCGTCACGGGTCCGGTGAGCCTGGTCGCGGGGCCGCGGCCGTCCAGGGCGCGCAGCACCGCCCGCAGCGCCTGGCGGCCCTGCCACACCGCCGACCCCTCGTCGCCGAGCAGCCATCCGTAACCGTCGCAGCGCCTGTACGGCGTGCCGTCGCGGAACGCCACCGCCGCGGCGCCGGTGCCGCACAGCAGCAGCAGGCCGTCGCGGTCCGGGGTGCCGGCGGCGAACGCGACCTCGAGGTCCGTGACACTGCGGAGCGTCCCGGCCGCGCCGGCCGCCCGCCAGGCTTCCTCGGCCGCCTCCCGGGCCTCGGCCCGCCCCGCGGCCGCGGCGCCGGCCGTGCCGACCACCCCGGACGCCACGGCGGCCGGGTCGATACCGTTGAGTGCCTGGCGGAGTGCCTGCTCCAGAGCCTGCGCCGGGCGGCCTCCGCTGGAGTTCCGGTTGGCGCCGGCCGCGCGACCACGGCCGAGGACCTCGCCGTCGAGGGTGGCGACGACGCAACGGGTGCTGGTGGCGCCCGCGTCCACGCCGACTACCAGGGGTGCTCGCACCGGAACACCGTACTGCATTGACGAAAAGCGCGTGAGAACGGAAACTTTCCCACATGAAGGTGAGCCGGCAGTCCGCCGAGGGCGGCGCCACGTCCACCGCGGTGAAGATCCGGGGGCTGCTGCCCTCGCTTTCCCCGGCGGAGCAGCGAGTCGGACGGATCGTCGCCGACGAATCCGCCACCGCCGCCCAGTTGACCATCACGGAGCTGTCGAAGCGGGCCGAGACGTCGGAGACGACCGTCATCCGGTTCTGCCGCGCGATCGGCTTCTCCGGCTATCCGGAGCTGCGGCTGCGGCTCGCGGCGGAGGCGGGGCGGGCGCAGGACGACGGAGCCCCGGGCGAGGCGCCCGGCAGCGACATCAGCCAGACCGACGACCTCGCCACCGTCGTCAAGACGATCGCCTTCGCCGACGCCCGCGCCGTCGAGGACACCGCCGCCCAGCTCGACCTGGAGATCCTGCAGCGGGTCATCGACGCGGTCGCCGCCGCCCGCCGGGTCGACATCTACGGCGTCGGCGCCAGCGCGTTCGTCGCCCGCGACTTCCAGATGAAGCTGCACCGCGTCGGGCTCGTCGCCTACACCTGGTCGGACCTGCATCTGGCGCTCACCAGCGCGGCACTGCTCGACGAGCGCGACGTGGCCATCGGGATCTCCCACACCGGCACGACCGTCGACACCATCGAGGCCTTCGGCGAGGCCGGCCGGCGCGGCGCCACGACCGTCGCGCTCACCAACTTCCCCAAGTCGCCGATCACCCGCATCGCCGACCTGACCCTCACCACCGCGGCCCGCGAGACCACGTTCCGGTCCGGGGCGATGGCGAGCCGGCTCGCGCAGCTCACCGTCGTCGACTGCGTGTTCGTCGGCGTCGCGCAGAAGACGTACGCACAGACGAAGGCGGCCGTGGAGAAAACCCGAGAAGCGGTCCGTAGCCGGCGGGTGCGACCGGAGCGGGGACCCTGGTGACCGTCTCGCCGCCGATCGCCCCGACGGAGGAACGCAACGCGCGGTCCCACCAGATCGACCAGCTGCCCACCCTGCAGATCCTCGAGCTGATCAACGCCGAGGACGCGACCGTCGCCGCCGCGGTCGCCGCCGTGCTCCCCGATCTCGCCGAGGCCGTCGACGACTGCGTCGACGCGCTGCGCTCCGGGCACCGGCTGCACTACTTCGGCGCCGGCACGTCCGGCCGGATGGCCGTCCTCGACGCGACGGAGCTGCGCCCCACGTACGGTGTGGAGCCCGGCCACGTCGTCGCCCACCTCGCCGGCGGCACCCGCGCCCTCACCGACGCGGTCGAGGCGGCCGAGGACGACGCGGAGACCGGCTTCTCGACCGCCGGCGGCGTGCTCACGGCCGGCGACGTCGCGCTCGGCGTCACCGCCAGCGGCGGCACCCCGTTCGTCGGCGGCGCGCTGCGGGCCGCCCGCGACCGCGGCGCGCGCACCGTCCTGCTCTCCGCCAACCCCAACGCCGCCCTCGCCGAGTACGCCGACATCCACCTCGCCGTCGACACCGGCCCCGAGGTCGTCACCGGCTCCACCCGCATGAAGGCCGGCACCGCGCAGAAGCTCGTCCTCAACGCGCTGTCGACCGCCGTGATGGTGCGCCTCGGCCGCACGTACAGCAACCTCATGACCGACATGGTCGCCAGCAACGCCAAGCTGCGGGTGCGGCAGGTCCGCATGCTGGTCCAGGCCACCGGACTGCCCGCCGACGCGTGCCAGGCCGCGCTCACCGCCGCCGGCGACGAGGCCAAGGTGGCACTGGTGACCCTGCTCGCCCGCGTCGACGTCGACTCGGCCCGCCGCGCCCTGCGCGCCGCCGGCGGCGTCGTCCACCGTGCCCTGGACGCGCTGTAATCCGCCCTTTTAATCGATTGGCAGCGCGTCGGCGCGCGCCTATCGTTGTCCATGTCAACAACGACAGATCCCGGGAGTCACGATGATGAGCCACTGGACCGCACCGCAAGCGCCGGCGCGCGCTGCCGCGCTGCCCATGGCCCCCGTCGCGCACTGGGCCGACATGCCGCACACCGCGGGATGGTGCCGAGGCTAGATTCTTCAGCCTCCCCACCGCCCGCCCCCTCCAGGGACCGGGCGGTTTTCTTTTTCTCATAGGGGCGTAGCTCAACTGGTTGAGCACCGGTCTCCAAAACCGACGGCTGCAGGTTCGAATCCTGTCGCCCCTGCGTTGTGCTTTGACAACTCCACAGTGGATGGCATTCGCTTCGGGAGCGACCGGCTTGGTGACCGGACCTGGTTTGGGACCAGGAAGCGCGGGGTTCGATTCCCCGGCTCCCGACTCTGCGTTTTTGGGAGCTCGGCTAACGGCAGGCCACGAGGTTTTGGTCCTCGCTGTGGGGGTTCGAATCCTCCGCTCCCAGCTTTCGTACGACATGCCCGGACAGCCCAACGGAAGAGGCGTCGCGCCGGGTACGCAAGCCCTGTCGGTCCAGTCAGGAGTGGACGCCGCCCTGTCAAGGCGGAGATTCACGGGTTCAAATCCCGTACAGGGCGCGCAGTTCTCTGGGCTGAGCACTGGTGTGCAGCGTCGATTTGCAATCCTCGCCTGCTCGGTTCGATCCCGAGTCGGTCCACGCGTTCCAGGCCCGTGTAGCTCAACGGAAGAGCATCTGCCCTACAAGCAGACTGTTGGGGGTTCGAATCCCTCCGTGGGTACGCAAGCAGTTCCACACTTCCATGGCGTTCGTGGTGTACCGGCTGTGCACTCCAGGTCGTGGCCCTGGTGGTTCGGGTTCGACTCCCGACGATCGCCCTTCCGAATGCCGTCCACTGTGGACCCACCGTGGGTACGGACGCTGGCTGTCCGGCCGCCCCTCATAAGGGCGGTGTGCCCGGATCGACACCGGGACCCACGACCCCGCACGCCGGCATCCTTGCCGTGAACCGAGGTCTGCCCTTCATGGTGATCGAGTTGATCCCGGCAGGTGCGGGCGGCCCGATGATTCGATGAAGACGAGGCAGGCGTGGCCGTTGACGGCCCGGCCGGGCGCACCGTCAACGGACTCCCGGCCGGCAACGTCCGCACCATCACTCCGGTCGCAGCCTGCCCACTCCACAGCGACGGACGCCCAGCTTCAATCCGGGCAACGCCGATCTTTCAAAGGAGGCGGGACGCCGTCAGGCGGCGGTGCCTGTGGTGTCGGGGGCGCTCAGGATCTCCAGGAGGCCGAGGAGGCTGAGCACGCGGCGGACGCCGGGGCTGGGGTGGACGATGTACAGGTCGCTGTGGTTGCCGCGGGCGTGGGCGCGGGCGGCGACCAGCTTGCCGATGCCGGTCGAGTCGATGAACGACACGAGGCTCAGGTCGACCTCGACGGCGGTGGCGTGGACGTCGTCGATGGCGCGGTGGAGGATGGTGCGCAGCTGGGCGACGTTCTCCATGGTGACCTCGCCCGCAACCCTGACGCGGAGCGCCTGGTTTGGCATCGGGTCGACCGTGATGTGCAACTCCGGGAATACCGCGAAACGATCGACCTCGTTCATCTGGCTCACCTTCTCACAATCAGAGCCGCTCTCACGATACGGGATGCGCGCCGCTCCCGCATCCATCGAAAGATCGAATCCGGCGAGAAAGCCTCGGTCAGGCGACGCCGGTGGGGCGGAACTGGACGCTGACGCGGGGGCCGACGGGGCGGGCGGTCTTGGGGATCGCGTGCTCCCAGGTGCGCTGGCAGGAGCCGCCCATGACGATCAGGTCGCCGTGGCCGAGCGGGAAGCGGATGCTGTCGCCGCCGCCGCGGGGGCGCAGCAGGAGAGTGCGGGGCGAGCCGAAGGAGACGATCGCGACCATCGTGTCGAAGCGGGCGCCGCGGCCGATGGTGTCGCCGTGCCAGGCGACGCTGTCGCGGCCGTCGCGGTAGAGGCACATGCCGGCGGTGACGAAGGGCTCGCCGAGCTCCTCGACATAGTGCCGGGTCAGGTCGCGGCGGGCCTCGGTGAGCAGTGGGTGCGGCAGCTCGTCGCGCTCGCCATACCACCGCAGGAGGCGCGGGACGTCGACGACGCCGTCATACATCTTGCGCCGCTCGGCCCGCCAGTCCACCTCGTGCAGCAGCGTCGACAGGACCGCGTCGGAGCCGAGGACCCAGCCCGGAAGGTGGTCGACCCAGGCGCCGCGGCTGAGCTCGTGGCGCACCATGCCGCCGGTGAGTGGCCCCACCGCGGGCATGACCGTGTCCAGCATCGAAGGCTGGTACGCGACGTCCATCATGCGATCAATGCTACACCCGCATTCGTACAGACGTACGAGCAACACGCGAACCCGGCGAGCCCGTATCGTATGGGTCACCATGAGTAGCCGGAAGATCGATCGCAGCTACGAACCCGACGCCGGCGCCGTCCGGGTGATGGGGTATGCGCGGGCCCGGGCGGTGCTGCGCAGCACGGACACGGTCCAGGCGGGCCTCGGCGTGGAGACGGTCGAGAAGCTGCCGCCGAGCATCCGCCGCCCGGTGCTGTATCGCGACGGCGAGGAGCACCGGGAGCACCGCAGGCAGACCGCGCGGTACTTCACCCCGCGGCGGGTCGACGAGCACTACCGCGATCTCATGGAGCGGGCGGCGGACCAGCAGATCGAGACGCTCCGGCAGCAGGGGACGGCCGACCTCGCCAAGCTGAGCTTCCGCATGGCGATCGAGGTCGTGTGCGCGGTGATCGGCCTGACGGAGAGCCGTCCCGGCCTGGACCGGCGGCTCGACCGGTTCTTCCCGGAGAAGTTCGGCAAGCCCGGGTTCACCAGCCTCAACGGGATCTACTGGGTGTTCAAGCAGAACATCCAGTTCCTCGGCATCTACCTCGCCGACGTGCGGCCGGCGGTCAAGGTCAGGCGCCGGCAGCGCAGGGACGACCTGATCTCGCACCTGATCGACGAGGGCTGCCGCGACGGCGAGATCCTCGGTGAGTGCCTGACTTTCGCCGCGGCCGGCATGGTCACCACCCGCGAGTTCGTCAACGTCGTCGCCTGGCATCTGTTCACCGACGACGCCCTTCGCGACCGGTACACCGGCGGCGACGACACCACGAGGGTGGCGCTGCTGCACGAGCTGCTGCGGCTGGAGCCCGTCGTGGGCAACCTCAAGCGGCGCACGACCGGCCCCGTGGAGGACATCCCGGACGGCAGGCTGGTCGACATCGACGTCAGCACCGCGAACCTGGAACGCGTGGACGAGGGTCCGGGGCTGTCCTTCGGCGACGGCCCGCACAAGTGCCCGGGCGCCTACGTGGCCGTCCAGGAGGCCGACATCTTCCTCAGCAAGCTCTTCGCGCAGCCGCGGCTCACCATGCTCAAACCGCCGCGGGTCACGAAGAAGCCGGACATCTCGAGCTACGAGCTCAGGGACTTCATGATCACCGTGCGACCGCAAGGGTAGGCGCGGGCGCCAGCGACACGGCCGTCGGATCCTCGATCATCCGCTCGACGATCACCCCGGCCCCGCCGCGGGCGGCCGCCGTGAAGCCCAGGTGCGACGCGACGAAGTGGCAGCGCGCCGCCGTGCTGGCGACCGCCATCCGGGCCAGGTTCGCCTGCGCGGACGGGATCAGGTGGTCGGCGAGCTCCGCGAAGTAGCCGCCGAGCACGATCACCCGCGGGTTGAAGAGGTTGACCAGGATCGCGCCGCCGTGCCCGAGCCAGTGCCCGACCTCCGCGACCGCCGCCGCCACCGCCTTGTCCCCGCGCGCGAGCCGCCGCAGCACCTCGGCGACCCGCTCCTCGGGGTCCGGGATGGGCCCCTGCTCCAGGCCGTAGGCGACGTCCGGGGTGGCGCGGCGGACCAGCTCGGCGAGGCCGACCTTGGTCTCCCAGCAGCCGGTGCGACCGCAGCCGCACTTCGACCCGCCCGGCTCGACCGGCAGGTGGCCGACCTCGCCGGAGAAGCCGTCGGCGCCGCGCAGCAGCCGGCCGTTGACGATGACACCCCCGCCGACGCCCACCTCTCCGGTGAGGTAGACGAGGTCGTCGGTGCCGGCGGCGACCCCCCACGTGTATTCGGCCTGCGCGGCCAGGTTGGCGTCGTTGTCGACCATGATCCAGAGGTCCGGGTCGAGGCCGTGCGCGAGGCGGGTGGCGACCGGGACGTCGCGCCAGCCGAGGTTGGGGGCGAGCACGACCACGCCGCGGCCCACGTCGACGAGGCCGGGCACGGCGACGGTGAGCCCGACCGGGGTCACGCCGCGGCGGACGAGCTCCGCCAGGGTCCGCTGGGCGGCCTGGGTCAGGTCGTCGAGGCAGCGCTCCACGTCGCGGCCCTTGGCGTCGAAGCTGACCCGCTTCTCGATGACGGTGCGCCCGGTGAGGTCGCTGCCGTGCACCGCGAGGTAGTCGACGTTGATCTCGATGCCGACGGCGCCGACGTCGGGGGAGAGGGCGATGCCGCGGCCGGGGCGCCCGGCGCTGCCGGAGTGCTCGGTGCCGATCTCGCGCACGAGCCGCCGGCTCAGCAGCTCGTCGACGAGGCTCGACACGGTCGCCTTGTGCAAGCCGGTTGCGGCGGCGATCGCGGCCCGGGACCGCGGTCCGTTGATGCGGATGTGCCGCAGGGTCCGGCTCAGATTGGCGCGGCGCAGGGCGAGTTGGTCCGTGGGCTCGTCGACGGAACCGGCGCCGGCCCGCTCCTTGCTAGCCATCGAACGACCCCCATCCAAACACCATCGACGCAGCTCATTCGTCGGTCAGTCCGACGAATCAACCACGAAACATCCCGGCAACACCAGACCTGCGGGCAACGAATCCAGAACGTTTCGAAACTCCGTTCAGGCCGTGTGTCGAGGTGCCCACGATCCAACGCGGGAACCCCACGGGATGCCACAGAACCGCGCGCTTGCCGATTCCAGTGACACCCGTTGACTTATCGGTAGCATGTCTGCAACATTTGGGCCAACCCGATGCAAGATTCCAACAAGACGCCGTCAGAGTCGCGCCGTGACCCGTCCGCCAACAGGTCCACCGCGCATCCCCCGTCTCCGGAGGCACCGCTGTGCCCGTTCGCGCCCCACCACACACCCGGTCCGAAGACCGGGTCAGCCGCCGTTGACTGAAGACCGCACCGCCACTGCACGAGGGATCCACAACGTCCCTCGCGGAGCCGCCAACTCCCCGCACCGCACCACACCCCTGAACGAAGGATCGCGATGAGTAAGAGGCACGTGACGCGAAGGGTGCTCTCGGCGTTCGCCGTGGCAGCCCTGGTCGCGGTTACGGCTCACACGCTGCCGGCGCAGGCCGCCGGTGGAACCAACCTCGCCAGCGGCCGACCCGCCACGTCGAGCAGCACGAACGGCGCCAACGGCATCGGCAACATCAACGACGGCAACCAGGCCTCCTACTGGGAGAGCGCCAACAACGCCTTCCCGCAGTGGGCGCAGATCGACCTGGGCAGCGCGAAGAACATCGACCAGATCAAGCTGAAGCTGCCCAACGACACCGCCTGGGCGACGCGGACGCAGACGCTGTCGGTGACCGGCAGCCAGGACGGCACCTCGTTCAGCACGATCGTCGGCTCCGTCGGGTACAGCTTCAACCCCGCGCAGCAGAACACCGTCACCATCGACTTCACGGCCTCGAACGCGCGCTACGTGCGGCTGAACCTCACCGCCAACACCGGCTGGCCGGCCGCGCAGATCTCCGAGTTCGAGATCTACGGTGTCGCGTCGTCGAGCACCAACCTCGCCGCCGGCAAGACGTTCTCCTCCAGCAGCACCAACGGCCAGTACACGGCCGCCAACGCCGGCGACGGCAACCAGGCGTCCTACTGGGAGAGCACCGGCGCGCTGCCGCAGTGGGTGCAGGTCGACCTCGGCTCGGCCGTGCCGGTCAGCTCCGTCGTGCTCAAGCTGCCCACCAACTGGGGCACCCGCACCCAGACGCTGACCCTGCAGGGCAGCACCACCGGCAGCACGTTCACCAACATCCTCGGCTCCGCGGCGTACGAGTTCAACCAGGGCACCGGCAACACGGTGACCATCCCGTTCACCCAGCTGACCACCCGCTACATCCGGGTGAGCATCTCGGCGAACACGGGCTGGACCGCCGCGCAGCTGTCCGAGCTCGAGGTGTACGGGCCGTCCACCGGTGACACGCAGGCGCCGACCGCGCCGTCGAACCTGGCGTACACCCAGCCGGCCAGCGGCCAGATCAAGCTGACCTGGTCCGCCTCCACCGACAACAGCGGCTCGATCGCGGGCTACGACGTCTACGCCAACGGCGCGCTGCGCACCAGCGTCGCGGGCACCGTCCTGACCTACACCGACACGCAGCCCGACACCGCCACCGTGCAGTACTTCGTGAAGGCGCGGGACGCGGCCGGCAACCAGTCGGCGCAGAGCAACACGGTCACCCGTACCGGCACCGTCGTCGACACGCAGGCGCCGACCGCGCCGACGAACCTCGCGTACACCCAGCCGGCCAGCGGCCAGATCAAGCTGACCTGGGGCGCGTCGACGGACAACAGCGGCTCGATCGCCCGCTACGACATCTACGCCAACGGCTCCTACCGGGCGAACGTGGCCGGCACGGTCCTCACGTACACCGACAACCAGCCCGACACGGCGACGGTGTCCTACCAGGTGAAGGCGGTCGACGGCGCCGGCAACAACTCCGCCGCCAGCAACACCGTCACCCGCACCGGCACCGGCAACCCGCCGCCCGGCACCAACCTGGCCCTCGGCAAGCCGATCACCGCCAACGGCTCGGTCTTCACGTTCGTGCCGGCCAACGCCAACGACAACAGCGTCACCACCTACTGGGAGGGTGCGGGCGGCTTCCCGGCCACCTTGACCTCGACGCTGGGCGCCAACGCCGACATCAGCAAGCTCACGCTGAAGCTCGACCCCAGCACCGCGTGGGGCGCCCGGACCCAGAACATCGAGGTCCTCGGCCGTGAGCAGAGCGCGTCCGGGCTCACCAGCCTGGTGCCGGCCCGCGACTACCGCTTCGACCCGGCCACCGGCAACAGCGTCGACATCACGCTGACCGCCCGCGTCGCCGACGTCCAGCTGAAGATCAACTCGAACACCGGCGCCCCGTCGGGCCAGATCGCGGAGTTCCAGGTCTACGGCGTCGCGGCGCCGAACCCGGACCTGGTCGTCACCGCCATCTCCAGCTCGCCGGCGAACCCGATCGAGACCGACGCGGTCAGCCTCACGGCCACGGTGAAGAACCAGGGCACGGCCGGCTCCGCGGCGACGAACGTCAAGTTCTACTTCGGCACCACGCTCGTCGGCACGGCCAACGTCGGCGCCCTCGCCGCCGGTGCCAGCACCAACGTGACGGCCAGCATCGGCGCCCGCGACGCGGGCTCCTACACGCCGATCGCGAAGGTCGACGAGAGCAACACGGTCGTCGAGCAGGACGACACGAACAACACGTTCACCGGGTCGGCGTTCACCGTCGCGCCGGTGCAGACGTCCGACCTGCTCGCGTCGCCGTCGGGCTGGTCGCCGAGCAACCCGTCGGCCGGCAACACCGTCACGTTCACCGTCGCCATCAAGAACCAGGGCACCCAGGCCTCCGCCGGCGGCGCCCACGGCATCACGGTGACCATCAAGGACGCCACCAGCGGCGCGACCGTCAAGACGCTGACCGGCTCCTACACCGGCGTCATCAACGCCGGCGCCACCACCGCCCCGGTCAACCTGGGCACGTGGACCGCGGCGAACGGCAAGTACACGGTGACCACGGTGATCGCCGCGGACACCAACGAGCTGTCGGTCAAGCAGGCCAACAACACGTCCACCACCTCGTTCTTCGTCGGCCGCGGCGCGAACATGCCGTACGACATGTACGAGGCCGAGGACGGCACCGTCGGCGGCGGCGCGACCGTCGTCGGCCCGAACCGCACCGTCGGCGACATCGCCGGCGAGGCCTCGGGCCGCCGGGCGGTCAACCTGAACAGCACCGGCAACTACGTCCAGTGGACCACCAAGGCGCAGACCAACACCCTGGTCGTGCGGTTCTCGATCCCGGACAACACCAACACCACGCTCAACATCTACGTCAACGGCACGTACCTGAAGAACATCGCCCTGACGTCGAAGTACGCGTGGCTGTACGGCAACGAGACGGCGCCGCAGAACTCCGGCACCGGCCCGCGCCACATCTACGACGAGGCGAACGTCCTGCTCGGCACCACGGTCGCGGCCGGTGCCACGATCAAGCTGCAGAAGGACGCCGCCAACTCGGGCCCGATCGCGGTCGACTTCATCAACCTCGAGCAGGCCACGGTCATCCCGAACCCGGACCCGACGAAGTACATCGTCCCGGCCGGCTTCACCCACCAGGACGTGGACAACGCCCTGAGCCAGGCCCGGCAGAGCACCACCGCGCTCGGTGTCTACCTGCCGCCCGGCGACTACCAGACGGCCAGCAAGTTCCAGGTCTACGGCAAGGCGATCAAGGTCATCGGCGCCGGCCCGTGGTTCACCCGGTTCTACGCACCGTCCACGCAGGACAACACCGACGTGGGCTTCCGGGCCGACTCGACCGCCAACGGTTCGACGTTCTCCGGCTTCGCGTACTTCGGTAACTACATCATCCGCAACGACGGTCCCGGCAAGGTCTTCGACTGGTCCAACGTGGCCAACATGACGATCGACAACATCTGGACCGAGCACATGGTCTGCATGTACTGGGGTGCCAACACGGACTTCGTGACGATCAAGAACTCGCGGATCCGGGACACCTTCGCCGACGGCATCAACATGACCAACGGCAGCACGAACAACCTGGTGACCAACAACGACGCCCGCTCGACCGGTGACGACGCCTTCGCGCTGTTCTCGGCGATCGACGCGGGTGGCTCGGACGAGAAGGACAACGTCTACGAGAACCTGTCCACGACCCTGACCTGGCGTGCCGCCGGGCTCGCGGTCTACGGCGGGTACGCGAACACGTTCCGGAACATCTACATCGCGGACACCCTGGTCTACAGCGGCATCACCATCAGCTCGCTCGACTTCGGCTACCCGATGAACGGCTTCGGTGCGAGCCCGCCCACCCAGTTCTCGAACATCTCCATCGTCCGCGCCGGCGGCCACTTCTGGGGCAGCCAGGTCTTCGGAGCCATCTGGGTGTTCTCCGCATCCAAGGTGTTCCAGGGCATCCGGGTCAACGACGTGGACATCATCGACCCGACCTACTCCGGCATCATGTTCCAGACGAACTACGTCGGCAGCTCCCCGCAGAACCCGATCACGGACACCATCTTCACGAACGTGTCGATCTCCGGCGCCCAGCGCTCCGGTGACGCGTTCGACGCGAAGTCCGGCTACGCGATCTGGGCGAACGAGCTGCCGGAGGCCGGCCAGGGTCCCGCCCGGGGCGCGGTCACGTTCAACAACCTGACGCTGACGAACAACTACATCAACGTCAGGAACCTGAACCCGACCCTGCTCGTCATCACCATCAACTAGTCACACCGTCCACTGCGGGGGCCGCCGGTTCATCCGGCGGCCCCTTGCAGTCTGCGGACACCTTCGCGCAGCTGGTCCGGCGGCGCCGCGGCGAACGTCAGCCGCAGGTAGGCGCCGTCGGGCTCGGCCGCGAACCACGGCCGCCCGGGGAACACCACCACCTGCCGGGCCGCCGCCTCGTTGGTGACCGCCACGTCGTCCATGCCCTGCGGGAGCCGTGCCCAGACGTGCAGGCCACCGGCCGGCACGAGGGGCGTCCGCAGCGTCGGTACGTGCACCGCGAGGGCCTCCGTCAGCGCTTCGCGCCTCGCCCGCAGCTCCGTGCGCAGCGCCTTCAGGTGCCGCGGCCACGCCGGCGACGTCACCAGGTCCAGGGCCGCCTGCTGCAGCGGGCCGGCGACGAAGAAGTCGTCGAGGACCCGCGCCGCCCGCAGCCGCGCGCCGGCCGCCCCGCGGGCACCGATCGCCGCCACCCGCAGCCCGGGCGCCGCGGACTTCGTCAGCGACCGCAGGTACACCACGTGCCCGTGCGGGTCGTCGGCGACGAGCGGGCGCGGCGGGTCGCCGTCGATCGCGAGGTCCCGGGCGTAGTCGTCCTCCAGCAGGAACGCGCCGGCCCGGCGGACCGCCGCCATCACGTCCGGGCGACGGGCCGCCGCGAGGGTGGCGCCGTGCGGGTTCGCGTACAGCGGCTGGCAGTAGAAGAGCCGCGCGCCCGTGCGCCGGAAGGCGGCCTCGAGCAGGTCGGGGCGCACGCCCTCGGCGTCGGCCGGCACCGGCACGACCCGCAGCCCGGCGGCCCGCGCGGCGGCGAGCGCACCGAGATACGTCGGCGCCTCCACCAGGATCGGGTCGCCGGGCGCGCACAGCGCACGGAACGCGGTCGACAGCGCCGACTGCCCGCCGGGGCAGATGTTCATGTCGTCGGCCCGCAGCTCGCCGCCGGCCGTCCGGGCGAACCAGGCCCGCAGGTCCTCCCGGCCCTCGACCGGCCCGCGCTGCCACGCCGCCGGCTGCCGGGCCGCCCGGGCGAGGGCCGCGCCGAGCGCCGCCACCGGCTGCAGGTCCGCGTCGAGATAGCCGCTGGACAGCGGGATCATGCCGGGGCGCGGCACGGCCAGCAGCGCCTGCATCGCGTCCTCGCCGGGCGGCCGGGCGCCGAGCGCGATCGACTGCCAGCCGAGGTCCTGCTCCTGCGCGGCGCGCGGGCGGCGCGCGACGAACGTGCCGCGGCCCGGCTGCGCGTCCAGGACGCCCTCGGCGGTCAGCGCGCGGATCGCCCGGGTCACGGTCACCGGCGACGCCTGGTGACGGGCGCTGAGCTCGCGCACCGTCGGCAGCCGCGACCCCGGGGCCTGCGTGGCCGCCTGCACCCGGAGATCTTGGATAACGCGGACGGCTGCGTTATCGTCATTCATGAGAGACAAGAGTAGCGTTACTCCCGCCGGGACGGTAACGGGCGTGGTCCTGGGGCTGCTGGGCGTCCTGTCGTTCAGCATGTCGCTGCCCGCCACCAGGGTCGCCGTCGGCGATCTCGACCCGTGGTTCGTCGCGTTCGGCCGGGCCGTCGGCGCCGGGCTCCTGGCCCTGGCGTACCTGGCTGTCACCCGCGCGCCACGCCCCACCGCCGCGCAGTGGCGGCGGCTCGCCGTGGTCGCGCTCGGGGTCGTCGTCGGGTTCCCGCTCTTCACGTCCCTCGCCCTGGTCACCAGCACCGCCTCGCACGGCGCCGTGGTCATCGCCCTCCTGCCCGCGATCACCGCCGGCTTCGCCGTCCTCCGCAGCGGCGAACGTCCCACGCCCGCGTTCTGGGTCGCCGGCGGCGCCGGGCTCGCCGCCGTGCTCGTGTTCCTCGTCGCCAGCGGCGCGGTGCGCGGCTCGGTCGGCCCCGCCGACCTGTTCCTCCTCGCCGCCGTCACCCTGTGCGGGCTCGGCTACGCCGAAGGCGGCGCCCTCGCCCGCGACCTCGGCGGCGCCCGCACGATCTGCTGGGCGCTCGTCCTGTCGCTGCCGTGCACCGTCGCCGTGACCGCGGTCTCCGCCTGGCGGCAGCTGCCGCACGCGTCCGCGGGCGCCTGGGCCGGCTTCGCGTACGTCACCGTGATCTCGATGTTCCTGGGCTTCTTCGCCTGGTACTCGGGGCTCGCCCGGGGCGGGGTGGCGAAGATCGGCCAGCTGCAGCTGTCGCAGCCGGTGCTGACGCTCGCGTGGTCGGCGCTGCTGCTGCACGAGGCCGTGCCGGCCGGCGCGGTCGCTGCCGCGGTGGTGGTCCTGGTGTGCGTCGCCCTCACGCAGCGGCTGCGCGCCGGCTCCCAGAGGCGGGTTGACGACATTGGCCGCTACGCGACTGATCTTCGCTGAGCCGTACACCAGCATCACCGCGTGAAGAAAGTCTTCCTCATCCTCGGAATCATCGCGGGCTCGCTGCTGCTGCTGTGTTGCGGCGGCGGCGTGGCCCTGTACTTCTTTGCCGACTCCACCACCTACGCCAAGCCCGCCGACGCCTGCGCGACCGTCTCCGCCGCCCAGGGCCTGTCCTCGTTCGGCACCGTCAAGGACCAGAAACCGAAGGAGACCAAGGCGTTCGGCCGCACCTACCCGGGCTGCGTCGTCACGTACGAGACGGCCGGCACCCTGACCGTCATGATCGACGTGCCGTCGACGGAGTCGGACGTGCGCACCCACTACGACTCGGTGAAGAAGGCCGCCGACGCCAGCGTCGCGGCGGGCGCGACCGTCGCGGACGTGTCCGGCATCGGCACCAAGGCGTTCGCGATGTACACCACCGCCGACAAGGCCCTGCTGTACGAGCTCGACCTGTACGACGGCAACCTCTACCTCAGCCTGAACATCACCGCGCCGGCCGGCACCACGCTCACCCCCGACAAGGTCCGCGCCGACTTCGTCACCGCGGCCAAGTCGATGATGTCGTCCCTGGAAGCCGGCTCATCGGGCGGCGACCTGGACGACTGACGGTTAGGTTTGAAGGCGTGCGTATCGCCTTCGCCGCAGACGACTCCAACGAGACCACCACGGCCGTCGTCCAGCACCTCGCCCAGCAGCACGAGGTGCTGGACGTCGCCGTGCCCGGGGCGCCCTGGCCCGACCTCGGCACCGCCGTCGGCCGCGCCGTCGTCGAGGGCCGCGCCGACCTCGGCGTCGTCATGTGCTGGACCGGCACCGGCACGGCGATCGCCGCCAACAAGGTGCCCGGCGTCCGCGCCGCGCTCGCCTGGGACCCGTGGATCGCCCGGGGCGCCCGGCTCTGGAACGACGCCAACGTCCTCGCGATGAGCCTCAAGCGGCTCGCGCCCGACGTCGCGGTCGAGGTCCTCGCCGCGTTTCTCGCCGTCGAGGACCCCGACCCGGAGGAGTCGGCGAACATCGCGCTCCTCGACTGAGCCGGCGCGGCGCTGCTTGACCAAAGCGTGACCTGGCCCACCGCAACCGCTTCGCCGTGCCCGAGGTCTTTGCTCAATGAACGGCGACGCACATCGCCGTTACGCGAGCAGATTCGTAACCCCGTACAGACGACTCGACGACCCACATGGTGGGCGCGGTGCATGCCCGTGCCCGTCCACAGTAGAGGGTCCATCGTGGACGCCTGGCGATGCGTGCTGCCCGTGTGCCGAAACACCCTCCACGACCGCACAGTCGTGGCATCCGGGAAGGTTCAACACACGTGAATATCAGAACAGGTGCGCTGGTGGCCGGAGCGGTCACCGCGTCGCTCGTGCTGTCCGCCTGCGGAGGCGGTCCAAGCAGCGACGATACCAGCAAGGGCGCCGGTCAGAAAGGTGCCGCGGGCTTCAACGCCGCATTGACCGGGGTGGTCAACCCCTCGGACAAGAAGGGCGGCACGCTCAAGGTCACCAACCACGACAGCCCCGACTCGTACGATCCGGTGCGGACGTACTACGCGAACGTCTGGAACTTCATGAAGGGGTTCTTCGTCCGGACCCTGCTGACCAACCAGGCCAAGCCCGGCGAGGACGGCCTCGTGCTCACCCCCGACCTGGCCACGGAGCTGCCGAAGATCGAGGACGGCGGCAAGAAGTACACCTTCACCCTGCGCGACGGGCTGAAGTTCGAGGACGGCACGCCGATCACGTCGAAGGACGTCAAGTACGGCGTCGAGCGCGTCTTCGCGCAGGACGTCCTGTCCGGCGGCCCGACCTACCTGGTCGACGTGCTCGACCAGGGCCAGAAGTACCCCGGCCCGTACAAGGACACCGACCCCGACAAGCTGGGCCTGAAGTCGGTGCAGACCCCCGACGACAAGACCATCGTGTTCACGCTCAAGGAGCCGCTGAGCGACTTCCCGTACCTGCTCGCGATGCCGGGCGCCGCCCCCGTGCCGAAGGCCAAGGACAACGGCGAGCAGTACGGCAACCGTCCCGTCTCCTCGGGCCCGTACAAGTTCGAGTCGTACGACCAGGGCAAGAAGGCCGTCCTCGTCCGCAACGACCAGTGGGACCCGAAGACCGACTCGGTCCGCAAGGCGCTGCCGGACCGCATCGAGGTCACCTTCGGCATCGCCGTCGAGGAGATCGACAACCAGCTGATCGCCGGTGACATCGACCTCGACCTCGCGCAGACCGGCGTCCAGCAGGGCTCGCAGCCGAAGATCCTGCTCAACCCGGAGGTGAAGAAGAACGCGGACGCGCCGACCACCGGCTTCATCCGCTACTTCGCCATCAACACGAAGGTCCCGCCCTTCGACAACATCCACTGCCGCAAGGCCGTGCAGTACGCCACCGACAAGATCAGCATGCAGACCGCCCGCGGCGGCGCGGACGCCGGCGGTGACATCGCCACCAACATGCTCCCGCCGAACATCGCGGGTCACGACGCGGCGCTGGACCCGTTCAACACCAAGTCGGGCAAGCCGCAGGTCGACAAGGCCAAGGAAGAGCTGGCCGCGTGTGGCAAGCCGAACGGCTTCGACACGGTCATCGCCACCCGTAACGCGGGCAAGGAGCCGAAGACGGCCGAGGCGCTGCAGGCCGCGCTGAAGAACGTCGGCATCAACGCCCGTCTCGACCCGACCGACGCCTCGCTGTACTTCCGCTCCACCATCGGCTCGCCGTCCAACACGCACGCCAAGGGCTACGGCCTCATGATGGCCGGCTGGGGCGCCGACTTCCCGACCGCCTCCGGCTTCCTCGCGGTGCTCGTCGACGGCCGCCTGATCCTGCCCAGCGGCAACAACAATTACCCCGAGCTCAACAACCCCGAGGTCAACAGCCTCATCGACCAGGCCAAGGCCGAGCCCGACGCGAAGAAGGCCGCCCAGATCTGGTCCCAGATCAACAAGATCGTCATGGACGAGGCCGTCCTGGTCCCGTTCACCTACGACAAGGCCCTCAACTACCGCAACCCCCGCCTCACGAACGTCTACATCAGCCAGTACTACGGCCAGGTCGACTTCGGCAGCCTCGGCGTCTCCTGACCGACCCGGCCGGAACCGGGTGCGGCACTCCAGCCGCACCCGGCTCCGCGACCGGCACTGCGAGCTGCCCAGGTTGACGAGGGACTCCTGGGCATGCGGGACACCCGACGCCTCCTGGCCTTCTTGGGGGCGACCGTGGGTGTCCGGCCCGGATCCGGTGCGCGCCTGATCCGGGATGCACGACCTCCGTGTCCGGGTCGACGAGGGACTTCCCGGTTGAGCGGTGACGTTCGCGGTCGCCTTGCCTCCTTGGGGCGGCCGCGGGTGTCCGGCCCGGTTCCGGTGCGCGCCGGGTCCGGGCCGCAGGTCGTGTTTCCGCACTCCGGAAGGCGTTGCGCGCCGCGGCGCGGTTCAGTAGGCGACGCTGACCCGGTGGTGGACGTGGGTGGGGTCGGCGGCGGACTTGAGCACGGCGTCGGCGACGTCGGCGCGGGAGATGGTCCGGCCGCCGCGGAGGCTGCGGTCCAGCGCCGTCCTGTATGGACGGTGGCCGCCGTCCGTGAGGCGGGGCGGGCTGATCAGGGTCCAGTCGAGGTCGCCGGCGCGCAGGACGCGCTCCGCCTCGGCGAGGTCGGCGAAGTTGTCCCGCAGGACGCGCTGGACGACCGGCTTGGCCACCGCGCGCATGAGGAAGCTGTCGCCAGGGCCGGTGAAGCGGCCGTCGGCGTCGACGGACACGATCCGGCGCACGCCCGTGGCGCGCATCGCGGCGACCGCGGCCCGGGCTCCGTCGGCCTGGACGGTGACGGAGCCGCCCTTGCGGTGGCCGAGCGCGGAGAGCACCGCGTCGCGCCCGGCGACCGCGGCCTCGAGGGCCGGCGCGTCGTCGAGCGCCGCCCTGACCACGGTCACGCCCGGCAGGTCGAGCTCGCGGCGGACGACGGCGGTCATCTCGTGCCCCTGGCGCAGGCCCTGCTCGAGAAGCTGTCGCCCGATCCCGCCCGTCGCGCCGAACACGGTCAGCTTCATGGCTGCCCTCCCTGGTAAGTGAGCACTCACTAACCTTTATCATGGTGGGTGAGTGCTCACGAACTTGTCAAGGAGCGGGATTGGCCACGCGAGACGTGATCCTGGACGCGGCGGCGTCGGTGCTGCGGAGCCGGGGGCTGGCCAACGCCACCACCAAGGAGATCGCCCGCGCGGCCGGCTACTCCGAGGCGACGCTCTACAAGCACTTCCGCGACAAGGTCGACCTGATGGTCGCGGTGCTGCACGAGCGCGGGCCGCAGTTCATCCCGATGCTGCTCACGCTGCCCGAGCGGGCCGGCACGGGCACGGTCCGCGACACGCTCACGGAGCTCGCCACCGTCGCGATCGGGTTCTACCGCGACGGCCTGCCGATGTTCACGTCGATATTCTCCGACCCGGCGATCCTCAACGCGCACCGCGACCAGCTCCGCGCCCAGAACCTCGGCCCGCACCGCGCCAACGACGGGCTCGTCGACTACCTGCGCGCCGAGCAGCGGCTCGGCCGGGTCTCCGCGGACGCGGACCTGGAGGCGGTCGCCGGCCTGCTCCTCGGCGCCTGCTTCCAGCTCGCCTTCATCGGCTTCTTCGCCGAGCGCCGCGGCGACCTCGAGTCCGCCGCAGCGTTCGTCGCCCAGCTCCGGCTGTGACGCGGGCGGGGCCCGGTCAGTAGCGCAGGATCAGGGCGATGCGCCCGTCGGTGGCGAGGCTGCCGTCGCCGACGAAGGTGACCTCGCCGGACTGGCGGGCGACGAGCTCGACCACGTCGTCGACGGCGTCGTCGACGAGGGTGCCGGCCGGGCCCTGGCTCGGCTGCTGCTCGGCGGGGTGCAGGTGGTCGCCGTGAATCCAGGCGGGGCTGTGGTAGCTCTCCTCGACGAGCAGGTGCGCGCCGCGGCCCTGGCGGGCCAGCTGCCACACCTCGGGCAGGCCGGCGGCGACGCGGTGCGCGCCGCGGGCGACGTCGAGGTGCTCCAGCGCCGCGATCTGCTCGAAGGCGTGGTAGGCGGCCAGGTGCGAGGCGAGCACCTTGTGCAGCTCGTGCGGGCCGGAGCGGTCGTAGTTGCCGGGGACGGTGCCGGCGATCTGGGCGTGCCACTCCTCGGCGAAGAACGCCAGGTAGCGGTCCACGCCCAGGACGAACACGGGCCGCGTGTCGAGGGCGTCGACCTGGGTGAGGGCGGTGGCGATGTCGCGGAAGAACTGCCGGTGCCGCTCGTCGCGGTGCGCGCTGGGCCGCTGGCCGTAGTCGCGGGGCAGGCCGAGCGCACCGCCGGGGCCCTCGTGCGTGAACGGGAAGCCGTGCGTCGTCACCTCCACCAGGTTGGCGCCGTCGCCGCTCCACAGGCGGGTCGGCTGCTCGGACAGGACCAGCGCCCAGTACCGGTGGCGGCGGGCCGCGTCGGCGACGACGTCGCGGATCTCGTAGGTCTCGGCGACGACGACGCGCTCGTTGACGGGGGTGTCGAGGAGGCGGACGTGCACCTGTCCCGGCGAGGCGAACAGCGCCAGCCCCTCACCGACCTGCCGCAGGTCGACGTGCGCGGCGGCCTCCGCGATCTCGTCGTACACGGCGGTGGCGACGTCGTGCGGGACCGCCTCGTCGGCCTCCAGGCGGCGGCGGGTCTCCGTGAGGAGGTTGCGCAGCCGGATCGGGTCCTGCTGGTTGGCGGGCGGCGTGCGGTGGGTCGGCATCAGCAGGGACACCGCCGGGTAGCCGCTCGGCGTGAGGGTGGCCAGATCCTTCACCGTCATGCGCCCACCGTCGCCCGCCGCGACCGCGCGCCGACTCGCCCGGCCCAGGTGAAAGCCCCACGCCAGGCGGGACCGCACCAGGTGAAACCGCACGGTGCGGGGCCGCGTCCGGTGAAGGGCCCGGACCGGGCGAGTCCGCACCGGGTGAATGCCCGGAAACCTAGGATCGGGGGATGGGCAGGGAGTTCGAGATCGTGCGCGAGGGCGCGCTGCCGGTGGACCAGGTCGCGGTGTTCGACGGGTTCGCCGACGGCACCGCGGGCTGGCTGTGGCCGATGGAGTACGAGCACCGCGAAGGCGGCGCCGCGGCGTTCGGCGGCACGGTGACGGTCTGGGATCCGCCGCACCGGCTCGTGAGCCGCATGGACGGGCCCGACGGCTGGTTCAACCAGCTGGAGCACGTCGTGGCGGCGGCGCCCGGCGGCGGGTCGACGTGGCGCTACGTGCACAGCGGCATCTTCGTCGACGACTGGGAGCAGCAGTACGACGGCGCCAGCCAGCACACCGACTTCTACCTGCACACGTTCGGGCAGTTCATGCTCCACTTCCGCGGCCGGCCCGTCACCTACGTCACGGTCGACGCCCCCGCCGACGCCGGGTTCGCCTCGGTGCGGGCGGCGCTCGGCACCGACGCGACCCCGGAGGGCGGCCCGGTCGACCTCAGCCTCCCGCACGTGGGGCGGGTCCAGGGCGTGCTGGACTACCGGCACCGGCACTTCGTCGGCATCCGCACCGGCGACGCGCTGATCCGCTGCTTCGGCCGGTCCGCGTTCGGCGGCGTCGACGCGGTCGCGGTCCACCACTTCGGCGGCGCCGACCCGGCCGCCCTCGAGAAGGCCTGGCGCGACTGGCTCACGGAGATCACCGGAACGTGAAGAGCCGCCCGGTGAGCGGGCCGGGGCGGACCGGGCCGGCGAGCCGGTGCATGCCGACCCGGAAGGGAGCGTCGTCGGGGGCGGTGAAGGACAGCTCCGTGAACCCGTGCTCGGCGAACAGCGACCGCAGCTCCAGGCTCGCGTCGCCGGCCCGGGTCCAGATGACGATGCCGCCGGGGACGAGCAGCGCGGGCAGCGCGGCGACGGTGCGCCGCGCGTCGGCCGCGTCGACGTTGCCGAAGACGCCGCAGGTCAGCAGGATGTGCGCGGGCTGGACGCCGGCGTAGGTCCGGGCGTCACCCGCGTCGGCCATGCGGACGTCCACATCGGACAGCAGCAGGTCGTCGGCGGTCTCGCGGGCCCGGGCGGCGAGCGTGGGGTCGAGCTCCACCAGCAGCGCGCTGACCCTGCGGTCGTGCTCGGCGATGACGGGCAGGACGTCGCGGCCGTCGCCGGCGCAGATGCTGACGATCCGCAGGGTCCCGTCCACGCTCTCGCCCGGTCCGGCCCGATGGGCTTCGCCGCTTCGGCCCGGACCGGGCGCCGGCGCGGCGCTCAGCGCCCGGCGCAGGTCCCGCCGGACCACCTCGAGGCGGCGGCCCAGCGACGATCCGGGCGTCGTGTAGAACTCATGCCACTCGACCCAGTCTCTGCTCACCGGGCCATTGAACTACAGACCGCGGTAGGTCCGCAGGGAGGCCAGCCGGCCGGCGTCCGTGCGGAAGACCCACGCGAGCGGGGTGTCGCCGACCCGGCCGGTGGCCGTGACGGTGGCGCCGTCGCTGAGGACCGTGTCGAGCTCGACGTCGATGGCGCGGACCGCGGCGGCGACGTCGGCGGGGGTGCGCACCGACGGGTGGCCGTGGTCGGTCCAGTCCGGCGCCAGCAGCGAGTCCACTGTGGACGCGTCGCCGGTGCGCCACATCTCGAAGTACCGCCGCACCAGGTCCGCCGGGTCGCCGGGATCGTCGAGGCGGGCCACCGCCGGCGCCGGCAGGTCCAGGTCGAAGCCGGCGAGGTTGTCCGCGAGCTGGGCGACGGTGCGCGGGCCGACGATGACCGACGTGACGCCGCGCTGGCGCCTCGCCCACGCCACGGCGACGGCGACCGGGGTGGTGCCGAGCCCGGTGGCCACGGCGGCGGCGAGGCCGGCCTGCCAGTCGTACCGTGGCCGCAGCATCGCCTCGGCCCAGCCGCGCGCCGCCGCGGTGCCCATGTCCCGCAGCCGTGCGACCCGCGAGCCGTCCTCGACGGTCCCGCCCCGGTAGCGGCCGGTGAGGACGCCGCCGCCGAGCGGCGACCACACGAGGGCCCCGACGCCGAGCCCGGCGGCGGCCGGCAGGAGCTCCGCGAGGGCGTCGCGGGCGATCAGCGACAGCTCCGGCTGCACGCTGACGAACGGCGTCACGCGCAGCGCCCGGGCGGTCCAGTGCGCCTCGGTGAGCTGCGCGGCGGTGACGTTCGAGCAGCCGAGGTACCGCACCTTCCCGGCCCGCACGAAGCCGTCCAACGTGGACAGCGTCTCCTCGACCGGCGTGCCGGCGTCCCACTGGTGGCACTGGTAGAGGTCGACGTGGTCGGTGCCGAGGCGGCGCAGGCTCGCCTCCAGGGCGCGGGTCAGGTGCCGTCGGGACAGCCCGCGGTCGTTCGGGCCCGGACCTTGTGGCATGCCGGCCTTGGTGGCGAGCACGACCTCGTCGCGGCGGCCGCGGATCGCCCGGCCGACGATCCGCTCGGACTCGCCGCCCGCGTAGGCGTCGGCGGTGTCGATCAGGTTGTGCCCGGCGTCGAGGAACGCGCCGACGATCCGGGCGGCCTCCGGCTCGTCACAGCCCCGGACGCCGCCGCCGGTGCCGAAGTTCATCGTGCCGAGCGCGGCCGCGGACACCCGCAGCCCGGAGGCGCCCAACGTTGCGTGACCCATGCCGGACCCCCGTATGATCGCAGATTCGGAACGCGCGTTCCGAAAGATACGGAACAACAGTTCCGTTTGTCAACGACGGGTGGTGTACGTGCGAGCCGACGCCGAGCGCAACCGGGTGCGGGTCCTGGAGGCGGCCGAGGAGGTCCTGGCCAGGGACGGCCTCGCCGTGTCGATGCGGGCCGTCGCCGAGCGGGCCGGGGTCGGCCTCGGCACGATCTACCGGCACTTCCCGACCCGCGAGGCCCTGCTGCAGGCCATCGTCGTGGAGCGGGTGTGCCGCCTCGCCGAGTCCGCCGGCCCGCTGCTCGCCGCCGCCGACCCGGTCGAGGCGTTCTTCGCGTTCCTCACCCGCATCGTCGACGTGTCCGCCCGAAAGAAGGCCCTGGCGGACGCGGTCTCCGGCGCCGGCCTCGACCCGAAGGAGGGGCTCGGCGGCACCGGCGGCGACATGCGCGCCGCGATCGAGGCGCTGCTGCTGCGGGCGCAGGCGGCCGGTGGCGTACGGGCGGACCTGCGGATGCCCGAGCTGCTCGCCCTGCTGAGCGCGGCCTGCCTCGGTGCCGAGCGCAACCAGTGGGACGACGCCCTGCGGGACCGGACCCTCGACCTGATCTTCGACGGGCTGCGCGCGCGATAGTCGGGACGGCCATGTATTGACGTCGATTGAATCGTGGGGCTTGAATTTCGACGCATGACAGCAACGCTGGTCGAGTTCAGCGGCAGCCGGGGCGGGATCTGCGGGCTGAGCTGGGGACAGGTCGCGATCTGGCGGGCCATCCAGCGGATGGTCCCCGACGACGCGGTGCTCAACATGAGCTGGGTGACCGACCTCGAGGGCGAGGGCATCTCCGTCGGCACGCCGCTGTCGCGGATCACCGGCACCGTCCGCACCGTCATGGAGCGGCACGAGTCGCTGCGCACCCGGGTCCGCGCCGGTGACGACGGCACGCCGGTGCAGGACCTCGCCGCTGCCGGCACGATCGAGGTCCACGTCGTCGACGCCACCGCGGACACCGCGCCCGCCGCGGCGAAGGCGCTGCAGGAGCGGCTGACCGCGCCCGCGTACGACTACCCGCACGAGTGGCCGCTGCGGGCCGGCGCGGTGCGGGTCGGCGACGTCGTCACCCACGCGGTGTTCGGCATCTGCCACCTCGTCACCGACCGCGGCGGGCTCACCGCGCTCGTCCGCGACGTCGTGCTGTGCCTGCGCGGAGAGCCTCTCGCGGACGCCGACGACCGGCAGCCCTACGACCAGGCCCTGCACCAGCAGTCGGCGGCCGGCCGCCGGCAGAGCCAGAAGGCGCTGCGGTACTGGAGCCGGCACCTGGAAAGCGTGCCGCTGCAACGGTTCCCCGCCGAGCGCGAGCGGCCCGCGGACGAGCCGCCGTTCTGGGCCGCCACGCTCAGCTCGCCCGCAGGCGACCTCGCCGTCCCTCTCCTCGCGGGCCGGCACCAGGTCAGCACCTCCGCGGTCATCCTCGCCGCGGCCGCCGTCCAGCTCGCCCGGCAGACCGGCGCCCGGGAGGCGGTGCTGCAGGTGATCGTCAGCAACCGGTTCCGCCCCGGGCTCGCCGACGCCGTCGGCCCCGCGTCGCAGGACGGGCTCTGCGTCATCGACGTCGGCGACGACGACCTGGCGCCGGTGATCGGACGGGCGATGCAGGCGTCGCTACAGGCCTACCTGCACGCCCAGTACGACCCGGCCGCCCTCGACGACCTGCTCGCCACGGTCGGTGCAGCGCGCGGCGGCGAGGTTGACCTGTCGGTGTCGTTCAACGACCGCCGGTTCGACGCGCAGACCCCGGTCGCCGCCGGCGGGGCCGTGACCGCCGAGGCGATCGAGGCGCTGCGACCGGCGACCACCCTGAAGTGGGAGCGGGTCGAGCACTACGGCGCCCGCTACTTCCTGCACGTGAACGCCGTCCCCGGCACCCTCGACCTCACCCTCTTCGCCGACACGACGGTGCTGCCCGCCGCCGCCGTCGAGGCCCACCTGCGCGGCATCGAGGAGCTGCTGCTGCGGTCCGTCTGAGCGGATGGGTACCGCTGCGTCAAGTTACCGGCGCGTGCCGTGAGGTTGATCACCTGCTGTTTGATGATCTTGCCGAATGTGCAAGTTTCAACTCTTGAGCACCTGGAATGTGCAAGGTCACGGGGACCTTCACAGGAAAGGAGGTGATCGAGTGAGACGGATCAACCCGAAGGGGAGACCGGAGCACGAGCGGGCGGTGGCCGTGCTGCGCGCCTCGTACGCTGCGGTCCCGGACGGCAGCCCGGTCCGCCTGGCGAAGAAGACATCGAACCTGTTCCGACCGAGATCCGCGGCCGGCCCGGCCGGCCTGGACGTCAGCGGCCTCGACGGGGTCATCGAGATCGACCCGGCCGCCCGCACCGCCGACGTGCAGGGCATGTGCACCTACGAGGACCTCGTCGACGCCACCCTGCCGCACGGCCTGATGCCACTGGTCGTGCCGCAGCTGCGCACCATCACGCTCGGCGGCGCCGTCACCGGCCTCGGCATCGAGGCCACGTCCTGGCGGCACGGGCTGCCGCACGAGTCGGTGATCGAGCTCGACATCCTCACCGGCACCGGTGAGATCGTCACCGCCCGACCCGACAACGAGCACGCCGAGCTGTTCGCGGCGTTCCCCAACTCGCTGGGCAGCCTGGGCTACGCCACCCGGCTGCGCATCGAGCTGCAGCCCATCGCGCCGCAGGTCGAGCTGCGCAACATCCGCTTCGACGACGTCGAGGAGCTCCTCGAGGCCGTCGGCGTGGTCATGCGCACCGGGAGCTGGGACGGCGTGGACGTCGACGTCATGGACGGCGTCGTGTTCCGGCCGGGGGAGTCCTACCTCGTCCTCGGCCGGTTCGGCGGCACCGGACCGACCAGCGACTACACCGGCCAGTCGATCTACTACCAGTCGCTGCGCGCCAAGGCGACCGACAACCTCACCGCCTACGACTACCTGTGGCGGTGGGACACCGACTGGTTCTGGTGCTCGTCCGCGTTCGGCGCGCAGCAGCCCCTGCTGCGCCGGCTCTGGCCCACCAGGCTGCGCCGCAGCGACGTCTACCACCGCATCGTGCGGCTGGAGAACCGCTACGGCGTCGCGGCCAGGATCGACCGGCTGCGGGGCAACCCGGACCGGGAGCGGGTCGTGCAGGACGTCGAGCTGCCCCTGGCGCTCACCGGCAAGTTCCTGGACTGGTTCGCCGGCAACGTGCCGATGGCACCGATCTGGCTGTGCCCGCTGCGGCTGCGCTCCGGGACGGCCTGGCCCCTGTACCCGATGCACGCGGGCGAGGCGTACGTGAACGTCGGCTTCTGGGGAACAGTGCCCATCGTGCCCGGCGCCGCCGACGGCGATGTCAACCGGGCCATCGAGGACAAGGTGTCCGAGCTCGGCGGCCACAAGTCGCTGTACTCCGACGCGTACTACGACCGCGAGACCTTCGACCGGCTCTACGGTGCCGACGCGTACCGCGCCGTCAAGGACCGCTACGACCCCGGCCACAGACTGACCGACCTCTACGACAAGGTAGTAGGACGACGATGACCATCACCAACAAGCGTTCATCGGCGCCGCGGCAGCGTCCGCCGATGCCCACCGTCGCGGAGATCGTCCGCGCCGTCACCAGCGGCGAGCCGGCCGTGCGCATCACCGCCTACGACGGCAGCGCCGTCGGGCCCGACACGGCGCCGATCGGCCTGCACGTCGCCTCCGAACGCGGCCTCACCTACCTGCTCACCGCCCCCGGTGACCTCGGCATGGCGCGCGCCTACGTGTCCGGCGACCTCGAGCTGCGCGGCGTGCACCCCGGCGACCCATACGAGGCGCTCAAGGCCCTCGAGGGCGGCCTCGAGCTGCGGATGCCGTCGCCCGCCGACGCGCTGCGGCTCGTGCGCGGCCTCGGCTGGGACCGGCTGCGCCCGGTGCCGCCCCCGCCGCAGGAGCACGTGCCGAACTGGAAGCGCACCCTGCAGGGGCTGCGCCACGGCCGCGGCCGCGACGCCGAGGCCATCCACCACCACTACGACGTCTCCAACGCCTTCTACGAGAAGGTCCTCGGCCCGTCGATGACCTACACCTGCGCGGTGTACCGCTCGCCGAGCGACACGCTCGAGCAGGCCCAGTCCAACAAGTACGACCTGGTCGCCGGCAAGCTCTCGCTCAAGCCCGGGATGCGCCTGCTCGACGTCGGCTGCGGCTGGGGCGGCATGGTCCGTCACGCCGCCCGCGAGTACGGCGTCAAGGCCCTCGGCGTGACCCTGTCGCGCGAGCAGGCCGCGTGGGCGCAGGCGGCGATCGAGCGCGAGGGCCTGTCCCACCTCGCCGAGGTCCGCCACCTGGACTACCGCGACGCGCCGCTGGAGCACTTCGACGCGGTCAGCTCCATCGGCCTCACCGAGCACATCGGCCTGCGCAACTACCCGGTGTACTTCAAGACGCTGCGCGACCGGCTCAAGCCCGGCGGCCGGCTGCTCAACCACTGCATCACCCGCTCCGACAACCGCACCTCGCACCGGCCGGGCGCGTTCATCGACCGGTACGTCTTCCCCGACGGCGAGCTGGCCAGCCCTGGCAAGCTCGTCAGCGCCGTCCACGACGCGGCCTTCGAGGTGCAGCACGAGGAGAACCTCCGGGTGCACTACGCCCACACGCTCGCGGGCTGGAACCGCAACCTCGTGGAGCACTGGGACGCCTGCGTCGACGAGGTCGGCATCGGCACCGCCCGCGTCTGGGGCCTGTACATGGCGGGCTCCCGGTTCGCCTTCGAGCGCAACCAGATCCAGCTGCACCAGATCCTCGGCACGAAGACCACCCGCCTGGGCGAGTCCTCCTACCCGCTGCGGCCCGACTGGACCGCCTGACCGTCCGCACCGCACCGCACTCAAGCGGCACGTCTCCCCGGAGGCGTGCCGCTTGTCTTTGGGTCAATGTATCTGTTAGAAATATCTGGCAGATATAAGAGGGTGGTCATGAGCAGATCCAGTCAGACGCAGGTGGCGGTGCTGGGGGCGCTGAGCGTCGAGCCGATGACGGCGTATGCGCTGCGGGAAGCGATCCGGGACGTGCTGGGGCACTTCTGGAGCGAGAGCTTCGGGCAGATCTATCCGACGCTGCAGGCCCTCGAGGAGGCGGGACACGTGCAGCGCCGGGGCGGCACCCGGGCCCGCTCGTCGGTGTTCGTCATCACCGATTCCGGGACGGCGCGGCTGATCGAGCTGCTGAACGAGCCCGTGCAGGAGAACCCGCCGCGAAACGGGCTGCTGCTGCGGCTCTTCTTCGGGCGCGTCCTCGGCCGGGAGCGGTGCCGGGAGCTGCTGCGCGGGGCCCGCGACGCCGCCGAGGCGCAGCGCGCCGAGTATGAGCAGCTGCTCGCCCGGCTCACCGCCGAGGAGGGCGACACACCCGACTTCCCGTACATCCGGATGACCATCCTCGCCGGGATCCACCACTCCCGGGCGGCCGCCGCCTGGGCCGGCGAATGCCTCGAAACACTCCAGGATCCGTAGCAGGGGGACCCATGACTCGCGTCCGGCTCAACTTCGTCCTCTTCGCCGCAGCCGTGGTCGGCGCCGGGTGGCTCGGCGTCGCCGCCGACCGCGCGAGCGGGACCCCGCTCACCAACGAGGCCGCGTTCAGCGACAGCGGCGGCACGACCGGCATGCTGCTGTTCATCCTCGGCCCGGTCGTGACGGCGCTCGTGCTGTACTTCGCCTCCCGCGACGGCGCCGGCGGCCTCGGCCTCACGCTGCGCTTCCCGCACCGGGCCCGCTGGTTCGGCGCGGCGACCGCGCTCTACCCCGTGGTCACCGTCGTCACGGTCGGCGCCGGGCTCGCCGCCGGCGGGGTGACGCTGTCGCTGACCGGCGGCGATCCGCTCCTGGCCGCGTTCCTGACCGTGCTCGCCGTCCAGGTGGTGAAGAACCCGATCGAGGAGTTCGTCTTCCGGGGGTACGGCACCCGCACGGCCATGGCGCTGGGCCTGCCCGGCCGGGTCACCCCGCACCTGCTCGTCGGCGTCGTGTGGGCCGCCTGGCACCTGCCGCTCTACCTGGTGTGGACCTCGGACGCCGACATGCGCCTGGTGACGTCCCTGTCGATGCCGCTCTTCGTCGCGCTGATGTTCGCCGGTCTGACCGCCGCTTCCCTGGTGTACGGGGAGCTGCGCGTCCGGACGGGCTCCATCTGGCCCGGCGTCGTCCTGCACAGCATGACCAACGCGATCGCGACCCCGCTCCTGGTCGACGGCCACCTGAAGTTCACCGGCCACGCCGACGCCTGGTTCTCCCCGGTCGCGAGCTCGATCGTGGTGACGGTGCTGTTCGCCGCGCTCGGCCTGCTGTTCGTGTCCCGCCGACCGGTCCCCGCGGCACCCGCCCCTTCGCCGCTCACCGCGGCGCGCGCGTAGCCTTCGACCCGGCTTCGGCTGTCTCGAGCCAGCGCAGGTACCACTGCCCGAACGTGACCCGGCGGTGGTGCGGCAGCCAGGCCGGCGCCATGCCCCGGCCGTCCAGCCGGTGGTCGAGCCACACGTGCCCGCGCTCCGGCCCGGTGACGATCAGCCAGCGCAGCGTTCCCGCGCCGTCGTTGGCGATGCTGAACGCCCCGTGGGTGCGACGGGGGTTGTACATCGTGGCCTCATGACGGTCGTGCCACGCCTGCCACGCTTCTTCGTAGTCGTTACGCGGGCTGAACGTGTCCCAGTCGGGGCAGTCGTCCAGCAGCTCCTCCGCGGTGCGCCAGTCCGACGACCGCAGCGGGAACGGCTCGGCCAGGGTGGTCAGGTCGTTCGGGTCCCAGTCCGTGTGGACGCGCCACGACCAGCCGTCGGCGTCGTGCTCCAGCGGGTGCAGCCCGCCGTCCGGTCCGGCGCCGCCGCGGCCGACGTGCAGCAGGAACCGCCGGTAGTCCGCCGGCAGCTCCACGCCGAGCTGGTGCTGGACCGCGGCCAGCTCGGCCGGGGTCAGCGGCGGTTCGAGCGGCGGCCAGGCGTCGCCGGCCGGCGGGGTCAGCCCGAGCATGCGGCCGCGGACCCCCGGCCAGTCGACGGGGTCAGCGGTCACCGACCGGGTCCAGGATCGGCTTGACGTCGAGGATCGGGGTGCCGTCGAGGGCCTTCAGGGCGTCGACGTGGAGGCGGGTGCCGTCGACGGCGAGGATCGTGACGCGGTGCAGGCCGATCGGGTTGGGGCGGTCGGGGGAGCGGGTGCTGAAGACGCCGGTCGCCGGGCGGGTCAGGTCGCCGCGCGGGTGGACGGTCAGGGTGGTGCGGTCGGCGCGGTCGAGCCAGGTGAGCAGGAGGACCTCGGTGCCGGGGGTCAGGTCGCGCAGGCCCGGCGCGGCGGCGTCGGTGAAGCGGAGCCAGGCGTCCGGGGCTCCCTCGTCGCCCTGCCTCGGGGCGGCGGCGCGGTCGCGCAGCGGCGACTCCACCCAGCCGATCGGGTGGACGACGAAATCGGTCATGGCGGTCGACCGTACACGAGTGGGGACGGCTCACGGCGAGTTCCCAGCCGAAGTCCAGTTTGGGCGGAGGTGTGGTGTGCAAGGTGGACATCATGAGTGACGAGGACCGCCAGTGGAGCGCACCGCCCACCGCACCACGCCCTGCGACGCCCGGCCAGCCGCCGGGCGCGGACGGCTCCCCGGGCGCCTCCGACCTCCCGCCGTCCAGCGGGGCTCCTGAGCCGCTGGCGTCGCCTCCTGCCGGGTCCTCGCAGGCGTCGCCGCCTGAGCCGATCTGGGCCAGGCCGGTCGGGGGCGAGCCGCGCACGGGGGCGCCCGGGCAGGTGCCGGCGGGTCCGTTCCCGCCGTCGGTCGGCCAGCCCGCCGCGGGGGCACACACGACACCGCTGCCGGGCCACCCGCAGCCCGCCGCCGGAGCGCACACGGCGCCGTTGCCGGGGCACCCGCAGCACGCGGCGCCATTGCCGGGGCACCCGCAGCACACGGCGCCATTGCCGGGGCACCCGCAGCAGACGGCGCCGTTGCCGGGCTACCCGCAGCAGACGGCGCCGTTGCAGAGTCACCCGGCGCCGGGCGCACAGACGTGGCCGGCGCAGCGGACGGGCGCGTTCCCGGCCGGTGGGTCGCCCGGGATCGGCTCGACCACGGCGGCGTTCCCCGCGGTCACCGCGCCCGGCCAGCAGCCCCACAACGGCCATCCCGGGTACGGCAGCCAGCCGGTCTCCGGCTACCCGGTCTCGGGCTACCCGGTGTCCGGTCACCCCGCCTCGGGTCAGCCCGCGTACGGGCCGCAGCAGCCGGTGCGCGGGGGACGGGTCGCCGGCCTGATCGTGGCGGGCGTGGTCATCGCGGTCGTGTCGGCGTTCGGCGGCGGGCTGGTCGCGACCAAGTTCGCCGGCGACAGCGCCGAGCCCACCACCGTCATCACCCGCAACGCCGCCCCCAACCTCGAGCGCGGCTCCGTCGGTGCCGTCGCCGAGGCGGTCCTGCCCAGCGTCGTGGACATCACGACCGGCGAGGGCGAGGGGTCCGGCGTCATCATGAGCACCGACGGCACCATCATCACCAACAACCACGTGGTGGCCGGCGCGACCAAGCTGACCGTCACGTTCAGCACGGGCAAGACCGCCACCGCCACCGTCGTCGGCACGGACCCCGCCGGCGACATCGCGGTCATCAAGGCGCAGAACGTGTCGGGGCTGACGGCCGCGAAGTTCGGCGACAGCGACGCCCTCCGGGTCGGTGACACGGTCCTCGCCGTGGGCAGCCCGCTCGGCCTGCAGGGGTCGGTGACCGCCGGCATCGTCAGCGCGCTGCACCGCACGATCAGCTCGGGCGAGCAGGGCGCGAAGTCGATCGCCGACGCGATCCAGACCGACGCGGCGATCAACCCCGGCAACTCCGGCGGCGCGCTGGTCAACCTGGCCGGCGAGGTCGTCGGCATCAACACCGCGATCCTCACCGCCGGCGAGAACAGCAACGGCAACATCGGCGTCGGCTTCGCGATCTCCGCCAACCGGGCCCGCTCCGCCGCCGACCAGCTCGCGAAGGGCGGGAAGGTCAGCCACCCGTACCTCGGCGTGCAGCTCGGCGACGGCGACGGCGGCGCCCTGATCGGTGGCGTCGTGGCCGCGGGCCCGGCGGACAAGGCCGGCATGAAGACCGGCGACATCGTGACGAAGATCGGCAGCACGCAGATCAAGGACGCGACCGACCTCATCAACGCCATCCAGGCCGCCAAGGCCGGCGATCAGCTCAAGATGACCGTCAAGCGCGACGGCGCCGAGCAGCAGCTCACCGTCACCCTGGGCGAGTCGCCGTGACCGTCCGCCCGGCGATCAGCGCCCGGAACCGCTCGAAGGCGGGCTTCGGCGTGTAGTCCGAGCGCACGAGCCCGAACTGGAACATCGTGGAGGGGTTGGCCGAGTCGGCGTCGCGCAGCGAGAAGTGCTCGTATGTCGTGATGTTCAGCGGAACGGCCAGCCCCTCCACGGTTCGCACAACGGTCTCCAGCACGTCGGCCTGGCGCTCGTACGACCGGCCGGCGCCCGTCGCCCAGCCGTGCTCCGTCACGTGGACCGGGACCGTGGCCGGGATGCCCGCGGCGGCGAGGCTGACGTCCCGGAACCCCCGCAGCACGGCCGTCACCGCGCCGGTGAAGGCGTCCGCCGGTACAGGACGGAACACGTCAGGAAAGAAGTCCAGGCCCACGTAGCCGAGCGCGTCGCGGAACTCGCCGCCGCCGAGCCGCCCCAGGCCGGTCCAGAACTCCTGCGCGGGGTCGAAGACCGGCGTGGAGTTGCAGCCGACCAGCACGTCGAGCCCGAGCCGGTCCACCTCGTCGCGGGCGGCGAGGACGCCCTCCACGACCGCCCGCCGCGCGTGCGGGGACCCGCCGTCGCCGCCCGGGCCGTCGTGGTTGGCCTCCTCGCCGACCTGCAGCGTCGCGAGGACGCCGCCGTGCGCGCGGACCAGCCCGCGCAGGAACGCCAGCCAGCCGTCGAGGTCGTCGCCGGGCTCGCGGAAGCAGGCGACCAGGTCGAGCCGCCGCCCGCCGGTCGCGTGCCGGGCGGGGCGCGGCGGCGCCTCCTGGTGGCCGCCGAGGGCGTCGCTGTAGTGCACGTAGCCGCGGACGAGGTGCGGGCGCAGCTCGTCGAGCCGCTCGTCGATGCGCGCCGCGTCCTCCGGCGGGCCGGGGGTGACGACGCCGTCCATGTCGGCGCCGAGGCCGCCCGGGTAGATCCCGAAGTTCAACATGCCGCCACCGTACGGCGAAAATTGGTGTCACACCAAATTTTAAGTGACGCTAGAATTCCGGTCATGGCGTTGCGGGCGGAGAAGAAGGCGGCGACCAGGGCCGCGATCGCGGACGCGGCCCTCGCGTTGTTCCTGGCCAGGGGGTTCGACCGGGTGACGGTCGCGGAGGTGGCCGAGGCGGCCCGCGTGTCGGTGAACACCGCCTTCAACTACTTCCCGACCAAGGAGGACCTCTTCTTCGACCGGCAGGAGCAGGTCGTGCAGCGGTTGGCGGCGGCGGTGCGGGACCGCGCCCCGCACGAGTCGCCGGTCGGCGCCGTCCGGCGGCTGTTCCTGGAGGAGCTCGACCGGGGCGAGCCGACGCTCGGCCTGTCGCCGGACGCGGGGGCGTTCTGGCAGGTCGTCGAGGACTCGCCGGCGCTGCAGGCCCGGGCGCGGCTGCTGGCGCAGCTGGCGGAGGAGGCCCTGGCCGATGTGCTGGGTGGGGCGCTGGGCGGATCGCGCTGGCGGGCGGCCGTGCTCGCCGGCGTCGACCGGGCCCTGCACGCCCAGATCCGCGACCGGATCCGGGCCGGCGCCGACCCTGAGGCGGTGCGCGCCGAGGTGCGGGCCGAGGCGGAGACCGCCTACGAGGCCCTGTCGAAGCTGGCGTGAGCGGCCCGCAGCGCTTGGCTAGTGCCGTTGCCGCGGGGCAGCGGAGGCGACGGCGCCGGCCGGCAGGTCGAAGAGCGGGAACAGGTCCGCGCGGCCGAGGAACGCGACCGACGACGTGATCAGCGGGCCGCCGGTGAGCAGCAGCAGGGCGAAGGGGCGGCCGTCGCGGTACTGGCCGAACGCCGGCCCGCCGTTGGCCCGCACCTGGATCAGCACGTCGCCGCGACACGCGTCGGAGGCGCGCATCGTCGCCGCGATCGCGTCCCGGCCCGACAGCCACCACGAGAACGGCGGCATCGACATCGTCGCGTCCTCGTGCAGCAGCGACACGAGCGCGTCGACGTCGTGGTTGGTGAACGCGTGCACGTACCGGTCCAGCAGCCGCTGATCCAGCTGCCCCGCCGGCTGCCGCTGGTGCGGGACGGACGGCAGCGCGGCCCGCGCGCGCTGCAGGGCGCTGTTCACCGCCGGCACCGTCGAGTCCAGCAACGTCGCGACCTCCGCCGCGGACCAGGCCAGGACGTCGCGCAGGATGAGCACCGCGCGCTGCTTCGGCGGCAGGACCTGCAGGGCCGCCACGAACGCGAGCCGGATCGTCTCGCGCCGCACGGCGAGCTCGGCGGGATCGGCGGCGGGCAGCACCCTGGCGTCCGGGACGGGGGAGACGAACGCGGACTCCGGCAGCGGCGCGCCGAACCCGGAGCCGGGCACGGCCGCGGGCGCCAGGTCGGCGGCGAGCGCGCGGCGGCCGGCGGCGCGCAGCACGTCCAGGCACACGTTGGTGGCGATCGAGTACAGCCACGTCCGCAGGGTCGCCCGCCGCTCGTCGAACCTGCCGGCGGCGCGCCAGGCCCGCAGCATGGTCTCCTGCACCGCGTCCTCCGCGTCGAAGGGCGAGCCCAGCATGCGGTAGCAGTAGCCGGTGAGCTCCACCCGGTGCGCGTCGAGGTCCGCGCCCGTGATGTGGCCGGTGATCACGTCCGGACGCCGACGGCGCCGAGGCCGGCGTACGCCTCCGGGTCCGCGACCGGCGGGCCGCCCGGGTCGGGGCGCCACGCCGGCAGGTGGACCAGGCCGGGCTCGACCAGCTCCCAGCCCTCGAACAGGGCGAGGATCGCGGCGCGGTCGCGCAGCACCAGCGGTGTGCCGGTCCGCACGTACAGGTCGGCGAGAGCCTCGAGCCGGTCGGTGCGCGACCCGGCGGTGCCGTGCGTGATCGCGAGGAGGCTGCCCGGGGCGGCGGCGTCCCGGTAGCGGCGCAGCGCCGCGTGCAGGTCCGCCGAGTCCGGGATGAAGTGCAGCATCGCGACCAACAATAGGCAGACCGGCTCGCCGAAGTCGACCAGCGCCCGCACCGCCGGGTCGTCGAGGATCCGGCCGGCCTGGTGCAGGTCGGCCTGCAGCACCACGGTCAGCGGGTCGTCGCCGAGGATCTGCCGGGAGTGGATCACCGCGGTCGGGTCGGCGTCGACGTAGACGACCCGGGCGCCGGGGTCGGCGGCGCGGGCGGCCTCGTGCACGTTGCCCTCGGTCGGGATGCCGGAGCCGATGTCGATGAACTGCCGCACCCCGCGGGCCGCGGCGAGCCGCACCACCCGGCGCAGGAACGCCCGGTTGTCCCGCGCGACCTGCGGCAGGTCCGGGACCAGCGCGTACGCCCGCTCGGCGACCTCCCGGTCGACGGCGAAGTTGTGCGTCCCACCGAGAAAGTGGTCATAGATGCGGGCCGCGCTAGGCCGGTTCGGGTCTACGCTCATGTCGCCGCTTTCCGAAACTCGCCTACTGTCTGTTTTGATCACCTTACTCTGGGTGGATAGGCGGAGGTGCGGGGGCGGTCAGGTGCGATGGACGGAAACGCTTGCCAGCGGCCTGCTCGAAGTGGCGCCCGACGCGATCGTGGTGGCCGACGGCGACGGCTGGATCGTGTTCGCCAACGCCGCCGCCCGGGCGATGTTCGGCACCGACGACCTGGTCGGTGCCTCCGTCGACGTGCTCGTGCCGCCCGCCACGCCGACGATGACCGAGCGGGTCCGCGCGTACCTCGGGGCCGTCCAACCCGACCGCCGCCAGGGTCAGCCGCTGCGGGCGGTCCGTCACGACGGCACCCAGTTCTCGGCCGAGGTCGTCCTCTCCGTCGTCGAGGGCCACATCTTCGCCGTCCTGCACGACCTCAGCGCCGCGACCGGCGTGGACCGGGCCCGGTCGCTGCTCGCCTCGATCGTCCAGTCGTCGCACGACGCGATCGTCTCCACCAACCTCGACGGCATCATCCTGTCCTGGAACCCGGGCGCCGAGCGGCTCTACGGCTACACCGCCGGGCAGATGCTCGGCCGGTCGAAGGACCTCATCATCCCGCCGGCGCGCCAGGCCGACGAGGCCGAGATCCGCTCGATCGTCGCCGCCGGGGGGCGCGTCGACCCGTACCGGACGCTGCGGCTGCGCGCCGACGGCTCGCTCTTCACCGTGTCGATGCTCGTGTCCCCCCTCGAGGCGGCCGACGGCGGCACCATCGGCGTCACCACCACCACCCGCGACATCAGCGAGCGCGAACGCGCCGAGGCCCAGATGCAGGCGGTCATCGACGCGGGGCCCGACGCGCTCATCGGCGTCGACGAGCGCGACCGGGTCGCCCTGGTCAACACCCAGGCGGAGCGGCTGTTCGGTCAGCCCCGCTACGACATGCTCGACGTGCCGGTCACCCGCCTGCTGCCGGAGGGGGAGCGCGCCGACGGCTGGGCCGGCCCGGTCGCCCGCCGCCGCGACGGCACCCTCGTGCCCGTCGACATCACCCGCAGCGTCCTGCCCACCGACGAGGGCATCATCACGCTCGCCGGCATCCGCGACGTCACCGAGCAGATCGCCGCCCGCGCCGAGCAGGAGCGCCTCCGGGCCGAGGCCGACCGGCAGATGGACGAGGTCCGCCTGCAGCGCACCCAGCGCCTGGAGAGCCTCGGGCAGCTCGCCGGCGGTGTCGCGCACGACTTCAACAACCTGCTCGCCGTCATCCTCAACTACGCCGAGTTCATCGTCGAGGACGGCGCCGGCACCCCGTTCGAGGAGGACGCGAAGCAGATCCTGCGGGCCGGCCAGCGCGGCAGCGAGCTCACCCACCAGCTGCTGGCCTTCGCCCGGCGGGAGGTGGTCCGGCCGGTGCCGCTGGACGTCAACCGGGTCATCGCCGAGATCGAGCAGATGCTGACCCGCTCCATCGGCGAGCACATCGAGCTCGGCACCGCACTGTCCGACCACCTCCCCGCCGTCGTCGCCGACCCCGGCCAGCTGGAGCAGGTCCTGGTCAACCTCGCCGTCAACGCCCGCGACGCCATGCCCGAGGGCGGCCGGCTCACCATCGACACCGGCACCGTCACCGTCGACGGCGATCACTCGCTGACCCGCGACGGCTTCAAGCCCGGCCTGTACGTGCGGCTCCGCGTCTCCGACACCGGCACCGGCATGCCCCGCGACGTGCAGGACAAGGCGTTCGAGCCCTTCTTCACGACCAAGCCCAGCGGCGCCGGGACCGGCCTTGGCCTGGCCACCGTCTACGGGATCGTCGTGCAGGCCGGCGGCACCGTCCGCCTGTACTCCGAACCGGGCCTCGGCACGACCATCACCATCCTGCTGCCCGCCAGCGACGCCGAGCCGCTCGACGCCGGCGAGCAGCCCTGCGCCGGCAGTCCCGCCGGCCAGGGCCAGACGGTGCTCGTCGCCGAGGACGAGGAGGCGCTGCGCGAGGTGACCACCCGCATCCTCGGCCGCGGCGGGTACACCGTGCTCGCCGCCTCCGACGGCGCCGACGCGCTCGAGGTCGCCGCCGCCCACGAGGGCCCCATCCATCTCCTGCTCAGCGACGTCGTCATGCCCGGCATGCTCGGCCGCGTCCTCGCCGAGCGCCTCCGCCGGCAGCGCCCCGAGACCAGGGTGCTGTTCATGTCCGGCTACGCCCAGCCCGTCCTCACCAGCAACGGCATCCTCGACCCCGGCGTCCACCTGGTCGAGAAGCCCTTCACCGGCGCCGACCTCCTCGCCGCCGTGGCCGGACAACTCACTCCATGATTTTCGGCCGGCCTGTCGATCCGGGGTGGGCGCCGTTCGACCTGTGGTCAGGAACCGGCACCGGGCCGGTCCGCACACCGGAGGTCATCATGTCCGCGACGTTCACCACCACCGCCCGCCCCCGCACCACCACCGCCCTCGTCGTCACCGGCCTCGCCGCCACCGCCGTGGCCAGCGCCGCCACCTCGGCCGTCGCCGCCGCCGGCAACGCCGCTGGCATCAGCCTGAACGTCGGCGGCGCCCCGATCCCCGTGTCCGGGTTCGCCACCCTCACCGCGGTGTTCTCGCTGGTCGGCGTGGTCCTCGCGGTCGCCCTGTCGTACAAGGCCCGCCACCCGCGCCGCACCTTCGTCCGCACCACCGTCGTGCTCACCGTGCTGTCGCTGGTCCCGGACGCCATCGCCGACGCCACCACGGCCACGAAGGCCCTCCTGATGCTCACCCATCTCGTCGCCGCCGCCATCGTCATCCCCGCCATCGCCCGCCGCCTCTCCGCGGCGTGACCGGTCAACGCCCCACCGGAGCAGCGGCCGCGCGGCGGGCCTTTTCAGCGGCCCGCCGCGGCGGCGGCCGTCCGGCGCAGGGCGGCGATCCCGACGACCATCGCTGAGCCACGCTCCGCCCCCAACCGGCGGAGTGCGGCGACGGCGACCAGCAGCGACACGGCGTACAGCGCGAACGGCGCTGCGAGCTGCCCCCACCCCGGCATCAGCGCAACGCAGGCCGCGGCGGCGATCGCGTTGACGGCGACGTAGAACCACGCCAGTCCCCGCCCCAGCCGGAACGCCCACGCCCGGTCGGCATGCAGCCCGTGACAGGCGACGCCCGTCGCGGCGGCGCACAGCACCGAGGCCACGATGTCGCCGGCCCAGACCGCCGTCCCGGCGGCACGCCCGACCGTCTCACCGGCGAGGACGGCGACCGGCCCCAGCAACGGCCCCACGGCGGACACCGTGAGCACCCACAGCGCCCCGCGCAGCACCACCGACCCGACCAGCCCGGCCAGCAGTATCGACCCGCCCCGCACGTTTTTGAACACGTTCAGATCGTACCGGTCGGGCGCGGATCCGCGAGCGTGCGCAGGATCTCACCGCCACCGATGCCCGGTCGGTCGGCGGGCGGGTCAGCGGGCGGTCAGGGCGGGCTCCGGAGCGGGGGCGGAGCGGCGGGTGGTGCGGTCCTCGACCAGGAAGCTGACCGCGGCGAGGCCCAGGCCGACCACGCCCAGGGCGATGCCCACCCAGGCGGGGGCGAGGTAGCCCCAGCCGCGGGCGATGACGAGGCCGCCGAGGGCGGCGCCGAGGCTGTTGGCGATGTTCATGGCGGACTGGTTGACCGCGGCGCCCATCAGCTGGGCGGTGGGGGCGACGCTGATCAGCCGCGACTGCATCGCCGGGCCGAGGAAGAGGCCGGTGGCGCCGATGAGGAAGGCGCCGGCGAACAGGCCCGCGGTGGAGCCGGCGACCAGGGCGAAGACCACCATCGCGGCGATGAACATGACGAACCCGCCGAGGATGCTGCGGCGCAGGTCGCGGTCGGAGAAGTAGCCGCCGGCGGCGTTGCCGACGGTCATGCCGAGGCCGACGGCGACGAGGACCCACGGGACGGTGCCGGTGGGCAGGCCGGCGACGTGGGTGGTCACCGGGGCGATGTAGCTGTCGATGGCGAAGAAGCCGGCGAAGCCCAGCGCCGCGACCGCGGCGACGAGCCACACCTGCGGCGCCCGGAACGCGGCCAGCTCGGCGCGCGGCGAGCCGTCGACGGCGGCGGCGACCGCGGGCACGGTGGCGAGGACCGCGAGGAGCGTCAGGACGAACATGAGGGCGATCACCATGTACGCGGTGCGCCAGCTCGCCGTCTGGCCGAGCCTGGTGATGGCGGGGACGCCGACGAGGTTGGCCGCGGTGAGGCCGCCGAGGACGACCGCGAAGCCCTTCGCCTGGTTGCCCGGGCCCATGATGGCGGCGGCGAGCAGGCCGGCGGCGCCGAAGTAGGCGCCGTGGGGCAGTGCCGCGACGAACCGGGCGGCCAGCACCAGCTCGAACGTCGGGGCGAGCGCCGAGGCGACCGTCCCGGCCGCGAACAGCGCCAGGAGCCCCACGACGAGCCGCTTGCGTGGCACCCGCGCGGTCAGCGCCGCGATGGTGGGCGCGCCGACGACCACGCCCAGGGCGTACACGGTGATCATCCAACCGCCGTGCGCGACGGCCTTCGCGCTGGACTGCGCATAGAGCGACGGCAGCAGGTTGCGGGCGATGTCCGGCAGGAGCCCCATCGCGACGAACTCGGTGAGCCCGATGGCGAAGCCGCCGAGCGCGAGGGCGAGCAGCGCCGTCCAGCGCCGGGACGCGGTGAGGTGGTCCATGCGGGCAGTTTAGCAACGCTGTTGCGTAATAGACTGTGGTGATGGACACGCCCGGCGCGACACCCAATCGCGTGCACCTCGAGCACCTGCGGGACTACAACGAGTCGCTCGTCGTCGCGCTCGCGAGGACGCGGGCCGAGTTCGACCGGGCCGGCGTCGCCGAGGCGACCGGGCTGACTCCGCAGGCCGTGTCGAAGGTCCTCGGCCGGCTCACCGAGCAGGGCCTCGTCGAGGTGTGCGGGGTCCGCCGGCAGGGCGTCGGCAAGCCGGCCAGCATCTACCGGCTCGTGCCCGGCAGCCGCCACGCGGTCGGCGTGCACGTCGCCCGCACCACGCTGCGCACCGTGCTGACCGACCTCGCCGGCACGGTCCTCGCCTCGCGGGTCGTGCCGCTTCCCCCCGACTTCACGCCGGGCCAGCTCCTGGACGCGCTCCGGTCCTCCATGCCGGCCGGGCAGGACCTGGTCGGGGTCGGCATCGGGATGGTCGGGCCGCTCGACCACGCCGCCGGCATCGTCCGCGGCGCGCACCGGCTGCGGCACTGGCACGACGTGCCGCTGCGCCGGCTCGCGCAGGAGGCGCTCGCGCTGCCCGTACACCTGGACAAGGACGTCACCGCGGGCGTGACCGCCGAAGCGTGGCGGCGCGGACCCGCGTTCCGCGACGGCGCACTGATCATGGTCGAGTCCGGTGTCGGCGCGGGCCTGTGGCTCGGCGGCGCCGCCTACCGGGGCGCGCACACCAACGCGGGCGAGTTCGGGCACACCGTCGTCCAGCTCGACGGGCCGCGCTGCGTCTGCGGGCGGTCGGGCTGCCTGGAGATCCTGCACGACACGGCCTTCGCGGACGGGCGCGTGGACGACGCCGCGCGGGTGCTCGCGGCGGGCATCGTCAACCTGCTGCAGACCACCGACGTCGACCACATCGTGCTCGCCGGTGCCGACCTGCTGCGGTTTCCCGAGGTGTACCGCGCCGCCACGCGCGCCGCGATCCCCGGCTCCCACTGGATGGACGTCTCGGTCACGCTCGCCGACCTCGGCGCCGACGTCATCGCGGCCGGCGCGGCCATGCAGGTCCTCGACGCCGCCTACGGCATCCCTTCAAAAATGGGTGTTCGTTCATTATTCTGAAGGCGTGATCGACCGCAGCAGTCGCACCGCCGAGCACGTCGCCGGGTTCCGGGCCCTGGAGTCGGCACGCCCGGGCGGGAGCCTGTTCCACGACCCTCTCGCGTGGCGGCTCCTCGCCCCGCGGCACCGGCCCGTCGTCGGGCTGTGCCGCCTGCCGGGGGTCCACGCGGCGCTGGTGCGCTACATCGACCGGCGCTGGTCCGGCGGCCCGCGCGCCTCGGCGGTGGTCCGCACCGCGCTCATCGACCGCTGGCTGGCGTCCGCCCTGTCCGGCGGCGCCCACCAGGTCGTGCTGCTCGGCGCGGGGTTCGACAGCCGCGCCCACCGCTTCCCCGGCGGCGCCACGTGGTTCGAGGTGGACCACCCCGCGACCCAGGCCACGAAGCGGCGCCGCCTCGGCCGCCACGCCCGGCCGGGTGTCGTGTTCGCCCCGGCCGACCTCATCACCGACGACCTCGCCACGGTCCTGCGCGCCGCCGGCCTCGACCCGTCGAAGCGCACCGTGGTGATCTGGGAGGGCGTCACCAACTACCTGTCCGCCGAGGCCGTCGACGCGACCCTGCGGGCCCTCGCCACGCTGTGCCCCGCCGGCAGCACCGTCATCTTCACGTACGTCGACCGCGGCGTCCTGGACGGCACCGCACAGTTCCCGGGCGCCGCCGAGTGGCACGCCGCGGTGCGCCGGCAGGGCGAACCCTGGACGTTCGGCCTCGACCCCGCCGCCGTCCATGCCTACCTGGCCGCGCGCGGGCTCCGGCTCGAGGAGGACCTGTCGACCCGCGCGGCCGCGGCGCTGCTGCTGCCCGCGCCCCGCCAGGCCGCCGAGCCGACCGCCGAGTTCTACCGCGTCGCCCGCGCGCTGGTGGCCGGCTGATGCCGAAGGTCGACGACGCCCACTTCGCCGCCCGCCGCCGGCAGATCCTCGACGCGGCCGCCGCCTGCTTCGCCCGCGAAGGCTTCCACCGCACCTCCGTGCAGGACATCGTCCGCGAGTCGGGCGTGAGCGCCGGCCTGGTCTACCGGTACTTCACCAGCAAGGACGACATGATCGCCGCCATCGTCACCGAACGCCACGAGCAGCGCGAACGCCGCCTGCGCGAGGAGGACCCGGTCACCGCGTACACCGACCTGCTCCGCGGTCTCGGCGACCCCGCCACCCGCGACGCCCTCCGCCTCTCCCTGCAGGTCTGGGCCGAGACCGTCCGCTCCGAGCGCATCCGCGACCTCGTCCGCTCCGGCGTCGACCGCCCCGCCCGCCTCCTCGCCGGCGCCGCGCTGCCGCCGGACCTCGACGCCGACTCGGTCATCAGGATCTTCATCGCCATCTATCAGGGCCTCCTCCTGCAGACCGTCCTCGACGACACCCTCGACCACGCCGCCCTGGCCGCGACCGCCGAACACCTCCTCCGCACCGCCCTCACCCCGCCACCGGAGCGCGGACCGGCAGGTGAAGGCATGATGGGATCATGACCGTTCGTGCCGCGCTGCTGCACGTCGCCGGGCTGCTCTCGCTGGTGGCGTTGGTGGTGGCGGCGGCGGTCCTCATCGGGGTGCCCGACCAGCAGCGGCTGCGGGAGGACGTCCTCGGGCTCGGATGGTGGGCGCCGGTCGCGTTCAGCGTGTTGTACGCCGTGGTGTCGCTCTCGCCGTTGCCGAAGACGGTCTTCACGCTGGCCGCCGGGGCGCTCTTCGGGGTGCCGGCCGGGGTCGCGGTCGTCGTCAGCGGCGCGATGCTCGGGGCGGTGGCGGCGTTCCACCTCGGGCGGTTGCTGGGCCGCGACTCCGTGCGGTGGCTGACCGGCGGCCGCATCGACCGCCTCGACAGCCTGCTGGCGGGCAACGGGCTGCGGACCATCGTGGTCGCCAGGCTGATCCCGATCGTGCCGTTCACCGCCGTCAACTACGTCGCCGGGCTGACGTCGGTGCGGCTGCGCGACTTCGTCCTCGGCACCCTCGTCGGCATCCTGCCGGCGACCACCGCGTACGTCACCGTCGGCGCCTACGGATCGCAGCCGGGCCACTGGCCGATGTGGGCGGCCCTCGCGACGCTGCTGGTGCTCACCGTCGGCGGGCTCGCCGTCGAACGCCACCGCCGCCGTCGCGCCGGCCGGGACGGCGACCGGACGCCGGTGGAGTCGCACGGCCAGGCGTGAACGCCGGCGGTGTCGCGAAGCATCGCGGGTGAGGCCGGCTGGTCAGCGCCTGCCGGCTCGTGGGGCGGCGGGTGGCCGCCGGTGGTCAGGGTCGGCCAGCCCGTGGGCCAGCGGGTGGCCGCCGGTGGTCAGGCGTTGGTGGGTACGCGCGGTGGCGGGTGGCTGCCGGTGGTCAGGGTCGGCTGGCTCGTGGGGTGGCGGGTGGCTGCCGGTGGTCAGGGTCGGCTGGCTCGTGGGGCGGCGGGTGGCCGCCGGTGGTCAGGCGTTGGCGGGTACGCGCGGTGGCTGGTGGCCGCCGGTGGTCAGGTGTCGGTGGGCTCGCGCAGCAGCGGGTGGGCCGCCGCGGCGACGAGGTACACCACCAGCGCGGCCGTGGTCCAGCCGGCGAGGGGCGTGCCGTGGACCTCGAAGTCCGAGGCCACGCCGGGCGCGAACGCGGCGAGCGCCGCCAGGGTTTCGAAGCGCAGCACGGCCACCGTCACGAGCGCCCCCGCGGCGACCGCGCAGGCGACCGTCCACAGGTGCGCCGGCAGCCGCCGGACGGTGCCGACGAGCGCCAGCAGCCCGATCGCGACCACGCAGGCGATGGCGAACCCGTCCAGCAGGCCGGGGATCGCGTGGCCGAGCGCCGAGCGGACGGCGGCGTGCGCCCCGTCGTCGTACGTCCGCAGCATCGAGGACTCGCCGTGGGCCGCGACCCGGCCGTCGGGGAACAGGTCGACGTCGAGGCGCCGGGCCGGGTCGGTGCCGTGGTCGCCCCGGGCGGTGCTCAGGCCGTGCAGCGTGCAGGTGGCCCAGGCGCCGGTGGTGAGGCCGACCAGCGCCACGGCCGCGCCCACGACCGCGACGGCGGCGAGCGCCCGCCCGGCCCAGGCGCGCCAGATCTCCTCGGACACGATCCCCCCGTACACACGGCTCGAACCCATCGGAGGGGCCAGGTTACCGGTACATCAGCGATCGCCGCTGCCCGAGCACCGCTCGATCGGTCCGGGTGACGGGCGTGGCGGGGCTCGCCGGCGAGCTGTCCGGACCGGTCGGGGTGGCGGCCGCACCGGAGGAGGGCGCCGAGCGGGTGCCCACGACGACGGCGGCGAGGACGGCGACGGCGCCGAGCAGCTGGCCGGGGGAGAGCGACTGGTCCAGCGCGAGCCAGCCGACCACCGCCGCGACGACCGGGCTGAGCAGGCCGAGCAGCGTGACCCTGGCGGGCGCGAGGGACGTCACGCCGCGGAACCACAGGAAGTAGGCGCCCGCGGTGCCGACCAGCGAGAGGTAGCCGAAGCCTGCCGCGTTGGTCCACGTCAGTACCGGCGGAAACCCCTCGACGACGAGCATCACCGGGGCGAGCAGGAGGCCGCCGACGGTCAGCTGCCAGCCGGTCAGCGCCAGCAGTGCCGTGCGGCGGTCCGGCAGCCCGGGCGGCGTGCCCCAGCGGCGACCCAGCACCGTGCCCAGGGACATCGACACCATGCCGGCGGCCGCGGCGGCCAGGCCGATCGGGTCGAGGGCGGCGTCGGAGCGCAGCACCAGCAGCCCCACGCCGGCCACGCCCGCGGCGCCGGCGAGCAGGACGCGCACCGCGGGACGCTGGCCGAGCAGCCCGAACGCGAGCGCCGCCACGACGAACGGGCCGAGCGCGCCGAGCACGGCCGCGATCCCACCGGGCAGCCGGTAGGCGGCGACGAACAGCAGGGCGAAGAACAGGCCGATGTTCAGGAACCCGAGCACCGCCGCGCGCCACCACCAGGCGCCGGACGGCAGGCCGCGGCGCCCGGCGGCGGTGACCGCGGCCCCGACCAGCAGGAGCCCGGCCGGCAGGGCACGCAGCGTCCCGGCGAGCAGCGGACGGCCGTCGGGCAGGAACTCCGTGGTGACGAGGTAGGTGGTGCCCCACAGCGCGGGGGCGATGGCGGTCGTCGCGGCTAGGTTCCTCATGACTAAGTAGCTTAGCAGTAAGCTACTTAGAAGCAAGATGTGCGAGGATGGTGGACGTGGCAGACGACGTCGACCGGATCGTGGAGCAGTGGGCCCGCGAGCGACCGGAGCTGGAGACCGAGGCGATGGCGGCGTTCGGTCGCGTGTACCGCCTGGCGAAGATCGTCGGTGACCGGCAGGAGCGGGTGTACGGAGCGCTCGGCCTCAACCGCGGCGAGTTCGACGTGCTCGCGACGCTGCGCCGGTCGGGCGAGCCGTTCCAGCTGTCGCCGAAGGCGCTGACCTCGTCGCTCATGCTGACCTCGGGCGGGATGACCGGCCGCCTCGACCGCCTCGAGCGGGCCGGGCTCGTCGCCCGCTCGCCCGACCCCGCCGACCGTCGCGGCCTCGTGGTCACGCTGACCGGCGCCGGCCGGGTGCTCGTCGACGAGGCCGTCGCCGTCGGCCTGGCCGAGCAGCGGGAGGTCTTCGAGCGGCTGCCCGAGCCGCGCCGCCGGCAGCTCTCCGCGCTGCTGCGCGAGCTTCTCTCCGCCGCCGAGGAGGGCTGACCGTCCATAAAGGACGCGATGTTTGAGCGCGTCGCGGACCGGCAACCAAGACAGTACAAGCCCTCAGTCTCCGTACTGCCCTATCGACTGCGGAGGCGAGCGGCGCCACGAACGGTGGGTCCCGGCACACGACGCCGGGGCCCACCGTCGTTTCCGTCCCACCAGGCACGCGGTGTTCTGCCGTTCCGCGGCACGTGGTCTTCTGCCGCTCCGCGGCGCGTGGTTTTCTGTCGTACCCGGCACGTAGGTTCATTCGTGCCCGGTGCGTAGGCTCCGGGCGCCGGGTCGAGGAGGGTGCCGTGCTCCGTTTGGTGCTGGGTGCGCTGCGGGCGCGCACCGCGCAGGCGTGGACCGTGTTCGCGCTCGCGCTCCTGCTCGTCACCGCCGCGGCCGCCGGTCCCTGGTATGCGGCCGCCGCCGAGCGCCGCGCCGTCGCCGCCGACGTCGCGGTCGCGCCCGCCACCCAGCGCATGCTGTCGGTGCGCAGGCAGAGCGACACGGACGGCGACGCGACCGTCGCGCTCACCACGTTCCGCGCCGGTGTGGAGCGGCTCCTGACCGTCCGCGACGCCGCGCCCGTCCTCGGCATCGCCGTGTCCATGTCGTATGGCAGCGGCGGGGCGAGCGTCGTCGCCGCATACCGCGACGGCGCGTGCGAGCACATGCGCGTCGAGGGCAGCTGCCCGCAGGCGGCCGGTGAGACCGTCGTCAGCGGCGCCACCGCCGCGGCGTACAACCTCCGCATCGGCGACACGGTGCTGCTGAGCACCCAGCCCGGCGCGCCGCAGGAGCGGCTGCGCGTCGTCGGCCGCTACGAGCTCGCGGACCCCGCCGGCCTCTACTGGGCCAACCCGCTCTTCCGCCGCGACCGGTCCGTCGCCGCAGACCCGTTCTTCGTCGCCGCAGACACGTTCGCCAGCAGCCGGTTCGCCGACCCGACGTTCGACTACACGACGACCGTCCCGGCGCAGGCACTCGCCGGCGGCGACCTCGACGAGCGGCTGCGGCGCGCCGAATACACCCTGCGCTCCGGCGGCTACTACCTGGTCGCGCCGACCCAGGACCTGCTCGCCCGCATCGCCGCCGACCGGGCCGCGATCCGCCGCGGCGTGCTCACCGGCGTCCTGCAGGCGGTGATCCTGTGCTGGTTCGCGCTCGGGCTCGCCGGCCGCCACACCGCCGGTGACCGGCGCGGCGACGTCGCCCTGCTGAAGCTGCGCGGCAGCACCCGCCGCCGGACGCTGCGGCTGGCCGCCGGGCAGCACCTGGTGCCGCTGCTGGCCGCCGCACCCGCGGGATTCGGGCTGGGGCTGCTGCTGGGGCACGTTCTGGCAGGTGCCCCGCCGTCCGCGGAGACCGGCTCGGTGCTGCGCGCGAGCGGCGTCGCCGCCGGCCTGGCCCTGCTCGGGGGGGATCTGGCAGGGCGTCCGGGAGCACAAGGGGCTGCTGTGGATCGGCGCCGGGATC
>NZ_JBEXUD010000066.1:0-27599 GCF_040614215.1 Dactylosporangium sp. NPDC006015
CCCGGCGCCCCGGTGCTTCCCCCAACCCTCCGGCCGTTGTTCGTGTCTGGGGGTGCCGTCCGGGGGTGGCGCTCCCCGGGTTGCCCGCGCGGGCAACCCGGGGAGCGCCGTCACTAGCGACCGGTCAGGAGGCCGGCTTGAGGTGCAGGATCACGTCGAGCGCGTTCGCCTGGGTGGGCTGGGCGGCGCCGTAGGGGTTGGCGTCGTCCGGCCAGCCGGTCCACTGCTTCGTGGAGTAGGCCCCACCGACATTGTCGGCGCCGACGGGGATCATCGGCATGTGCTCGACGAAGATCTTCTGGAGCTTGTTCATCGCCTCGACACGGACCGAGTCCTCGGTCGCCGACTGGTAGTCGCGCAGCGCCTTGGTGGCCTCGGGGTTGTTGAAGCGCCCGAAGTTACCGGCGGGGCTGGCGGTGCCGACCGGCTTGAGCAGGTCGCCGTCCATGATCGTCTGGTAGATGTCGTACGGCGTGTTACCGCCGTTGGTCCACCGGAAGCCCGCGTCGAACTGACCGGCCTCGACGTTCTTGAACCACGCGTCCTGGTTGGCCTTCTCGACCGTCGCCTCGATGCCGATCTTCTGAAGGTTGGCCTTCACGATCTCCAGCGAGGTCTGGTAGTCCGACCAACCGGCCGGGTCGGTCAGCGTCAGGGTGACGGCCTTGCCCGTCTTGTCCTTCAGCGTGGTGCCCTCGTACTTGTAGCCGTTGGCGGTGAGGAGCGCCTTGGCGCCCTCGATGTCGATCTTGTAGTCCTTGCCCTTGAACTCCGGCGCGAGGAACGCGTCGCCGGCGGGGCTGGGCAGACCGGTCACGCTCTTCACCAGCGGGTGGAAGTAGCCGGCCTCGGCCGTGTTGAAGATGTCGTCACGGTCGATGACCATGCTCATGGCCACGCGCAGGTTCTTGTCGTCGAACGGCGCCTTGGTGGTGTTGATGTACAGGCCGTGGATGCCGAGGACCGGCGGGGCCCAGATCTTGTGGTGCGCGGCGTCCTTGTCGATGAAGACCGTCTTCACATTGGGGATGAAGACGAAGCTCCACTCCGACTCACCGTTGGCGAGCGCGGTGGTCTGCGCGTTGTTGTCGGTGTAGGAGGTGTACCGCAGCTCCTTGACCTGCGGCAGCGCCTGCCAGTAGCCCTTGTCGCGGACCGTCAGCGTGGCGGTCTGCGGGGTGAACGACTTCAGCGTGTACGGGCCGGAGCCGATCGGGTTCTTGGCGAGCTCCGCCTTCGGGTCCGAGACCTTCTCCCAGATGTGCTTGGGGACGATCGGGACCTGGGCGATGGCCTTGTGCTGGCTGACGAACTGCGGGTTCTTGAACGTGATGGTCACGTCCGCGCCGCTGGCCGAGGCGTCGGAGATGGTGAGACCACCGGTGTTGAGCGCCTCGTTGTCACGCAGCAGCTTGTACGTGAACGCGACGTCCTCGGCGGTGACCTTCTGGCCGTCGGACCAGGTGGCGTTGTCACGGATGGTGGCCTTGACCGAGGTGTAGTCCTTCGACCACTCCGCCTTGGTGGCGAGCCACGGCTTCATCGGGTCGGCCGGCTTGACCGGGTTCCACATCATCAGCGGCTCGTAGAGCGCCCAGCGGTAGCCCGACTTGGACGCCGCGGAGGTGCTGAGGAACGGGTTCTGGTTCTCGGTCTGCGGGCCGTTCGGCATGCCGACGTTGAGGACCGTCGGGCCCTTCTTCGCGTTGTCGGCGTTCGGCGAGTCGCCACACGCAGCGAGAGCGCCGGTGGCGAGCAACCCGGCGAGGCCGAGCACAACGGAGCGTCTGGTATGCACGGGGGTGTCTCCTTACGTACCTGGATCGACAGGTGGGGCGGGCATTCGGGGTAGGACGACGGGGCCTTCTTGCGGCAGGTCCCGCCCTTTGGTGCGGTATCGGTGGTGCGTCGTGCCGGGTGGTGCGGGTTGGTGCGGGGATGGTGCGGTGGAGCGCTCGGGCTACGCCGGCATGGTCGAGGACCGCACGACGAGCGTGGTGGACAGGATGTTGGGCTCACTCGTCAACGGCGTGCCGTCGAAGTGTGCGATGAGCCGCCGGGCCGCCATCTCGCCCATCTGCCGCATCGGCTGGCGGATGGTCGTGAGTGGTGGCTCGGTGTGCGCGGCGTGGACGATGTCGTCGAAGCCCACGAGGGCGACATCATCCGGCACCGCGCGGCCCGCTTGGCGCAGCCCCTGGAGGGCGCCCGCCGCGGACAGGTCGTTGTGGGCGAAGACCGAGTCGAACTCCAGCCCCAGGTCCAGCGCCCGCCGGATCGCCTGGGAGCCGCAGTCGTAGGTGAAGTCGCCCTCCATCACGAAACGCGGGTCGACCGGGTGACCGGCGGCCGCGAACACGTCCGCGAAGCCACCGAGCCGGTCCTGCGTGCAGCCGAACTTCTCGGATCCGGTGATGACGAGGGGGCGCCGCCGGCCGATCTCGACCAGATGCCGGGCGGCCAGGGCCCCGCCGGCCCGGTTGGTGGTCCCCACCGACGGCATGAGCGGCTTGTCGCCGCGGTCGTCGATGAGCACCACCGGCAGGCCGCCGGCATACAGGTCGGCGAGGTAGTCCAGGGTGCCCTCCGGCTCGATCGCCAGCAGGCCGTCGAAGGCCTTGCCGGAGACCTGCGCCGAGAACTGGCGCATCGACTCGGCGCCACGGTTGCACGTGAAGAGCAGCAACCCGTAACCCTCCGCTTCGACGACGTCAACGGCTCCCTGCACGATCTCGCCCATCCACGGCCAGATCAGCGAAGGCACCAACATCCCGATGACCCTGGTGTGGCCCCGGGCGAGGTTGACCGCCCGCGCGCTGGGCGTGTAACCCAGCTCGTCGATGACCCTCCGCACCCGTGCCGCGGTCGACTCGTCGACCTCGCCTTTGCCGTTGAGCACCCGCGAGACGGTGGTCTTGCTGACCCCGGCCCGTGAGGCAACATCGGCGATGGTGATCGGCACGCCGCGATCCTCTCTGTGAGAGCGCTTTCTGGCAAGAGAGCGTTTTCTGGAACCGGTTCCGCAACCGGTTCCGGCACACTAAATCCGATTGCGGACTGTGGTGTCAATAACACGGTGGTAACGAAACGTAACGCCTGGGAAAAGCTTGCCAAGGCCTCGGACGGTGGTGTTTGCTCACAGCACGCCGACGCGCCCGCCGTCGCGGTGACGCGCGGGCACGCCCCTGAAAGCGCTCTACCGACCGGGGAGGTGGATGACGGTGCCGTCGCTGAGCGGCTGCTGCTTGACCACCAGGACGTCGAACCGGAGCCCCTTCGGCACGTCGAAGACGAGCGTGCCGGTGACCGGCTTGCCGGCCCTGATTTCCCCGTAAAGCGGTCGGGTTTCGGCGTTGTAGAGCCACGACCAGTCGTCGGCCTTGTGGTCGTTGCCGTCGGTGTCACGCAGCCGCTGCGAGCCCTGATAGATGCGGGTGCTGCCGGTGCCGAGGTTCTCGACCCGCACCTCGACCAGGCAGAACTCGCCCTCGGCGTCCTTGACGATCGGCCAGTCGCCGATGCGTTTCACGCCGCACTCGAAGCCGGTGACGGTGAAGCGGACGCCGCCGTCGGTGCCGACCGGGCTGGGCTTCTTCGACGGCACCTTGCTCGCCGGCGCGGCGGTGCTGGGGCCCGCCTTCGCGGCGCCGTCCTTGCCCGAGCCGGCCGAGTCGGCGAGGTTGAACACGCCCCACAGGCAGCCGAGCACGATCAGCACCGCGACGACGGCGGCCACCGCCCCGCCGACGCGGCGCGGCGGGCGGCGGGGAGGAGGCGGCACCGGCGGCAGCGGCGGGCGCCCACGACCCGGGTCCGCATACTGGGACGACACCGGGACACCGAGAGTGGGGTCGAGCATCGTCGGGCTGACCGGCACCGGCGAGACGGGCATCGCGTGCACCGCCGTCGGCGACACCGGGATGACCGGCGCGGCGCCGGGCGCGAACCGGCCCGTGGGCGGCCGGGGCGGCACCGGCGGCGCGGCGCCGCGGACCTTCGCCGTGGGGCCGGCCGCGGGGCCGGCCGTGGAGCGGGTCCGGGGGTCGACGCGCGGCGACGTCACGTGCACCGCCGCCGGGTCGTCGTCGCCGACGAGCGCGAGCAGCAGCTGGCGGGCCGTCGGCCGGGCCGCCGGGTCGGGCCGCAGCGCCCGGGCCACGATCTCGGCGATGCCGGGCGCCAGCCCGTCCGGGACGGCACCCGCCGGCATCACGCCCGTGCCCGCCCACGCGACGAGGACGCCCCACGCGTACACGTCGGAGGCCTGGCTGGGCGGGGCGCCGCGCTCCTGCTCCGGCGCCAGCCACCCCGGCGTGCCGAACAGCTGCCCGACGGGCCCGTCGTGGCCGTGCGGGCGGGCGACGCCGAAGTCGATGACCTTCGGGCCGAACGGTGACAGCAGCACGTTGCGCGGGCTCAGGTCGGCGTGCACGAGCCCGACGGCGTGGATTGCGGTCAGCGCCGCCGCGACCCCGACCGCGACCGCCTCGACCTGGCCGCCGAGCGGCCCGTTGACGGTCGCGTAGTCGTGCAGGGACGGCCCGGACACGTACTCCGTCACCAGGTGCGGCACCGGGCCGTCCAGGGCCACGTCGAGGACCCGCGCGGTGCAGAACCCGGCGACCCGCGACGCGGCGGCGGCCTCGGCCGCGAACCGTTGCAGGAACTGCGGGTCGCCGTGCCAGACCGGGTTGATGACCTTCAGCGCGACCCGGCGGTCGCCGGGGCCGGCGGCGAGGTAGACGGTGCCCATGCCGCCGACGCCGAGCACGCCGAGCAGCCGGTAGGACCCGACGGTCGCCGGGTCCCCGGCACGCAACGGCGCGGGCATGTCCCCCATGCGACCCATCGTGCCCTATCAGCGCACGCGCGTGCGCTCAGTGCGCCCGTCTGGATGCCAGCAGCGCCGCGCCGACGATGCCGGCGTTGTTCTGCAGGGTCGCCGGGACGACCTTCGTGGGCACCGAGACGTGGTGCAGCCACTTGTCCGTCTTCTTGCTCACGCCGCCGCCGATGATGATCAGGTCGGGCCACAGCAGCGCGTGCAGGTGGCGCAGGTAGACCTGGACCCGCTCGGCCCAGTCCTGCCAGGCGAGGCCCTCGACCTCGCGGATGCGGTCCGAGGCGTAGTCCTCGGCGTCGCCGCCGTGCAGGTGCAGCCCGCTCATCTGCAGGTGGCCGAACTCGGTGTTGGGCACCAGCTTCCCGTCGATGAACAGGGCGCTGCCGATGCCGGTGCCGAGGGTGACCATCACGACCAGGCCGCCGACGCCCTTGCCGGCCCCGTACTCGATCTCGGCCACCCCGGCCGCGTCCGCGTCGTTGAGGACCGTCACCGGCCGCCCCAGCTTGTCGCTGAACAGCTGCTCCGCCGGCGCGTCGACCCACGACGCGTCGACGTTGGCGGCGGTCTTCGTCACCCCGTGCTGCACGACGGCGGGAAACGTGATCCCGACGCTGCTCGCCGGCGGGAACTGCGCGACGACCGCCGCGACCGTGTCGACGACGGCGGTGATGTCCGCCGGCTGCGGGGTCTCGATGCGGTGCCGGTCGGCGGTGAACTCGCCGGTTGCCAGGTCGACCGGCGCTCCCTTGATGCCCGAACCGCCGATGTCGATACCCAGGACCACCACAGCTGCTCCTCCGCGACGTGTGCCTCAACCAATGCCCTGCTGCTCCAAGAGCCAATCATGCGGGGCACCGGCAAGGCTCACCCGGGGTACGCCCCCACCGTGTCGCGGATCTCCAGGCCCAGCGCCTGGTCGGCGGTGCGGGCGCAGTGCGCGCAGCAGTAGAAGTTGCCGGACACCTCGGCGCCGTGGCCGACGATCTTCGTGCCGCAGTGCTCGCAGACCGGCGCCAGCCGGTGGATCGCGCACTCGAAGGAGTCGAAGACGTGCACGCCGCCGCCGACCGTCCGGATCTCGAAGCTCATGTGGTAGTCGTTGCCGCAGGTCTCACAGACCGCCATGGTGTTGCCCCCCATTCGTTTCACGCAGCGTGTTCGGTCGGTGGGCACGGCGCAACCGGTTCAGCCGAAATCCACCCTGCGGATCACCAAGAGGGCCACGTCGTCGTCCCGGGACCCCGCGCTCAGGGCGCTCAGCAGCCGGTCGCAGAACTGCTCCAGGTCGTCCTCGACCTCGCCGACGGCGCGGCACAGCGCGTCGAGCCCCTCGTTGAAGGTGTGCCCGCGGACCTCGATCAGCCCGTCGGTCACCAGGATCAGGGTCTCCCCCGGCGCCAGCGTCAGCCGGATCTCGTCCTCGTGCGAGGTCGGCACGCCCAGCAGCGCCACCCGCCCCTCCACGAGGCTGACCCGCCCGTCCCGGACCCGCAGCGGCGGCGGGTGCCCGGCGTTGGTGAGCCGCACCTCCCCGCTGGCCGGATCCATGCTGAGCAGGCACATCGTCGCGATCTCCTCGGGCAGCAGCCGCAGCATCATCCGGTTGAGCCGCTCCATGCTCGGCCCCGGCGACGAGTCCTCCACCAGGTAGGCGCGCAGCGCGTGCCGGACCTCCGCCATGATCGTGGCGGCGCGCAGCGAGTGCCCGGCGACGTCGCCGATCGCCGCGACGAGCCGGCCGTCCACCCGCAGGATCTCGTAGAAGTCGCCGCCGACCGACGCGTGCTCGCTGGCCGGCTGGTACCGCACCGCGAGCTGCACGCCCGGCACCGCGGGCAGGCTCCGGGGCAGCATGCTCTGCTGCAGCGTCAGCGCGGTGCGCCGCTCCTCGTCGTAGCTGCGCAGCGCCTCGACCGCGAGAGCGACCGCCTGGCCGAACTGGCGCAGCAGGTCGGCGTCGTCGTCGCTGAAACCCTCCGCGGGCACGGCGACGTGCACCGGCTCCCGGCCCGGCTTGGCCCGCCCGACGACCCGCCACACCGCGCCCCGCCACCACGGGCCGTCGTCCAGCGGGAACAGCACGATGCCGGCCTGGCCGTCGAGCGGGTCGAGCTCGAACTGGTCGCGCATCGCCGGGCGCAGCACCGGGTCGCCGCCCACGGCGTCGACCTGCACCGCGATCGGCCCGGACTCCTCCGAGGAGGCGGCGACGGCGGCGGGACCCTCGAACACCCGGGCGGCGCCGGTCGCGGCGGCCAGCAGCAGGTCCGTGAGGCTGGTCGCGGCGTTGAACTCGGTCGTGGTGTCCACCAGCCGCGTCAGCCGGCCGGCGAGACGCTCGGCGCGGCGGCGGGCCCGGTACTCGCGCAACTTCGCCCGCACGGTGGCGAGCAGCTCGTCCGGGTCGATCGGCTCGGCCAGGTACGCGTCGGCGCCCCGGTTGAGGCCCTGGGTGCGGTCCACCACGTGGACGGCGGTCGCCGAGATGTGGATCACGGGGACGGCGGTGGTCCGCGGGTCCTCCTTGATCCGCTCCGCGACCTCGAACCCGTCGATGTCCGGCAGCCGTACGTCGAGCACGACCAGCTCCGCGTGCAGGCCCTCGGTGTGCAGCAGGTGGAGCGCCTCCAGGCCGGTGGCGGCCTCGGCGACCCGGTGCCCGTCGCGGCGCAGCCAGCTGGTGATGACGTACCGCTTGGAGGGGCTGTCGTCGACAACCAGGATGTCTGCCGCGGCCTCGCCGGTCACGACGCCGCCTCCGCTACGCTCCGGCGTCGCCGCGACCCAACACTGTGCCCATGATGACCGGCTCCTCCGCTGCGCTCCGGCCCGGTCATGACGCCGCCTCCGCTACGCTCCGGCGTCGCCGCGACCCAACACTGTGCCCATGATGACCGGCTCCTCCGCTGCGCTCCGGCCCGGTCATGCCGTCACTCGGGCGACGACGTCGGCGATCATCCGGCGGGTCAGCGCGGGCTTGGCCAGGACCGCGGCGGCGCCCGGGACGTGCCCCACGTCGGCGCCGGTCACCACCACGACCGGTACACCGCTCAGCTCCGGCACGCCGGCCAGCGCGGCGATCAGCTCGCCGCCGTCACCGCCCGGCATCCGCAGGTCCAGGAAGATCAGCGACGGCCGCTCCCGCGCCGCGATCGCGAGCGCCGAACGGGCGTCGGCGGCCTCGTGCACGTGCTCGGCGATGCCGGTCAGGTGCTCGCGCAGCACCTGACGGGCGGCCGCCTCGTCGTCGACGACGAGCACCGCCCGCACGTGCGGCAGGTCCTGGTCGTCCTCCGGCGCGGGGCGCAGCGGCAGGTCGAGGGTGAACGTGCTGCCCTCCCCCGGCTCGCTGACCATGCTGAGCCCGCCGCCGAGCAGGGTCGCCAGGCGCCGCGCGTAGGGCAGCCCGAGGCCCGTCCCGCCCGCCTGGTGGGCGCCGCGGACCTGGTGGAACTCCTCGAAGATCCGGCGCTGCTCGGCGAACGGGATGCCGATGCCGGTGTCGGCGACCGCGATGTGCAGCCGGCCGTCGAGCACGAGCGCGCCCATCGCGACGCTGCCCGCCTCGGTGAACTTCAGCGCGTTGGTGAGCAGGTTGCGCAGGATCTGGGTGAGCAGCACCTCGTCGGTGACCAGCTCCACGGGCTCGGCCGGGTCGGCGATCTCGAACCGCACGCCCGGCTTGGCGAGGGGACGCAGGGTGCCGCGCAGCTGGCCGAAGACCGCGCTCAGGTCGACCGGCGCCCAGTTGGGCTCGATCCGGTTGGACTCGGCCTTCGCCAGGTCCAGCAGGTCGTTGACGCGCGCGAGCAGGTCCGCGGCGGAGCCCTGGACGAGGTCCAGCTGGTGCGTCTGGTCGGCGGTGAGCGGCTCGGAGCGGGGGTCCAGCAGCAGCCGCGTCAGCCCGATGATGGCGGTCACGGGCGCGCGCAGCTCGTGCGACACGTTGGCCAGGAACCGGCTCTTCGCCTCGTTGGCCTCCCGCAGCTGCGCGGAGCGCTCCTCCAGCTCCGCGTACAGGGCGACGACACCCTGGTTGGTCTGCTCCAGCTCCTCGGACAGCTGCGTGTAGAGCGCCATCACCCCGCGGTTGGTCTCCTCCAGCTCCGCGTTGAGGGTGAGCAGCTCGTCGCGGTGCGCCTGGACCTCCTCCAGTGCGCTCACGAGCTGCCGGTTCTGGACACTGAGCTCGTCCAGCGCGGTGGTGGGCCGGCTGGCGGCCAGTTCCTCCCGCGCCGTGGCCAGCCGCTCCTGGCCGACCTGGGCGGGCAGCCTGCGCATCAGGCTGATCCGGTCCCGTTCCACGTGCACCTCGTCCATCAACCGCCCCGCAGCCGCCGTGCCTTCGGGCGGACTGATCCCGATGCCGTCCGCTTCTACAACGATGACCAGACGGGGCCGTCCGGAAACCTCGGCGGTGAACGTCACCGTGGCGCCGATCGCGTGCCGGCCGATCTCGCTGAGCGCGGTCGCGACCCTGACCTGGTCCTGATGCTCCATGCCGAGGGCGGCGGCGACCTCACGGCCGCGCTGGCGCACCACGAACACGTCCTGGTCCTCGCGCAGCGTCATCCGCAGCAGCGGCTCCCGCACCGGCCCAGGGGACTCGCTCATGGCCGCACCACGGCCACGCAGGCGTCGTCGCGGCGCACACCGGCGTCGCGCAGCAGGGTGCCGGCGATGAGCAGCGGGTCCTGGCGGCTCAGGCCCGGGTAGTCACGCAGGGTCCAGCGGTCCGACACGCCGTCGGAGTGCAGGACCACCACCGCCTCCGGCGGCAGGTCGTAGGTGAACTCGCGGACGCCCCGCGACTGGTGCCCGACGATGCCGGGCATGCTGACCATGCCGCGGCGCTCCCCGCTGGGCGAGGCGACCACGCCCGCCACGTTGCCCAGGCCGGCGAAGCGCACCGTGCGATCCTCGACGCGGGCCACCGACACGGCCGCGCCGCGGGTGTGCGAGACGAGCCGGTGCAGTCGCTCCACGATCGCCGCCGGCGCGTCCAGGTCACCGGTGAGGAACGCGTCGACGGCGGCGTTCGCGGCCGTCGCGGCGAGAGCGCCGTGCCCGAGCCCGTCGGCGACGAGCACGAGCAGCGCACCGTCGCGCACCCGCGCCGCCCAGCGGTCACCGCACACCGCCTCGCCCGTGATCGGCCGGGTCAGGCCGGCGACGACCGGCACCCCGACGTCGCGGCGGTCGGGCCACAGCTGCGCGGCCAGGACGGTGCCCCTGCCGGGCAGCGAGTAGCCGCCCGAGTGGCTCGACAGCCGGCGCACCGCGCCCAGCCCGATCCCGAGGGTTCCGGCGGTGCTCGTGCCGTCGGAGCCGCTGAAAACCAGATCCGCCATGCCCGGACCTCTGTCGACGGCCACCAGCTCCACGCCGCCGGTGTCGCCGCTGCGCAGGCACCGCACCGACAGCGCGCCCACGTCGGCGTGCCGGTGCAGGTTGCTCGCCAGCTCGGCGGCGACGATCGCCACCTCGCCGGTGCGCTCGTCGCTGAAGCCGAGCCGGCGGGCGAGGTCGACGGCGACCCGCCGGGCGACACCCGCCGCGCCCGCCTCGTCGACGGGGATCCAGCCGAGCTCCTCGACCAGCGGGACCTGATTGGGGGCCGCCGCGGGCGGTGTCACCGTGCCCACTTCGTCACCGTGATCCGGGTGCCTTCCCCGGCGGCGGTGACGATGTCGAACTCGTCGACCAGGCGGCGCGAGCCGCTGAGCCCCAGCCCCAGCCCGCTGCCGGTGGTGTAGCCGTCGGTGAAGGCCAGGTCCAGGTCGGCGATGCCCGGTCCGGCGTCGACGAACTCGGCGCGGACGCCGGCCCGCCGCCCGTTGTGCACCTGGCCGACCACGGCGTGCCCGCCGCCGCCGTGGATGAGCGTGTTGCGCGCCAGCTCGCTCGCCGCGGTGACCAGCTTCGTCTGGTCGACCAGCGGCAGCTTCGCGGCGATCGCCATCACCCGGACCGCCTGGCGCACCCGCACCACGTCCTTGTCGTCGGCGATCTGCAGGCGCTGCTCCTCCTGCTGCTGGGTCATACCGGCACGTCGTCGGAGCCGCGGAAGCCCAGCACGCCCACGCCGCGGACCTGCTTGGCCTCGGCGAGGATCTCCAGGGCCTTGTCGACGTTGAGCGCGGTGCGGACGCCGCGGAGCGACAGGCCCAGCTCGACCAGGGTGATCGCGACCGCCGGGCGCATGCCGACCACGACCGTCTCGGCGTCCAGGACCCGCGACACCGCCGCGATCGTCGACAGCATCCGGCCGATGAACGAGTCGACGATCTCCAGGGCGGAGATGTCGATCACCACGCCGTGCGCGCCGGTCTCCACGATCCGGTCCGACAGGTCCTCCTGCAGCTGCAGGGCGGTCTGGTCGTCGAGGTCGATCTGGATCGAGACCAGCAGGATCTCGCCGATCTTCAGGACGGGGACGCGGTCCATCACAGCGCCTTGTCGCGGCTCGCCCGGCGGACCACCTCGACGCCGCTGGCCCGCAGCGCGTGCAGCAGCGCGTCGGCGAGGTTGGACTTCGTCACGATGTCGCCGAACTCGATGCCCAGGGCCACCACGGTCTGCGCGATCTGCGGCCGGATGCCGGAGATGATGCACTCCGCGCCCATCAGCCGCGCCGCGACGACCGTCTTCAGGATGTGCTGCGCGACCTGCGTGTCGACCGCCGGCACGCCGGTGATGTCGACGATCGCGTAGCCGGATCCGGTGTCGACCAGGGTCTGCAGCAGCTTCTCCATGACCACCTGGGCGCGGGCCGAGTCGAGCGTGCCGACCAGCGGCACCGCGACGACGCCGTCCCACAGCTTCACGACCGGCGTCGAGAGCTCCAGCAGCTGCTCGGTCTGGTCGGCGATCACCGACTCCCGGACCTTCGTGTAGGTCTCGAACGTGAACAGGCCCATGTCGTCGACGAGCAGCGACAGCACGAGGAAGTCGGTCGTCGCCAGCTCACCCGCGCCGGCCTCGCCCAGGTTGAGCACGACCTCCTTGACCGCGAAGACGAGGCTCGCCGTCTCGCTCGGCGAGAAGCCCTGCCGCGCCCACGCCCGGGACAGCTCAGCGAGGGCCGCCCGCGACTCGCCGCCCTCGGCGCCCGCGACATCGCCGTCGGCGTCCTGGCCGAGCATCGCCCGCAGCGCGCCGAGCACGTCCCGCACCTGCAGGGTCAGCTCGGCGCTGGTGAGCCGCCCACGCAAGGTGCGGGTGGCGATCTCCGTCCACTGCCGCACGATCGCTTCCTCGTGCGCCGCCAGGAACGCATTCAGCCGCTGCCGCGCGCCGGCATCCACCTTCACTCGTGATCTCCTTCGACCTCGTCCGTCGGACCAGACGGTACCGCCCCGAGCAGCCAACGGCGAACGGGCGGCCGAGATATGCCGGGTCGGTGTGTCGGAATCGCGCCGTCAGGGAACGAGGACGGCATGGAGACGACCTGGAGACCGTTCGAGGCGCACGGCACCCTGTCCGAGGAGACCCGCGAGCGCCTGCCCGACAGCGTCTACGCGTTCCCGGAGCAGCGCAAACTGCCGCTCACCGACGCCAAGCACGTCCGCAACGCGGTCGCGCGGTTCGACCAGGTCCGCGGCGTCAACGACAAGGACCGCGACCTCGCCTTCGCCAACCTGACGGTGGCGGCGAAGCACTACGAGGTGGAGCTGTCCGAGTCGAGCTGGCACGAGCTCGGCCGCACGCCCCACTGAGACCGCTGGCCCGCTCACCGTGCGGGGTGGGCGGGCCAGCGCACTTCCTACCGGGCTCAGATCAGGCCCAGACGCTCCACCGCGGTGCGCTCCTCGGCCAGCTCGGCGACCGACGCGTCGATCCGGGCCCGGGAGAACTCGTCGATCTCCAGACCCTGCACGATCTCCCACTTGCCGCCCCGCGAGACGACCGGGAACGACGAGATCAGGCCCTCCGGCACGCCGTAGGAGCCGTCGGACGGCAGCGCCACCGACGTCCAGTCACCCTCGGCGGTGCCGTTCACCCAGTCGTACACGTGGTCGATCGCGGCCGACGCGGCCGACGCGGCCGACGACGCCCCGCGCACCTCGATGATCTCGGCGCCGCGCTTGGCGACCCGCGGGATGAACTCGTCGGCGTACCACTGCTGGTCACCGACGGCCTCGGCCGCGTTCCGGCCCGAGACCTCGGCGTGCAGGATGTCCGGGAACTGCGTCGCGGAGTGGTTGCCCCAGATCGTGACCTTGCGGATCTCCGACACCGGCACGCTCAGCTTCTGCGACAGCTGCGCCACGGCCCGGTTGTGGTCCAGGCGGGTCATCGCGGTGAACCGGTCCGCGGGCACGTCCGGCGCGTTGCGCTGGGCGATGAGGGCGTTGGTGTTGGCGGGGTTGCCGACGACCAGGATCCGGATGTCGTCGGCGGCACCGGCGTTGATCGCCTCGCCCTGCGGCTTGAAGATGCCGCCGTTGGCCTCGAGCAGGTCGCCGCGCTCCATGCCCTTCGTGCGGGGCCGGGCCCCGACGAGCAGGGCGACGTTGGCGCCGGAGAACGCCTGCTTCGGGTCGTCGAACACGTCCACGCCGGCCAGCAGCGGGAACGCGCCGTCCTGCAGCTCCAGTGCGGTGCCCTCGGCGGCGCGGACGGCCTGCGGGATCTCCAGCAGGCGCAGCTTGACGCGGGTGTCGGCGCCGAGCAGCTGACCGGACGCGATGCGGAACAGCAGCGCGTAGCCGATCTGGCCGGCGGCACCGGTCACGGTTACGTTCACGGGCTCACTCATCAGAGTTTCTCCTGCGGCAGCGGCGGGTGTGCTTCTCCACACAAACTATCCCCGCCCCCAACGACCGTTCACCCACTGTCGCTCCGATGTGGCTTGCGGCACTCGATCAGGTAGCGGGTGGAGTGGGCGACGAACGGGCCTTCCGCCTGGATCCGCTCGTGCAGGGCGCGCAGCTGCTCGCGGTACGCCGCCACGGTGAAGCCGGGCACGATCCAGATCACCTTCCGGAGGAACACCGCGACGGCGGCGACGTCGAGGAACTCCATCCGCAACTTCACCTCGCGCAGGTCGCGCACCTCGAGGCCGGCGGCCCGCGCGTCGGCCGCCGCGGTGTCCGGGTGGCGGCCCTGGCCGACCGGGGTCGGGCCGAGCATCGCCTCGGTGACCTCGTGGGCGGAGCCGACGCCGACGTGCTGGGCGAGGTAGGTGCCGCCGGGGCGCAGGACCCTGGCGATCTCCGGCCAGACCGCGACGACCGGGTGCCTGGCGCTGACGAGGTCGAACGCGGCGTCGCCGAACGGCAGCGGGTCCTCGTCGGCGACGTGCGCGACGGTGCCGCCGAACGGGGCGAGCGCCCGCGTGGCGAGCGCGACGTTCGGCTCCCAGGACTCGGTCGCCGCCAGCGGTGAGGGGGCCCGCCCGGCCGTCCGGTCGGCCCTCTGGCTGGCTCTCTGGCTGGCCCTGCGCAGCGCCCAGGCGACGACCTCGCCGCCGCCGGTCTGCACGTCCAGGGCGCTGCCGGCGGTGCGGTAGCGCTCGGCGAGCAGCTCCGCGTAGCCCCAGGGCGGCCGCTCCTCGGTGGCCCGGCCTTCGAACCAGGAGAAGTCCCAGCCCTCGACGGGGGCGGAGGCACCCTCCTCGAGCAGGGCTTCGAACTCTGACATGGCGTGGTTGCACCTTCCGTTGCCGGGGAATCACTGACAGCATGACGATCATTCCGCAGACGCAGACGTTGTGGCTGGCCACGGCCGCCGACGAGGACATCCAGGCCGGCCGGGTCATCGGCTGGGAGACCGAGCACGTGCAGCCGCTGCCGCTGGTCGCGTGGACCGACGAGACCGGGATGCTGAGCCGGGTGGGCACGCCGGTGAACGCGGTGGTGTGGCTCGGCGAGACCCGTGGCGAGGTCATCGAGTCCGCACAGCGTGAGACCCGGCAGCCCGCGTTGCGTTAGCGGCTCTTGTACAGCGTCAGCGGCTGCTGTACGGCTCGACCAGCTCGGGTCGCTCCCGCATCAGCTCGTTGAGTCGGAGGGCGCGCGTCGACATGTGCCAATGCTGCGCCGATCCCGGACGGTGGCGCAACCCATTTCGCGTCCCGGGGGTCTTCATAGGTCGGGCGCCCCCGTCTCGGAGGGCTCCGAACCCGCCGCGGAGGTCTGACCGGGTGGCGGTCGATCGTGAGGGCCGGGGGGCTTGACGATCGCCCGCCGCTCGGCCTCCCGCCGGTGCCAGCCTTCGAAGGTCTGGCGTTTGCGGGCGGCGCGCTCGGCGACGGCGTCCTCGATGCCGTTGGCGGCGGTGAGGTAGCCGATCGCGGCGAGGAGGTCACCGCACTCCTCGATCAGGCGGTCGCGCAGGTCCGTGCCGTCGTAGTGGTCCGGGCGGCCGCCGGTCGCCACAAGTTTGCCGACCACCTGCAGCAGCTCGCCGGCCTCCTCGGTGACCTTCGCCAGCCCCGGCCACACCTCGGCGCCGATGCCGAACGGCTCGGTCACGGCCGGCCCCCGCCCGGCGCGCGGCGTCGCTCGGTGCCTGACGCGCGGCGTGGCTCGGTGCCTGACGCGCGGCGTGGCTCGGTGCCTGACGCGCGGCGTGGCTCGGTGCCTGACGCGCGGCGTCGCTCGGTGCCTGACGCGCGGCGCCGGTCAGCGCCCGACGCGCAGGCCCTCCGCCGCGACGAACTCGAGGAAGTCGTCGGCCGCCGGCTCGACGGCGCCGTCCTCGTGGTACCGGAAGCTGACCGCGTCCTCGCAGATCCCGTCGCGGACGACGAACCCCCAGTAGTCGCCGGTGCCGACCGGGGCGACCGCGACGAACCCGGAGCCGTGCTCGTCGACGGGCTCGTTGGCGCCGACCAGCGTCTCCACCCAGCGGCGGCCTTCGTCGGCGGGGAGGAGCTCGACGAAGAGGAAGCGGCCGGCGCCGTACCGCAGCAGGAAGCCGCGGTACTGCTCCGGCAGCCGCACGCCGAGCCGCCGCTGGACCCGGACCAGGTCGGCCTCGGTGGCCCGCCAGTGGTCGAAGACGGCGACGTCGCCGTCGCGTTCGAGGGCGGCGTAGCGCCGCAACGCCTGCCGCAGCAGGACGTCGAAGTCGGCGAAGCGCATTGCGGCAGTCTGCCACCGGCGACGGCTCCGGCGGCGTCCGGCCCTTCTGCGGCGGTCACTTCAGCAGCGCCCTGGCCTTCTCCGGGTCGAGCTCGCCCTTGCCGGCGAGGCCGGCCGACGGGCACTCCTCGGCGAGCGGGCAGGCGCCGCACGCGGGCTTACGGGAGTGGCAGGTGCGCCGCCCGTGCAGGATCAGCAGCAGGTTGACCGGCACCCAGTCCTTCTGCTCGAACAGCGCCGCGACGTCGGCCTCGGTCTTCTCCACGTCCTTCTCCGGCCCCCACGCGAGCCGGTGCGCGACCCGGCCGACGTGCGTGTCGACGGAGATCGCCGGCGTGCCGAACGCGTTGCCCAGCACCATGTTGGCCGTCTTGCGGCCCACCCACGGCAGCTCGATCAGCTCGTCGAGGGTCGTCGGCACCTCGCCGTCGTGCCGCTCGACCAGCGTCGCCGCGAGCTTCATGACGATCTGCGTCTTCTTCCGGAAGTACCCGACGGGCTGGAGGATCACCTCCATCTCGGCCGGGTCGGCGGCGGCGAGGTCGGCCGCGGTGGGGTACTTGGCGAACAGCACCGGGGTGACCAGGTTGACCCGCTCGTCGAGCGTCTGCGCGGCGAGGACGGCGGCGACGAGCAGCTGCAGCGGCGACTCGAAGTCCAGCTCCAGGACCGGGTCCGGATACCGGGCGGTGAGCAGCTTGAGGATCCGCCGCGCGCGGCGCGTCTGCTCAAGGTCCGGCCCCGCGGGCGCCGCCGCCTCTGCAACGGCCTCGACCGCCTTCACGGCCTTCTTGACCGCCCCCTTCTTCGCCGCGGCCTTCTTCGCCGGCGGCGCTTCCGTGGTGGTCGCCTCCGCCGCGGTCGCCTTGGCGGCGGTCGCCTTGGCGGCGGCCTTCCGAGGCGCGGCCTTCTTGACCGGCGTGGCGTTCACCTCTGCGGCGGCGTCCGTAGGTGCGATGGCAGCTGTCGTGGTCCTGTTCCGGCTCGGCACGCTGACGAGCCTACGTCGGACGGCCTGCCCGCCGGGGACCGCCGCGCGCAGTCCCCGGCGAACCCGCCGATCAGTGTTTGAAGCCGCCCACGATCGCGCGCAGCTCCTCGGACATCGTGGTCAGCTCGGCCGCTGCCGCGCGGGTCGCCTGCGCTCCGTGCATGGTGTTGTCGGCGGCCTGCACGACCTCGCCGATGCCGCCGTTGATGCGGTCCGCGCCGCTCGCGGCGACGCTCAGGTCGGTGGCCATGCTGGTGGTGACCGCGCTCTGCTCCTCGACGGCGGAGGCGATCGTCGTCTGGTACTCGTTGATGCGGCCGATGACCCGGGCGATCTCCGAGATGGACTCGACGGCGCCGGTGGTGTCGGTCTGGATGGCCCGGACGCGCTGGCCGATCTCCTCGGTGGCCTTCGCGGTCTCCTGCGCCAGGTCCTTGACCTCGCCGGCGACGACCGCGAAGCCCTTGCCTGCCTCACCCGCGCGGGCGGCCTCGATGGTGGCGTTGAGGGCCAGGAGGTTGGTCTGCTCGGCGATCGACGTGATGACCTTGATGACGTCGCCGATCTCCGCCGAGGAGGAGCCGAGCCGGATCATGATCTGCTCCGCGGCGGCGGACGCGTCGACCGCCTGGCCCGCGACGGACGCTGCTTCCGATGTACTGACGGCGATCTCCCGGATGGAGGCGTTCATCTCCTCCGCGCCGGACGCCACGGCCTGCACGCTGCTGGAGACCTCGTGCGACGAGCCGCTGATCTTCGACACCTCGCCCGCGGTCCGCTCGGCGCCGTCGGCGAGCCCGTGACTGGCCTGCTGCAGCTCGTCGGCGCGGGCGGCGAGCCTGGTGCTGCTGTCGGCGAGCGTGCCCACGGCGGTGCGCATCCGGCCCGTCGCGCGGCCCAGCGCGGCCGCCATCTGGCCGAGCTCGTTGTCGGCCGTGAACCGCGCCTCCTTCGTCAGGTCGCCCTCGCCGACGGCGGTCAGCACGTCGCGGACCTGCAGCAGCGGCCGGAGGATCGCCTGCGCCAGCAGGAGCCCGACGGCGACCGCGAGGATCAGCCCGCCGACGAGGACCACGGCGACCAGGAGCCGGGCCTGGTCGCGGGCCTCGTTGGCGTCGGCGAGCCGGGCCTGCGCGGCCGAGCGGGACGCCTCGGCCACCGCGACGAGGTCCTTGACCGCGTCCTCCGCCTTCGGCGTGCCCTGCTGGATGAGCAGCGCCTGCCCCTCGGCGGCCCGGCCGGCCGCGATCAGGCCCTGGCCCTGCTTGAGGATGTCCGTGTACTCGCCCCAGGCCGTGGTGAACCGGTCGATCGCGGCCCGCTGCGCGGCGTCGAGGTCGCGGCCGGCGAACGTCGCCTCCGCCGACTCGATCCGCGCGGCGGCGGCGTCGCGCTCCGCGGCGAACCGGGTGCGGCCGGCGGGGTCGGTGACCGTGGTCGACACGACGCCGAAGAAGCGGAACTGCCAGACCGCCTCGCGCAGGTCGGCGGCGTCGGCGGCGGGGAGCAGCGCCCGGCTGTACATCGCGTCGGCGCTCTTCGCGACCGCCGAGATCTTGTACAGGCCGATCCCGCCGACCGCGGCGGCCACGAGCCCGGCGACGGCCACGGCGATGATGATGTTGTGGCGGACCTTGAGCGAGGCGAACGATGCCACCGGAGGTACCCCTTTGCTCAGCCCTGTCAGCGTTTCGACCGCTCTATCGGTACGGACGGACGGAAGATGAGCAGTACCCGACAAAGCGGGCGGTCACAGTGAGGCGGCGACCATCCGGAGCGCCTCGGCGAGGTCATGGCCGGAGGGGGCGTCGGCCGGGTCGATCAGCCACTGGGTCAGCACTCCGCTGATCAGGGCCTGGTAGAACGAGCCGAGCTGGAACGCCTTCTGCGGCTCGGCCGCGGCATCGACCCCGTGGAACACCGACGCCCACATGCCGCGGGCGTCGCGCATGCCCTCGGAGATCATCGCCCGGATCGCCGGCGCGTGCTCCATCTGCACGAACGCGTCGAACGAGGCCATGAACGCCGGCCGGTGCGCGCCGAGCGAGGCGATGACGCTGTTCCAGTACGCCTCGAAGCGCTCCAGGCCGTGCAGCCCTTCGGCGTCGGTGGCCAGCAGCGCGGTGGCCAGCTGCATGCCCCAGTCCTCGAGGGCCTTCTCGAGGGCGGCGTTGAGCAGCGCCTCGGTGGAGCCGTAGTGGTAGCCGATCGAGCCGAGGTTGGTGCCGGACGCGGCGACGATGTCCCGGGCCGTGGTCCGCCCGTAGCCCTTCTCGTAGATGCAGCGCACGGCGCCGTCGAGGAGGTCCTCGCGATGTCCCATGGTCCAGATCCTAGGGTCTATACAAGCGTATAAGACGAATGTATATTTCCGATCCATGGACATCCTCATCTCCGGTGCGAGCGTCGCCGGCCCGTCCCTCGCGCTGTGGTTGCACCGCACCGGTCACCGGGTCACGGTCGTGGAGCGCGCCCCCTCGCTGCGCGGCGGCGGCTACGCCGTCGACTTCCGCGGCCGCGTCCACCTCGAGGTCCTACGCCGGATGGGCCTCCTCGACGCCCTGCGGGCGAAGGCCACGCACATGGGCGACATCGCGATCGTCGACGGCGCCGGCACGGTGAAGGCGGCGATGCCGTCCGCGATCTTCAGCGGCGACCTGGAGGTGCTGCGCGGCGATCTCGGCGAGACGCTGTACACCGCCACCCGCGACGACGTCGAATACGTCTTCGGCGACTCGATCGCCTCGATCACGCAGGACGCGGACGGCGTCGACGTCACCTTCGAGCACGGCGCGCCGCGGCGGTTCGACCTGGTCGTCGGCGCCGACGGGGTGAACTCCAAGGTCCGCGAGCTGGTCTTCGGCCCGGTGCCGCAGCACACCCTCGGCGTCTACGGCTGCATCTTCACAATGCCCAACGAGTTCGGCCTGGACCGTGCGGCGCTCATGTACAACGAGCCGCGCCTGACGGTCACGGTCGCGGGCATCACCCCCGACAAGGCCGTCATCTCGCTGTTCTTCACCCTGGACCAGCCGCCGACGCGCAGCCGCGACGTCGACCAGCAGCGGCGCCTCGTCGCGGACGCGATGCAGGGCGCCGGCTGGCGGGTGCCGCGCCTGCTCGATGCCATGCGCACCGCGCCCGACTTCTGGTTCGACGGCACCGCGCAGATCCGGATGGACCGCTGGTCACACGGCCGGGTGGCGCTGCTCGGCGACGCCGGCTACGCGGGTGGCCCAGGCGGCAACGGCACCGGCCTCGCGGTCGTCGGCGCCCACGTGCTCGCCGGCGAGCTGGCGACACTGCCCCATGAGCAGGCCTTCGCGGCGTACGAGCGGCGCCTGCGGCCCTACGTCGCCACCTGCCAGAAGCAGGCGTCCGGCAGCTCCGACTTCCTCGTCCCGTCCACCGAGCGCAAGATCGCCCAGCGGGACCGCTTCTTCCGCACCATCCGCTACCTGCCGCCGGTGAAGCACCTGTTCAGGCACCTCGCGACGCGGACCGCGACCGCATTCGACCTCCCCGACTACGGTGTCCTGGGTCACACACGGGACCTTTCAGGGAACAGAGGGAACGCTTTGTAACTTAAGCCTGACACGCTCAACCCCACAGTGATGGCAGGTGTCTGACATGGCTACTCTCCCGGTTCTTCCCCTGACCGACGACGTCCTGCTCCCCGGCATGGTCATCCCCGTGACGCTCGACGCCACCACCCAGGCTGCCGTCGACGCCGCGCGATCCGCGGGCGACAAGCGGGTCCTCGCGGTGCCGCGGGTCGACGGCGCATACGGCTCGTTCGGTGTCGTCGCCGTCCTCGAGAAGGTCGGCCGGCTGCCCAGCGGCGAGCCCGCGGCGGTCGTCCGCGGCCTGTCCCGGGCCCGCATCGGCGCCGGCGTCCCCGGCCCCGGCGCGGCGCTGTGGGTCGAGGCCACCCTGCTCGACGAGCCCGCCCCCGCCGGCAAGGCGAAGGAGCTCGCCCGCGAGTACAAGGCCCTCGTCATCGGCGTGCTCCAGGAGCGCGGCGCGTGGCAGGTCATCGACACCGTCGAGCGCATGACGGACCTGTCGGAGCTCGCCGACTCCGCCGGCTACGCGCCGTGGCTGACCCTGGAGCAGAAGATCCAGCTCCTCGGCGCCCCCGACGTCACCGCCCGCCTGGAGCTGCTTGTCGAGTGGGCCCGCGCGCACGCCGCCGAGCAGCAGGTCAACGAGAAGATCAACCACGACGTCCGCGAGGGCCTGGAGAAGACCCAGCGCGAGTTCCTGCTGCGCCAGCAGCTCGCCGCGATCCGCAAGGAGCTCGGCGAGGACGAGCCGTCCGGGTCGGCCGACTACCGGGCCCGGGTCACCGAGGCGACGCTGCCCGACGTCGTCCGCGAGGCGGCGCTGCGCGAGGTCGGCCGGCTGGAGCGCGCCAGCGACCAGTCGCCGGAGGCCGGTTGGATCCGCACCTGGCTCGACACCGTGCTCGAGATGCCGTGGGACGTCCGTACCGAGGACAACACCGACCTGGCGCAGGCCCGCGCGATCCTCGACGCGGACCACGCCGGCCTCGCCGACGTGAAGGACCGCATCCTCGAATACCTGGCGGTCCGCAACCGCCGGGCGGCGCTCGGCAAGGAGGTCGTCGGCGGCCGCGGCTCCGGCGCCGTCCTCGCCCTCGCCGGCCCTCCCGGGGTCGGCAAGACCAGCCTCGGCGAGTCCGTCGCCCGCGCGCTGGGCCGCAAGTTCGTCCGCGTGTCCCTCGGCGGCGTCCGCGACGAGGCCGAGATCCGTGGCCACCGCCGCACGTACGTCGGGGCGCTGCCCGGCCGGATCGTCCGCGCCCTGCGGGAGGCCGGCTCGATGAACCCGGTCGTGCTCCTCGACGAGGTCGACAAGCTCGCCGTCGGCTACGCCGGCGACCCGGCCGCGGCCCTGCTCGAGGTCCTCGACCCGGCGCAGAACCACACCTTCCGCGACCACTACCTCGAGGTCGACCTCGACCTGTCCGACGTGCTGTTCCTGGCCACCGCCAACGTGGTGGACACCATCCCCGGCCCGCTGCTGGACCGCATGGAGCTGGTGACCCTGGACGGCTACACCGAGCAGGAGAAGGTCGCCATCGCCCGCGACCACCTGTGGCCGCGGCAGCTCGACCGGGCGGGCCTGTCCTCCGACGAGGTCACCATCAGCGATGTCGCGCTGGGTGCGATCGCCGGCGAGCACACCCGTGAGGCGGGCGTCCGGCAGCTGGAGCGGGCTCTGGCGAAGGTCCTGCGCAAGGTGGCGGTCGTCCACGACGGCGCGCCGGTGCACGTGGACGACGTGGTCAAGTACCTGGGGCGGCCCCGGTTCACGCCGGAGTCGGCCGAGCGCACCGCCGTCCCCGGCGTGGCGACCGGCCTCGCCGTCACCGGCGCGGGCGGCGACGTGCTCTTCATCGAGGCGACGTCGATGGAGGGCGAGCCCGGTCTCACCCTCACCGGCCAGCTCGGCGACGTGATGAAGGAGTCGGCGCACATCGCGCTGTCGTACCTGCGCTCCAACGGCCGGCGCCTCGGCATCGACCCGAACGAGCTCGCCGGCCGCCGCATCCACCTGCACGTCCCGGCGGGCGCGGTGCCGAAGGACGGCCCCAGCGCCGGCATCACGATGGTCACGGCCCTCGCGTCCCTGGCCACCGGCCGGCCGGTCCGGCCCGAGTTCGGCATGACCGGCGAGGTCACCCTGGCCGGCCGGGTCCTGCCGATCGGCGGCGTCAAGCAGAAGCTCCTGGCGGCGCACCGGGCCGGCCTCACCGAGGTCATCATCCCGAAGCGCAACGAGCCCGACCTCGACGACCTGCCGGAGGAGGTGCGGTCGCAGCTGACCGTGCACGCCCTCGCCGACGTCGCCGACGTGCTCGCCCTCGCCCTGCGCCCCGCGGACGTCTCCACCCTGGTCCCGTCCGCCTGACCCCGCTTCCTCATGATCCGGAAGACCTTGTGTACCTAGGAGTGCACAAGGTCTTCCGGATCACGGGTGCGTTAGGTTGGTCAGCGTGGATGATCAGCTGGCGTGCCGCCTGCGTGTCGCGGGAGACGTGTTCGACCTGGCCGGACCGGCCGAAGCGCTGCGGGACCTGGCCGCCCGGCTGCGCGCCGCGGGCGACGTGCACGAGCAGCGCATCCTCAACGGCGCCTTCGTCCAGCGGCGGACCGGCGGGCCGGTCACGGTCGCGCTGCGGGGCGGTCCCGCCCTCGAGGTCACCGGCTCGGACGAGGCGCTCACCGCGCTGTGGGACGCCCTCGAGGTCGTCGCCGCCGAGGCCGACGCCACTCCTGACGCCGACGGCCCCGCGCCGCACCGGCACGTCGAGGCGCTCACCGTGACCGCCGAGCGCCCTGCCGCCGAACTGGTGATCTGAACCCACCCGCCCGTCCTCGGCGCGGGGTGGGTCAGAAGACCTTGACGACGACGGCAGTGGCGTTGTCGCGGCCGCCGGCCTCCAGGGACGCCGCGACCAGGGCGGACGCCATCACGTCCGGGGGCGCCCCGGAGCTCAGCGTCGCCTCCATGCGCTGGTACGGCACCTGTTCGGCGATCCCGTCGGTGCACAGGCAATAGACGTCGCCAGGGAACATGGTGACGCTCAGGACGTCCGGCTCGGGCAGGCCCGGGTGACCGATGAAGCGGTGCAGCTGGTAGCGGGCGGCCTCGGCCTGCGGCGAGTCGGCGGGGAACCAGCCGTGCACCGCGCCGAGCCACGCCTCCGTGTGGTCGATGGTGAGGAGCTCGAGGAGGCCGCCGCGTAGCCGGTACACCCTGGAGTCGCCGATCTGCGTGACCCACGCCCCGGTGGCGTCGGCGACCAGGGCGGTGAGGGTGCAGCCGGTCAGCTCGCGCAGGGACTTGCCGGCGGCGCGGACCTGGCGCTGAGCGTCGGCGACCGCGGCGAAGAGCGGCGGCGGCGCGAACGGCCCCCGGTGCTCCTGCACGGCGGTCGTGAAGATGTCCACGGCCGTGCGGCCGGCGGTGCGGCTGCCCTCGCCCGCGCCCATGCCGTCGGCGACGACCGCGCACAGGCCCGGCCGGCGCTGCAGCTCGGCGGTGTGCAGCACGTCGAAATTGGCCGGATACCGCCGGCCGATCTCCGTGGCGGTGCCGACCTGCAAGAGGCGCCCCGCGCCCTGGACCTCGATCGTCATCAACGTGAGCGTAACCCGGGCGGACCCCACAGGTGACCCGGGTTCATGTGCCGTCCACCTCACCGCCGCCCCGGAACGGAAAGTTGCACCGCGCGGTGTCCGCACCGTCGCGGACCGTGTCTATCGGAGGGACGTTTATCGGCGGGACTCGACGCGCCAGGTGCCGTCCTCCAGGCGCTCCCAGCCGTCGACCTCGCCGCCCAGCTCGGCGAAGAGCACGACCCGGTCGTAGATCCAGTCCGCGAACTCGTCCTGCTCGTCCTCGTCGAGGCCGGCCCGGATCACCGCGCCGAACGTGATCAGTCCGGTGCCCTCCAGCGGCGACGCGCCCAGGATGCCGATCACCGACAGGTCGTCGGGGGCGATGTCGGTGCGCTCCTCGACCTCCAGGAACCCGCCGTCGGGCATCTCGACCAGAAACGCCATCGCGGGTCAGCGGGTCGCCGCGGCATGGATCCTCATGAGCAATCATTACCTCCAGAAGGTCCCCGCCGACCAGCGACACGCTCGCACCATCGGGGCGTTTCGGCTGGTGCCGGAGGGTGGGGCCACCCCGGTACAGTGCCGGCATGGAGTCCGGCGCGGCGTTACCGGCCCCGCTGACCAGCCTGGTCGGCAGGGACGCGGAGGTGCGCGCCGCGGGCCGCCTGCTCGCCTCGCCCGACCACCGGCTGGTCACCCTCGTCGGGCCGGCGGGCAGCGGCAAGACCCGCCTGGCGATCGCGGTCGGCGCCACCGCGACGACACCGGTGTGGTTCGTCGACCTGACCACGATGCGTCCGTCCCCCACCCCGGATAAATCCAGGCGCAAGCGCCCGAATTTATCCGACATTTCGTATTTGTCCCCTCGTGAGAACGCTGGGGGCCCTGCGTTGCTGGTCGGCGAGGAAGCAGGGGACGCTCGTTTGCCGCTCCGTGAGACGGCGGCAGGCGCCGCACGGTCGCTCCGCGAGAGGGCAAGGGACGCTCCTTTGCCGCTCCGCGAGGGACAGTCGGACGCCGCCTTGTCGCTTCGCGAGGGGGCGGAGGACTCCGCCTTGTTGCTTCGCGAAGGGGACGCCGCCTTTTCGCTCCGCGACGATGCGGAGGACGCCGCCGGGTTCGTGCTCGACGCGTTCGGGGTGGCGCGCCGGGCCGACGCCGGCGCGACCGGCACGCTCCTCGCCGCGCTCGGCGACGCGCCCGCGCTGCTCCTGCTGGACAACTGCGAACACGTCACCGACCCGGTCGCCGCGCTCGCCGCCCGCCTCCTCGCGGCGGCGCCGGCCCTGCGGCTGCTCGTCACCGGCCGGCAGGCGCTCGGCCTGCCCGACGAGACCGTGCTCGAGGTCGCGCCGCTGGACGACGCGACGGCGTTGCGCCTGTTCGAGACGCGGATGTTCGAGCGGACCGGCCGCCCGCTGCCCGGCGAGCACCGGGCCGGCGCCGCCGCGATCTGCCGGGCGCTGGACGGCCTGCCGCTCGCCGTCGAGCTCGCCGCCGCCCGGGCCGCGCTGCTGTCGGTGCCGGAGGTCCGCCGGCTGCTCGCCGACCGGTTCCGCGTCCTGGCCGACGCGAAGGCGGCCGGCCCCGAGCACCATCGCACGCTCCGGGCCGCGCTGGACTGGTCGTACCAGCTGCTCTCCCCGGACAAGCAGGCCCTGCTGCGGCAGCTCGCCGTGTTCCAGGGCGGCTTCACACCCGCGGCGGCCGCGGTCCTGCCCGCGCACGGGCCGGGCCTGCTCGACGCCCTCGCCGAGCGCTGCCTGGTCTCCCCCGCGGACGGCTCCCCGGCCGGCGGGCCCCGGCGGCGGATGCTGCAGACCGTCGCGGCGTACGCGGCCGCCCGCCTCGCCGAGCTCCCCGACGAGGCCGCCGCCGCCCGCGACGCGCACGCCAGCCACTTCGTCGCCCTCGCCGAGCAGGCCGCCGCCGGCGTCCGCGGCCCCGGCCAGCGGGACATCCTGCGCACCGTCACCCTCGAACAGGACAACCTCCGCGCCGCCATGACCTGGCTGGCCACCCGCCCCGGCGTCGATGACCTGCGTCTCGCGACGGCCCTCGCGCCCTTCCAGCATTTCACCGGCGTGTACCGCCAGGGCCGCGACTGGCTGGCATCAGCCCTGCTCCGCCGCCCCGACTCACCCCCGTCGCTCCGGGTCGCCGCCTGCTCGGCCGCCGCGAGCCTGGCGCTGCTCGACTGCGACTACCCGGCCGCCGCCACCCTCGCCTCGCAGGCCCTCGCCTCGCAGGCCCTCGCCTCGCAGGCCCTCGCCTCGCAGGCCCTCGCCGGCCCGCCCGACGCACAGACCCGCGGGCGGCTGCTCACCCTGCTCGGCTGCGTCGAACGCGAACGCGCCGACTACCCCCGCTCCCGCCACCACCTCGACGAGGCGCTGACCCTCTACCGCGCCGCCGGCGACGCCTGGGGCGAGGGCCGCGCCGCCCAGCTCGCCGGCGGCACCGCCTGGCTGTCCGGCGACCTCACCGCGGCCGCCGCGCTGCTGGACGCGAGCCTCACCGCGTTCCGGGACCTCGCCGACGACGAATCGGTCGCCTCGACCCTCACCCACCTCGGCGCGGTCGCCCACTTCGGCGGCGACCAGCCCCGCGCCCGCCGCCACCTGGTCGACGCCCTGGACCGCTTCACCGAGCTGTCGTTCCCCGAAGGCATCGGCTGGGCCCAGGACCTGCTGGGCCGCGTCGACCTCGCCGACGACGCGGTCGCCGCCGCCGCCGAACGCCTGCGCGCCAGCCTCGCCATCCACCGCCGCGTCGGCGACCGCTGGCGGAGCGCCAGCGTCCTGGAGGCCCTCGCCGAGGCCCGCCGCCGCCTCGGCGACCCGGCCCACGCCACCGCCCTGCTCGCCGCCGCCGACGTCATCCGCCACGAGATCGGCGCCCCGACGCCCGCCTGCGAGCTCCCCGCCCGCCAGGCCACCGAGCGGGCCCTGCACGCGGCGCTGCCCGAGGATGCCTTCTCCCGCGCGTACCGCTTCGGCACCCGCACCCCCGTCGACGACCTCCTCAACCTGTCCGGCTCCCCCGCTCCCTTGGCCCTCCACCCCACCCCTTGACCGCCGCCACAGGACGCACGAGTCGCATGGGTTGCCACCATCGCCACAGACGCTGGTCAATGCCCCGATTCACACCTTTTGCTCCATAGAAGAAGCGCGATCCACCCACAATTCGATCTCTGAATTGCAGGTGGATCGCGCAACGTCTATAGAGCAAAAGGCACATAAGCGGGCATTGACCAACGTCTGCGAGAGGGGGTGCAGCGACGAGCACCGGGCCCGAGGGATGACCGCGGACAGGCACAAGCAGTGACCACTGCCGGACAAAGAGGACGCTCGCCACCAGACGCGAGAAATGACTGCCACCAGAGGCAAGGGCAGGCCGACCGCCCGGCGCGAGACAAGGACAACCCGCCCGGCGCGAGACAAGGACAACCCGCCCGGCGCGAGACAAGGACAACCCGCCCGGCGCGAGACAAGGACAACCCGCCAGGCACGAGACAAGGA
>NZ_JBEXUD010000066.1:27698-50772 GCF_040614215.1 Dactylosporangium sp. NPDC006015
ACAACCCGCCAGGCACGAGACGAGGACAACCCGCCAGGCACGAGAGAAGGACGGCTGCCGGGCGTGAGGGATGGCGGCGGCGAGGGGCAGGGCCGGTCGAGGCCCGGGTGACGAGACGCGCCAACCAGCGGGGGTGGGTGGCTGGCCCCCGGCGGTAACCAGACGTTAAGTGGCGGCCAAGTGGGAGGCGGTGTGCTGAAGGCCGGAAGCACTTGAGCTGAGGAGCGGATCATGCCGAATCTTGTCGGGATCACTGTGAACCACCGGTCGATGCGTGGGGACGCGCGCCGGTTCGCGGCGTTGTTGCGGGACGTGGCGGACGGCGGGACGGCGAACACGCCCGCGCGGGCCAAGGCGATCGCCGGGTACCTGGAGACACTGTGCGACGGGATCCACCACCATCACCAGGCGGAGGACGACGTGTTGTGGCCCGTCCTCGAGGCCAGCGCCGGGGCGGAGGTCGACCTGCGGGAGCTCACCGAGGACCACCGGCAGCTCGACCCGCTGCTCGACGCGATCCGGCGGGACGCCAGGGCCCTTGCCGTCACGCCCGGGGACAGGGACGCGGCGGAGCGGCTCGCGGGGGCGCTGGGCGTGCTGCGGGACATGCTGGACGAGCACATCGAGGACGAGGAGCGGACTTTGTTCCCGGTGATCCATCGGTACGTGTCCGACGCCGACTGGAACAAGGTGGAGGCCGCGGTGCGCAAGGGCGGCAAGATGGGGTTCGAGCTGCCGCGCATCGAGCGGTACGCCACCCCGGCCGAGCTCGCGGAGCTCAAGCGCATGGCGGGGCCGGTGCTCCGCGTGCTGCTCGCCGCGACCCGCCGCGGCTTCGCCCGCCGCGAGGCCGTGATCTTCAGCGCCTGACGAAGACGGACATCACGGAAGACGCCCGGCGCCGGCGGACGTCACGGGAACGCGCCCGACGCCAGCGAGGACATCACGGCGACGCGCCCGGCGCCGGTGGGCACCACGGGAGCGCGCCGGTCGCGGCGGCGAGCGCGTGGCCGGCCGCACGGTGCCCGGCGGCCGCGGCGGCGTCGCCCAGGACGTCGGCCAGGGCGGCGAGGACCAGGTCGACCGGCGGGCCGGACAGGGAGCCGCTCGCCAGCCCCACGAACTGGCCCGCCCACGGCAGCAGGTCCGCGTACAGCGCCCGGGCGTGCGGCACGGAGCGCAGGGCGGCGGCGTTCAGGGCGCGCAGCCCGTTCCACGCGAGCCAGTAGTAGTCCTCCCGGACCGGCGCCGTGTCGGGCGACCAGATGGCCCGGGCCTCGTCGGCGCGGCCGGCGTCGATCAGGGCGCGGACCATGAGGTCGTTCACGGCGTCGGGCAGCCGGTCGTACACAGGCTGCAGCATCGGCAGGAGCTCTCCTGTCGTGCCGGCGGCGAGGTGCACGAAGAAGACGCCCGCGACGCCGACGAGAGCGGCGTTCGGCTGGCCGGCCCGGGCGATGCGGGCGGTGAGGTCCGTGTAGAGGCGCACGGCGGTGGCGTGGTCGCCGGCGAAGAGGGCGCGCACCGCGGCGAACAGCGCCATCACCGACAGCGCCACGCCGAGCTGGCCGGCGGTCGCGTGCCGGACGACGCGGTCGACGTGGTCCTGGGCGGCGCCGAGGTCGTTGCGTTCGAGGGCGGCCTGGAACAGCACGTGGTGCGCCTGCGCCTGGAACTGCACCAGCCCCGCGGCGGTCGCGACCTCGAGCAGCTCGGCGCCGACGGCGGGGAGCTCGTGCCGGCGGGCGGGGTTGAGCACCGCGAAGTAGCGGGCGTTGAGCGCGTGGCAGCGCAGCAGCGGGTCGTCGCCGGCGAGGGCGAGGGCCTCGGCGCTGGCCGCGTCGCACCGCTCCAGGTCGTCGCCCTCCAGCTCGTACACCAGCGCGACGAGCAACCGGCACCGCACCGCCGCGTCAGCCGGCGCAGAACCAGCCGGCACCGAAGAACCGCCCGCCGGCGCGGAACCGCCCGGCACCGCAGCACCGGCAAGCAGTGCAGCTTCGAGCTGCGCGACGAGCGCGGTGTCGATGGTGCGGTCGGCGCGAATCGTCCAGGCGACCGGGGCGTCGTACGCGGTCAGCGCCGCCACGGACGGCACGCCGGCGAGCGCGGCGGCGGCGATGGCCTCGGCTCGGGCGGCCCGGGCGGCGGTGACGTCACCGGCGTTGGCGAGCGCCGACGTGAGCCCGCACAGCAGGTCGTGGCGCAGCACCGGCGGCAGCGGACCGGCGTCCAGCGCGCCGCGGAACAGCCCGGCGGCCTCCCGGTGCGCGTACAGCCCGGCGGCCTGCCGGGCGGCGGCCGCGGCGTGCCCGGCCGCGACGGCGGCGGTGGCGGGGGTGGCGGCGGCCAGGGCGTGGTGCCCAAGCGCGGCGACGTCCGGCTCCGCGGCGGCCGAGAGCACGTCGAGCACCCGGGCGTGCAGGCGGCGCCGCCGCAGCAGCGGCATGTCGTCGTAGAGGACGTCGCGCAGCAGCGCGTGCGTGAACCGGACCCGCCCCGCCGCCGGCTCTTCCAGCAGCCCCGACACGACGCCGGCCTCCAGACCGTCGAGGACGGCGTCCTCACCCGCGCCGTCGGCGGCGACGAGCAGGTCGATGTCGACGTCCCGGCCGAGGACCGCGGCGTGCCGCAGCACGGTCTGCGCGGGCGCGGGAAGCCGGGCGAGGCGCCGCCGCAGGACGTGCCCGATGCCGGACGGGATGGCGCGGACCGCGCTGTCGGCGCCCTCGGCGGAGACGAGCCGGGCGGTCTCGGTGAGGAACAGTGGGTTGCCGCCGGTGCGCGCGACGACGTCGTCGACCGCGTCGGACGGCACGCCGAGGTGCTGCAGGAGCGCCGCGCCGGCCGAGGCGTCGAGCCCGCCGAGGTCGACGTCGACGGCCCGGTGCCCGGCGAGCGCGGCCCGCACCGGGTCGAGGTCGGGCCGGGCCTCGCCGGGCCGGTGGGTGGCGACCAGCAGCAGCGGCCGGTCGGCGAACGCGACCGCCACGTGCCGCAGCACCTGCAGCGTCTCGCCGTCGGCCCGGTGGACGTCGTCGAGCACGACGAGCAGCGGCCCGAACCCGGCGAGGTGCTCCCCGACGGCCTGCGCGAGCGCGAACTGCCCGCCGCCGCCCCCGGTGCCCAGCAGCGGGGCCAGCCGTGCGTCGGGACGGTCCGCGGGCAGCGCGCCCAGCACCTCGCTCCACGCCCAGGCGGGCGGCGCCCCGTCGACCTCGGGGCACCGGCCCCACGCGACCTTCCAGCCGGAGCCGAGCCGCGCCGCGAACATCCGCAGCAGCGTCGTCTTCCCCGCTCCTGCCTCCCCGCCGACCCACACGACCCGCAGCCCGTCCCGCAGGACCTCCCCGGCGACGTGGTCGAGTGTGGCCAGCTCCTCCGACCGGCCGAACGTTCCTCTGTCCGCGTTTTCGGCAGATGTACGGCGTAACCCCTCAGACGGATGCGCTTGAGATGACGGCCCGGACGGAGAAGGTCCCAGCGGCGCCTCCCGCCTCGGCGAGTCCGGTGCTGCGGCGCCCGTGCCCGACGCACCCGCCCCGGCCGGCGACAGTTCCCCGGCCAAGCCGCCCGCCTGCCCGGGTGAAGCCGTGCCACCCGCCTGTTCGCGCGGAGCGGCGTCGAGGTGCGGGGCGTGCGCGAGGACGTCCGCCTCGAGCGCCCGCAGCGCCGGTCCCGGATCGACCCCCAGCTCCGCCGCCAGCCGGTCCCGGGCGGACCGCAGCACGGCGAGCGCGTCCCCCTGCCGGCCGGCCGCGTACAGCGCCGACGCGAGCAGGTGCACCGCCTCCTCCCGCAGCGGATGCGCCGACACGTGCCGCTCCAGCGACGGCACGGCCAGCGCCGCCCGGCCGAGCCGCACCGCGACCCGCCCGCCGACCTCCACGCAGACCAGCCGCAGCTCCTCCAGGCGCCCGGCCTCCGGGACGGCCCACGACTCGTCGGCGAACTCCGCGTACGCCGGACCCTCCCACGCGGCGAGCGCATCCCGCAGCAGCCCGTCGGCCCGCCCGGGGTCGGCGCCCGCGACCGTGGTGCCCTCCCGCAGCAGCGCCTCGAACCGCCACGCGTCGACGGCGTCCGCGGGCAGGTGCAGCGCATACCCGGGCGCCGCCGTCACGAGCACGGTCGCGGGGGTGCGCGGCGGGCGGCCGGGCTCCAGGACCCGGCGCAGGTTCGACACGTACACCTGGAGCGCGGCGAGCGCCTTCGGCGGCGGCACGCCCTGCCACAGGTCGTCGATGAACCGGTCGGTCGGCACGACGTGCCCGCCGGCGACGACGAGCCGGGCGAGGACGGCCCGCTGGCGGGGGCCGCCGAGGTCGACGGGCCGCCCGCCGATCAGGCCCCGCATCGGCCCGAGCACCCCAAGGAAAGGCTGTTCCATGCGCATGTGGAGGTCAGTGGAACAGCGAGCTGACGGACTCGCCGTTATGGATGCGGCGCATCGCCTCGGCCATCGCGGGCGCGATCGACAGCACCCGCAGTTTCGGCACCCACTTCCCCTTCGGGATGGGGACGCTGTTGGTGCAGACGATCTCGAGCACGTCGGGCTGGGCGGCGAGCCGGTCGAGGGCGCCGTCGGTGAAGAGGCCGTGCGTGCAGGCGACGCGGATGCTGGCGACGCCGCGCTCGCGGAGCCGGTCGATCAGCTCGATGACGGTGCTGCCGCGGGCGATCTCGTCGTCCAGGACGATGACGTCCTTGCCTTCGATGTCGCCGATGACGGCGCTGATCACCACCCGGTCGTCGCTGAAGCGCTGCTTGGCGCCGGCGGCCACCGGTACACCCAGCAACCGCGCGAACGCGGATGCCACCTTCGCGTTGCCGAGGTCGGGCGAGACCACCACGCTGTTGGTGAGGTCGAGGCCGCGGAAGTGGGTGGCGAGCTCGCGCAGCGCGTGCAGGTGGTCGACGGGCACGCTGAAGAACCCGTGCACCTGCGGCGAGTGCAGGGTCAGCGTCAGCACCCGGGACGCGCCCGCGGCGCTGAGCAGGTCCGCGACGAGCCGGCCGCCGATGGAGATGCGCGGCTCGTCCTTCTTGTCGGAGCGGGCGTAGGCGTAGTGCGACATGACCACGGTCGTGCGCGCGGCGGAGGCGCCGCGGGCGGCGTCGAGCATCAGCAGCAGCTCGACGAGGTGCTCCTGGACGGGCGGGACCAGCGGCTGGATCAGGAACACGTCCCGCTCCCGGCAGTTGGCCTGCAGCTGCACCTCGAGGCAGTCGTTGGCGAACCGGTCGACCCGCACGGGCTGCAGCGGCACCTCGAGATGGGTGCAGATCTCCTCCGCCAGCTCCGGATGGGCGCTGCCACTGAACACGGCGATGTCCCGCACTGGTCCGGCTCCTCGGTGTGGTCGCGCGCGTGGGCGCTGGGGATCGTCACCCCGTTGATACCACACCCGGGGTGCCGCGCCACCGTCTCGTCCGCCCATGCCGGGGCCTCATCCGCCCGCGCCGGTCCGGACCTCCGCCACCCGCCCGCAGTGCGTCCGCGGGCGGGGGGCCGGACCCTTCCCGGCGCTGCCAGCGGCTCATCCGCCGGCGCCGACCCGGACCTTGCGGCGCTGCTCTCGGCGGTCCTCGCCCGGGCAGGATCCGCGTGCCACATACCGGTCGGTGAACTCGGCGACCGCGTCCCGCACGGTGAGCGGGGCGCCCTGCCGGCGCAGGACTTCACCCGCGACGGTGAAACAGGTCAGGGCGGCGGCGGCGAGCGCCGGGTCGGCGAGGCCTTCGCGGGCTGCGCCGACCCAGTCGCGATGCCGGCGCAGCGGGGAGCGCAGCGGCTCGGCCGCGGCGGCGGCCGCCTCGGCGCCCTGCGGGTCGTCGAGCAGGGCGGTGACGACCGCGACCGGCACGACCCAGCCGTCGCCGGGCTGCTGGTCGATCATCCGCAGCTCCAGGTAGCCGCGGGGGCGCACCGGCGGGACGAGAGTGCCGAGGTGCCGCTCGAGGTCGTCGAGCGTGACGGGCCGGGGGCCGTGGCCGCGCAGCCAGGCGCGCATCGTCAGCCCGGCCGGCACGTGCCAGCGGCCGGGGCCGGCGACCATGGCGACGTTGGCGGCGAGGGCGTACCGGGACCAGGCGGCGCGCGGGTCGTCGGCGCGGCGCGGCGCGCGGGTGCGGCTGGCGTCGGTGCCGAAGCGCAGCCCCTGCCTGTGCGACACCCAGCGCCGGCCGGACTTCGAGCGGTGCGGCGAGTTCGCGAACGCGGCCATGACCACCGGGCCGATCGCGTCGGCGAGCCACCACCGGCGCCGGTAGTGGCCCCAGTCGTCGGGGTCGTCGGTGCCGGCGTCCAGGCAGACCTGGATCGAAGCGGAGTTGCACATGACCGCGAGCCCCTTCGGGCCCGACCGCTCGTGGTATTCGGCGAGCGCGACATACCGCGGGTGGTCGGTGACGAGCAGCGGCGCCCGCACGTCGTCGAGGCCGGTGCCGTCCAGGACGAGGCCGTGGCCGGCGAGGGCGGCGCGGACGAGGGCGAGGTCGGCGGCGAGCGCGGCGACGCAGTCGGCCATCGACGCGCCGACGGCGGAGGACAGCTCCAGCTGCCCGCCGGGCTCGATCGTGACGCCGCTGCCGCCGGGCAGCGGGTTGCCGAGGTGGGCGAGCAGGTTGAGGAGGCGTTCCGGATCGGGCCGGTGCATCGGCTCACTCAGGTCGCGCACGCAGTACTCGAGCTCGACGCCGACGCGTCCGACAGGACCGACCCGGAACCCGGCGGCGGCCACGTAGGCGGCGGCGGTTGCCTCGGTGAGGATGTCGTTCACGGCGGCCTCCCGTTCAAGGGTGCGTGCTACCCAGGGTGGTGTTGCGGTTGACTTGAGTGACGCGTGCGGCGGCGGTTTCGGTTGTACTGCGGTTCTACGAGCCGTGCGGGCGCTGCTGCCGGTTCGGCGAATGCCGGATGAGCGGCGACGGCTGGATGAACGGCGGGGGTGGGGCAGGGTTGTCCCGGGTGCTCCGGCGACCACCGGGCTGCGGGTCCGGCGGGGTGCATTCCATTAGGCGGTCCGGCGCCCGATCTGTCCAGCCCACCCGGGCAACACGTGGTGAACCCTGGCTGTGAACTGGCTGAATGCCGCAAGATCTCCCGCGGCCCGCCGCCCCCGCCCTGAATCTTGCGGCCCGCGCCAATTCTGCCGGTCCACCAAAACAAGATCGACTGTTATGGTTTTCTCATCGCTTTCTCAACGACGATTCGGCGGCGTTTGGAGGAAAGTGCGTATTCCTATTCCCACGGAGAACGCCGGCTCCCCCGCCCCGGTCGGCGCGCCTGCTTGAAATGATCGCGAAATACGACGGGGACGAGATCACAATCGGCGCGCGACACCTCGCGCACCTCGATTCGATCACCCGCGTGGAGGCGATCCGGGCTCCGTGCGCGGCCCCTTGAGGTCGACCGCGCCGAGTTGCTGCCGCATGTGTTCCGGATGCGGGCCGGCTACTTTTTTCTGATCCGCGACGCGCTCCGCCGCCCGGCGCGCTCGTCGCCACCCGACCCGCTCCGCCGACTGTCCGTGGACGCCGGCCGGCGAGGTTCCCGCGGGCGGTCGTCGTGCCCGCGGGAACGCTCGTCCCACCCTCAGCGCGGACTGGCGAAGTCCTGGGTCCAGTAGGGCACGCCGCGTCCGTCGTACGCGACCGCGACCCCGACGTTGCGGAACCGGCAGTTGAGGATGTTGGCCCGGTGACCGGGGCTGTTCATCCAGTCGTTCATGACCTCGCGCGCGCTGCGCTGGCCCCAGGCGATGTTCTCGCCGTACGACGACCACCGGTAGCCCGCGGACGCCACTCTGCTTCCCGGGCCGCTACCGCGGGGCGACCCGTGGGAGAAGTAGCCGCGGTCGGCCATGTCCCTCGAGTGCAGCCACGCGGCGTAGCTCAGCCGCGGGCTCAACGTGACCGGGCCGCAGCCCGCCCGGGCACGTGCACTGTTGGTCAAGGCGACCACGCCGCGGACCACGCCGTAGTCGGCCGCGAACGCCGGCCCGGCATGGACGGCGGCTCCGGCCGCGACGACACCCGCCGCCACGGCGACGGCGACACCCTTCCGGATTCCCATCTCACCTCCACGAAGTAGGGCAGATGACCCGAAGCTAAACGACGATCATGACGTTGCCAGCAATCTGACAAAACTCGCATTTTTGGGCCGTTCGTACGCTACGACGCGCACGAACGGCCCATCGCACGCCCGCCCGTGTCACCCGTTCGGGTGATGCCGGCTCACCCGGCGGCGACCCGGACGTGGTCCTCGGGCACACCGGCGGCCACGACCCGGGCCCGCACCTGCGCGACGGCCGCCGGCTCGTCGGCGACGAACGCGTCGTGGCCGGTCCAGTCCTCGTCGTGCCCCGCGGGGAACCGGCCGCGGATCACGACGGTGCCCTCGGCGGCGACGTCGGCCAGGCGGTACAGGTCCCGCTCCACCGCCGCCGGCCAGAACACCGTCACCGCCCGCGGATCCCCCGTCGCGCGCAGCATCCCCAGCAGCGCCCGCACCGGCGCCACCGCGTCCCGCCCGGCGACGACGAGCAGCGGCCGGGCCGACATCGGGTCGGCGGCGGGCTGCCCGTACACCGGCCGCAACCGCAACACGTCACCGGCCGCGGTCCGCTCGACGAGCGCCGCCCCGACCGGATCGATGCCGTGCGGGACGACGTGCAGCTCGACGACGTTGCCCGCGGCCGGGTCGGGCACGGCCCAGCAGTGCCGCCAGCGCCCCGGCAGCAGCGCCGACTCGACGACCGCGAGCTGCCCGGGCAGGCACGGATACGGCAGGTACGTCCGCACCCGCAGCTCCGCCCCGACCTGCCCGCGCCGCTCGTGCGCGAGCACCGGCGCGCTCCACGACACCGGCTCGTGCGCGGCGGCGGCCGCCCCGTCCGCGAGCCACCGCGCCACGAGCCTGCCGGTCGTCGCCCACGCTTCTTCCTGGTCCCGCCGGACCGGCACCCCGGGCGGGTTGGCCCGCAACATGTCCACGAACAGCACCGCCAGGTTGTCCAGCCGCTGCGGCACCACCCCGAGCTGCGCCACGACCGGCCCGAGCTCCGCACACCGGGCCGCGAGGACCTGCGGCTGGTCGACGTGCTCCACCAGCCACCCGACCGCTTCCCGCAACACCTCCCGCTGCGCCGCCGGCTCACCCGGCAGCAACGCCCGAAGGTCCTCGAGCGGCTGCCGCCCACCTCCGGTCACGGGTGGCGCGGCCGTGTGCGACGAGGGAGGCGGCACACCCCCGGGCAACGCCGGCGCCCCCTCCTGCAACAACGGCAGCGGCACACCCCCAGCCGGCGGGGCGGCACCAGGCTGCCGTGCAGGAGAACCAGGTTGTTGCGGCAACGCACCAGGAAGTTGTGCAACAGCACCAGGCTGTTGCGGAGAAGCACCCGTCGGCTGCGCGGGAGCCCCAGGCGGTTGCACAGGAGAACCGGCCTGCTGCTGAGAAGCACCAGGCGGTTGCACACGAGCGTCAGGCGACTGCGCCGCAGGACCAGGCGAATGAGCGGGCGCACCAGGCGATTGAGCGGGACGACCAGGCTGTTGCGCGGGTTCACCGGGCGGTTGCGCAGGAGCATCAGGTGATTGCGGGGGAAGACCGGGCGGTTGTGCGGCAGGGCTGGGCTGTTGCGGAGGAGGTGCGGGCGGTTGCGGGCCTGGGCCGGGCGGTTGTGGAGGAAGGCCGGGCTGTGGCGGGGCTCCGGGTGGTGACGGTGGCCCGGGTCCTCCCGGGACCGAGGGCCATCGCCCCGCGACGATGCTTGGACGGATGGCGTCCCACAACGGCAGCGCGGGAAGCGGAGACGGCGCGGGATGGGGCGAGGGTGCGGGAGCCTGGCCGGGTGTTGCCGGAGTAGCGCCCACCCTTGGACGGGCAGGTAGACGCTGCAGGTGGGCGATCAGCTCGTCCACCACCGCCGACAGGGCACCCGGCCGGAGGGTCTCCGCGAGCAGCAGGCGCAACGCCGGCATCGTCAGGAACGCGCCGGCCAACGGACCATCCGCGGCCCGCACCGTCTGCCCGGACACCGCCGCCGGGCCGGACGCGGAAGCCGGCCCAGAAGCGGACGCCGGGCCAGACGCGGAAGCCGGGCCAGACGCGGGAGCCGGGCCAGACGCGGGAGCCGGAGCTGTGGCCGGCGCCGGGCGGGGCGACTGCGCCGGGTTGGCGGGGCGCGCCTGCGGTGCGGCCGGGTCGGGGCCGATCGTCGTCACTCATCCGAGTGTGGCCCGCCACGGACGGTCGCGTCGCGAGTCGGCGCATCAGGGGGCCAGTTCCACGGCGAGGTGGGCGGCGAGCGGGACGAGCTGATCCGGCGGGAGCGGCAGGTCCTTCGGGGACGCCGCGGGCGCGCTGGACACCAGCATCGTCACGCGGGGACCGTGGTCGGGGACGGCGCAGCGGATCTGCGCGACCTTGGCGAAGCCGTCGGGCTCCGGGCGGTCCACGATGGCGTGGACGACGCAGGTGGCGTCGGTGCCCGAGCTGCTGGTGGTGCAGTCGGGCCCGCCGGCGCACAGGACCTTGGCCGTCACCGGCGGGTCCGCGGCCGAGCCTGCGGTCACGGTGATCTCCAGCACGCCGGGGTGGCCGTCGATGATGAAGCCGGTGGCGGCACCCCCGTCGCCGCCACCGGAGATCTCGAGGCGCGGCGCGCCGGCGGGGCCGGTCGCGCCCGGAAGGGAGCGCCACCGCAGGTCCGGCACGAGCGCGTGCACCTCGCGGTCGATCCACGCCGACCACTCGGCGGGGGTGCGGTCGCGCGGCGCGGCGCCCGGCACCGGCGGGGGCGCGGAGGGACGCAGCACGGCGGCACCGAGGACGGCGGCCAGGCTCAGCACGAGCACGCCGCCGATGGTGTACGCCCTGCGCCGCGCCGACGCCCGCTCCTCCGTCGCGATGATGCGGTCCAGGTCGACGGAGGTGGGCGGCGGCGTGCCGATGAAGTCGTCGAAGAGCTGGTGGGTCATCGCTGGTCCCCCGTCCCCGAGGCGGCCAGGTCGCGCAGGGCCTGCAGCGCCCGCGCCGACTGGCTCTTCACCGTGCCGGGGGCGATGCCGAGCAGCTCGGCGGTCTGTTCGACGGAGTGGTCGAGGTAGAACCGCAGGACGAGGACCGCGCGCTGGCCCTCGCCGAGGGTGGCGAGGAGGCGGCCGAGGCGTTCGCGTTCGGTGAACCCGTCGGGTGGGTCCCAGCCGCGGTCGGGCAGCACGTCCTGCGGCTGCTCCCGGGTCCACGGGCGGCGGCACTCGTCGAGCCAGGTGCGGGTCAGCATCCGCTGCGCGTACGCGTCCGGGTTGTCGGCGGACGCGACCCGGTGCCAGCTGCGGTACAGCTTGCCCAGCATGATCGAGACGAGGTCGTCGGCGCCGTGCCAGTCCTGGCAGAGCAGGAACGCCGTGCGCCGCCACCGGTCCATGCGGGCGGTGACGAACGCACGGAAGTCCTCCTGGTCCGGCTGTCGCATGCGGCGCCTCCTCGTCCCCCGTACGACGGACGCACCGCCGCCGAAGGTTGCACGACGCGTCAGGTGCGGCTGGCGTCCTGAGCCGGCGCGGCGGTGCGACCGGAGCGGGACGTGAAGAGGGAGCGCAGGGAGACAAGCGCCCAGACGCCCTCCAGGAGCAGGAACCCCCAGTCGTGCCCCAGGGCGGCCTCGACGGCGAGGGCGGTGGAGCCGATGAGGTTGAGCCACACGTACCGGCGCGACGTGGACGTCCACACGCCGAGCTGGACCAGCACGAAGGGCAGCAGGACGCACAGGGAACCGAGGATCTGGACGAGCATGGCACACTCCCGGGCACCACGTCGTCTTGTCGGGCCGGGTACGACGTGACTCGTCCGGGACAGCGCGCCTACCGCGCCGCCACCCTCCGACTATCGCACGCCGTGACGCCCGCGGGCACACGGGCGGGTGGACTGCGACCGTTCTCACCGTCCTGCAACCTGCCGCTGGTTCGCTGACTCCATGATCAGCAGGATGGCGGCGGTCGTCGCCGTGTGTGTCGCCGGCGCGCTGCTCGCGGACCCCGCGGTGGCGGCGACCCCGGGCAACTGGCCGCAGCACGGCGGCGGCGCCGCCAACGACAACTACCAGAGCGGCACCGGCGGCCTCGACGTGCGGCGGCAGGTGTGGCAGCGGCAGGCCGGCGGCGACGACACCGTCGGCGGCGCGGCCGTCGCCGGCGGCAAGGTCACCGTCGCCTACGGCAAGGGCGCGCTGCGCCGCGTCGACGTGCGCTCCGGCGCCGTCACCGTCCTGGGCCGGCTCGCCGGCCGCCGCCCGCTGCAGCTCGCCGACGTCGACGGCGCCCTGTTCATGCGCAGCCTCGAGGCCGACGGCACGCGTAGCCGGCTCGCGTCGTACACCCGCGACGGGGCGAAACGGTGGGAGGTGCCGCTGCCCGACGACGGGGCGATCCTGCCCTTCACCGTCGCGGGCGGGCACGTCCTGGTCACCAGCGGACCGAAGTGCCGCGAGCTGTGCACCGGGTTCCATCTCCGCGCGTACCGCGTCCGCAACGGCACCCTGGCCTGGTCGGGCGCGGTGGACGGCGACGCGGCCGGCGCGCCGGCGGTGGTGGGCGACGTCGTCGTGCAGGGCGCCTACGGCCCGGTCCGCGGCACGGGCGACGGCAGCGGCGGGGCGAGCCTGCTGTTCGCGTTCAACCTGAAGACCGGGCTCCGGCTCTGGACCCGCATGCGGCCCGGGTTCTCGCTCGTCGGGCACCGCGGGTCGCTGCTCGCCTCCGGCGCCGGCCCCGAGGCGCTGTGCTCGCTCGCCCCGGCGACCGGCGCCGTCCGCTGGTGCCGCGGCACCGCCGCCGGCGACGAGTGGGTCGACGGCCTGTCCGCCGGCGACGGCGCCCTGTTCGGCTACGGCCTCACCGGCACCGTCCGCCGCTACGACCCGACCTCGGGCGCCGCCGCCTGGGCCACTCCCCTGGCGCTGCCGGGCTACCAGTACAACGCGCTGCACGCCGCGCTGGTCAGCGGCGCCGGGCACGTGTACGCCGCGGTGAAGCACGGCAACTTCACGCCGTCGTCGGAGTTCACGGAGATCGTCGTGCTGCGCGCCACGGACGGCGCCGTGGTGCGGCGGCTGCGGCTCGCCGCCTACGACGACACGTCCGCCGAGCTCATGCTCGCCTCCGGCCGCCTCCTGGTCGTCGGCGACCGGACCATCCGCGCGCTCGGCTGACGGCGCCACCGCCGCCATGAACGCCAGCACCACCGTCGACGCCAACGTCAACCGTCCGCGCCGCCGTCAACGCCAGCGAGGCGTCAGGGCCAGCGAGGCGTCATCGCCAGCACCGGCGCCGGCCTCAGGGCCGGCCGAGGAAGACCCGCCGCAGGATCGCCGGGGCGAAGAGGCGCTCCGGCGGCGCGGTCAGGTTCACCGTGCGGTGGAAGGCGACCGCCACCTCCGGCGAGGTCTCCGCCGCGCGTAGCAGTTTCGCGATGTACCAGTTGAAGAACCGGATCTTCGCAGTGCGCCTGCCGGGCACGGACGGGAACGCGAGGTCGCCGCCGACGGCCATGTCCCACGGCGTGTCGATCACCTTCGACGCCCTGGCGTAGAAGCGCCGGGGCAGGCCGTCGAGCCCGCCGGCGACCGCGGCCCGCAGCTCCAGGGCCTCGAGCGCGGCGACGGTCATGCCCTGGCCGTAGATCGGGTTGAAGGCGCAGATGGCGTCGCCGAAGGCGAGGAAGCCCTCCGGGTGGCGGGGGATCCGCTCGTACCGCCGGCGCACGCTCGCCGGGACCCGGAACGGCCGCGCCGGCCCGAGCGGCCGGGCGCCGTGCACCACCTCGGCGAGGTCGCCGATCGGCAGGCGGGTCGCGTAGGCGGCGAAGCCGGCCTCGTCGGTGGGTGGGAGGTCGTCGCCGAGCCCGGCGAGGGTCAGGATCCAGCGGTCGCCCTCCATCGGCAGCAGCGCCGCGCCGTACGGGTACTCCGGCGTCACCCCGGTCAGCACGCCGAGCATGCCGCTGGCGAGGGGGCGGCGCTCGTACTCGCGGGTGGCGTACACGACGCCTGCCATGACGCTGTCCTGCTCCGGCGGCGCGTAGCCGAGCTCGCCGAGCCAGGTGGTGCCCCGGTTGCCCCGGCCGGTGGCGTCGACGACCAGGTCGGCCCGCAGCTCCTCGATGACGATGGCGGCCGCGCCGCCCGGCCCGGCGCCGGCGGGGACGACCCGTGCGCCGGTGACGGTGCCACCGCCCGTGTCCGGGTCGTGGAGCAGGCCGGTGGCTTCGAGGCCGCCGCGGAGGGCGACGTTGGGGAGCTTGCCGACGCGGGCCCGCAGGTAGTCCTCCAGGGCCGGCCGGCTGACGGCCAGGACGACGAGGTCGGAGGCGGCGCGGGCCATCGGGTTCGGGCCGTTGTGCCAGGCGAAGCCCGCCTGGACGTCGACGGTGAGCGCGCCGGCGGCGACGAGCTCGCCGGTGAGGCCGGGGAACAGGTCCTCGAGGACCTCGCGGCCCTTGGCGAAGAGCATGTGCGCGTGCCGGCCCTGCGGGACGCCCTTGCGGGGGCCGGTGCCGGTGAGGTCGTCGCGGTCGATGACGGTCACGGTGCCGAAGGTGTCGCTCAACGCGCGGGCGGCGAGGAGCCCGGCGATGCTGGCGCCGAGGATCACCGCGTGCGTGGAAGGTCTGGTCATCAGTCCAGCCGACCATTGATCAGCGACAATTCATAGGGAGAAGTACACGCAGCGCGAATCAGCGGGTGCTACGCGTCACATTCATGACAGGTTCGCCGGACGGGCAGGTGAACGTCATCCGGAGAAGGTCGTTGCCGTGGCGCAGCTCGACGAACGCGGTCGCGGCCGGACCGTCCTGGCGGGTCTCCGTCTTGTACGGCTTGGTCACCGTCACGGTCACGATCCGGACCCGTCCGCCGCCGGCGCACGCGGCCTGGACGGTGCCGGCCTCGGTGGTGAACGCGACCGGCGCGGTCCCCTGCGGCGTCGGCCCGGCGGTGCGCGGCGGCGTCGTGCCCCCGGTGGGCGTCGTGGGTCCCGTGGGCGTCGTGGGCCCGGCCGGCGTGGTCGCGGGCGTGCCGCCCCACGGCTGCGGGGGCAGGCCCGGCCCAGGGCCCTGCGAACCGGTCGCGCCGGTCGACGCCGTGCCGCCCGGCCCGGCGCCACCTGGCAGCGTGCCGCGCTGGGCATCGGGATGCGCGGGGCCGCTGGTGGCCGCGCCGGCGGTGTCGCGCCGGTTGGCGCCGTCCAGCGCGGCCAGGATCCACGGGAAGGCAGCGGCGACGAGCAGGACGAGGGCGGCGAGGGCGAACCGGCGCCCCCGCCCCCCGCGGTCGGACCCGGCATCGCCGGTGGTGGTGGTGGCCACGGCCGGTGCGGGGACGGCCACCGCGCCGGTCGGTGTCGTCCCGGTGGTGGCGGCCGCTGCCAGTACACCGGCGGCGGCGGAAGCGGAGGGGCGGCCGGCCGGGTCCTTCGCCAGGCTCGCCATGCACAGCCTGGTGACGGCGTCGGGCACCCCGGGCAGCGGCGGCAGCGGCAGCGGCGGCGTGAAGACGTGGTCGCGGATCAGCTGGGTGGTCGTCTCCGCCGTCCACGGCAGCTCACCGGACAGGAGCCGGTAGAGCAGCACCCCGAGCGCGTAGACGTCCGACGGCGGCGCGACCTGCCCGGTCAGCCGCTCCGGGGCCAGGTACGCGGGCGTGCCGAGGACGTCGTCGGGCAGCCGCGAGCCGGCGGGCGTGGCGAGGCCGAAGTCGACGAGCTTCGCGCCGGCGGGGGTGACCATGATGTTCGCCGGCTTGACGTCCTGGTGGACGAGCCCGGCCTCGTGCGCGGCGGCGAGCCCGGCGGCGACGCCCGCGCAGATCCGGAACACCTCCGCCGGCGGCATCGGGCCGTCGTCCATGTGCTGCTGGAGGGTCCGGCCCTCGACCAGCTCCATGACCAGGAACGGGAAGCCGTCCTCGCCGAAGTCGTGCACCTGGGCGAGGTTGGGGTGCGACAGCGCGGCGGCGGCGCGCGCCTCCGCACGGATCCGGCCGTCCTGCCGGTCGTCGTTCAGGTGCAGCACCTTGACCGCGACCGCGCGGTGCAGGACCTCGTCACGGGCCCGCCACACCACCGACATGCCGCCCGAGCCGAGCAGCTCCTCGAGGTGATAGCGACCCCCCAGCAGCAGCTCACCCATCGGGGTCATCCTGCCTCATCGATGCGGGAAGTCCATCACCGGAACCTCTGGTTTCCTCACGTTCCCGGCCGATGGGAGGACCGGGAGGGCATCATGTCCACGTTTCTGATCGTGTTGGGCGGCGTCCTGGCCGGCGTCGCGGTCGGCTTCCTCGCGGGCCGCCGCGGTGCGGGCGGCGGGGACGAGGCGCTGCGGGTGCTGCGCAGGGCCGCCGCCGGCGACCTCACCGGGCGCGTGCCGGACGGCGCCTCGCCGCTGGCCGCCGCCGTGAACGGCACGCTCGACCGGGTCGCCGGCACGGTCCGCGACGTCGCCGCGTCGGCCGCCGCGCTCGGCGCCGCCGGCCGGCAGCTCGGCGGGATCGTCGAGGAGATGCTCACCTCGGCCGAGCGGTCCATCGCCGCGTCGCAACGCGTCCTGGAGGCGGCGCAGCACGTGCACACCCAGGTCACCGGCGTCGCCGACGGCGCGCGGCAGCTGGACGCCAGCATCGGCGAGATCTCCCGCAGCAGCGGCGAGGCCGCGACCGTGGCCGCCGACGCCGTCCGGGTCACCGACGCCACCGGCAGGACGATGACCCGGCTCGGCGACTCCTCGTCGGAGATCGGCGCCGTGATCAAGGTCATCACGTCGATCGCGGAGCAGACGAACCTGCTCGCGCTGAACGCCACGATCGAGTCGGCCCGCGCGGGCGCCATGGGCAAGGGCTTCGCCGTCGTCGCCAGCGAGGTCAAGGACCTGGCGCAGGAGACGGCCACCGCGACCGAGGACATCACCCGCCGCATCGCCGCGCTGCAGGCCGACACCACCGGCGCCGTGCAGGCGATCGGCCGGATCACCGACGTCATCGGTCGGGTCAGCGGCTTCCAGACCACGATCGCCCGCGCGGTCGAGCAGCAGAGCAGCACCACCGCGGGCATGTCGGGCGGCATCGGCCGGGCCGCCGGCGGCGCCGCCGAGATCGCCGACACGATGACCGTCGTCGCCGGCAAGCGCAGGGAGGCGCACGCGACCGTGCTGCGCGCGAAGGAGCTCGCCGCGGAGCTCGACCGGCTCACCGCAGGCCTGACGACCACGGTGGCCGCCATCAAGGTGCCCTAAAAATCATCGATCGGGTGGTGCTGCGGCGGTTCGCGCCTCGTGCCGGACGGTTCCACTGAGACTGGTGTTACCGGAAGCGAAGCATGCGATCGCACAAGCTCACCGGAAGCGAGACGGCCGGCCCGGGTGGCCGCGGGCCGGCCGGCGCTCGCTCCGCATGATCATCCGGGGCATCGCGGCGGCCGGCGAACTGGCACACTTGGCGCCATGTCCTCGTTCATGTCCAACCTGACGCTGCACGACCTGACGATGATCGTCGCGGGTGTCGGCGTGTTCGGCGTCCTCCTGATCGTGGTCGGCGTCCTGGGCGTGCGCCGCTCGCGTGCCGCCCGCCGGGGCTCCATCACCCCCTGACCACCCGGGCCATTGACTTCTTCGGATGCGTGCAGAGAATTTCCCTGGGCGGTCCGAGAAAGGGAAATGGCGAATGGGCAGTAGCACACGTCGCATCCTCGTGCCGTTTCACGGTGAGGGGGCCGGGGAGGCCGACCTGACCTGGGCGCAGCTGGGGATCTGGCAGACCATGCGGGACACCGGGCTGAGCATGAACATCGGCGGGACCGTGGCGATGCCGCCGGGGACGCCGGTGGAGTCCATGCAGACCCTGCTGCGCTATCTGGTGAGCCGTCACCAGGCGCTGCGGACCAGGCTGCGGTTCGGCGACCCGGTCCGGCAGGTCGTGTCGGAGTCCGGCGAGGTGCCCTTGGACGTCATCGACGTCATCGACGTCGTCAGCACCGACGAGGAGCCGGAGGCCGTCGCCGAGGCGTTGCGGCTGCGGTACGAGGCGGCGCCGTTCGACTACGAGGCCGAGTGGCCCGTGCGGATGGGCGTCGTGTGCCGCGACGGTTCGGTGACGCATGTCGTCGTGCTGTACTGCCACGTCGCCGTGGACGGCTTCGGCATCGACGCGATCGTGCGGGACATGGCGCACCTCGACCCGGCGACCGGCACGACGGCGGCGCCGCTGCCCGGGCTGACGCCGCTGGAGATGGCGGCGAAGCAGGCGACGGCGTCCGGGCGGCGGCAGAGCGACAAGTCGCTGCGGCACTGGGAGCAGATCCTGCGGGCGATCCCGGCGCGGCGGTTCGGCGTCTCCGACGACCCGCGGGAGCCGCGGTACTGGGAGCTCACCCACCGCTCGCCGGCGATGCACCTGGCGATGCAGCTGGTCGCGCACCGCACCGGCGCCGGGGTCGGCTACGTGGTCCTCGCCGCCTACTCGGTCGCCCTGGCCAGACTCACGGGCCGTAACCCGAGCGTCGCGCAGCTGGTGGTGAGCAACCGCTTCCGCCCCGGCTGCGCCGACTCGGTGAGCCAACTCGCCCAGCTGAGCATCTGCGCGGTCGACGTGGCCGGCGCGACGTTCGACGAGGTGGTCGGGCGGGCGTGGACGGCGGCGACGAACGCGTACATGCACGGCCACTTCGACCCGCTCGCGTTGACGGCGATGCTGGAGCGGGTCCGCGCGGACCGCGGCGACGTCGACTTCTCGATCATCGTGAACGACCGCCGCACCCGCGACGGCGCGCCGCCGCCCGCGGACGACCTGGCGACCCCGGGTCAGCTGGCCGACGCGATGCCGCTGTCGACGAGCTGGTGGAACCGGAAGGTCGACGTGCTGGACGCCGAGCTCAACATCAGCGTCGATGCCGCGCCCGGCGCGGTGGACGTCTCGATCTGCGCCGACACGCACCGGCTGTCCCCCGCCGACATCCAGGCGCTCGCCGCGGAGATGGAGCGGGTTACCGTGGAGGCGGCGTTCGACGCCGCGTCGCCGACCGGGGTCGCAGTCGGGGTCGGGGAGCATCAGACTGTGGCCGGCTGAGGAGTCAGGTGGGGTTCAGGTTCGACGTCGTCGGGGTCGGGGCCCTCAACCTCGACTCGATCGCCCCGGTGTCACCCGCCGCGAAGGCGCTGCTGCGCGGCTCCGTCGCCTGGGGCGCGGAGGGCAGGGTCGGCGCGGCGACGGTCGACGCCGCCATGCGCACGGTGCAGGGCGCGGCGGTCCGGGTCGCCGTCGGCGGGTCCGCGTACAACACGATCAACGCGCTGGCGCACATCGATGCCGGGCTCCGGCTCGGCTACGTCGGTGTCGCCGGCCGGCTGCCGGTGCCGGGCACCCCGCTCACGGGGCGGCTGCGCGCGCTCGGCGTCGACACGGGGATGCTGCGTGACGAGCCGCGCGAGCTCAGCGGCGTGTGCCTGTCGCTGGTCGAGGACGGTGAGCGGACGCTGCTGGTCCACCCCGGCGCCAACGACCGCATGGCCGCGCACCTGGAGGTCGAGTTCGAGGCGGTGGTGGAGTACCTGTCGGCGGCCAGGATCGTGCACGTGACGTCGTTCCTGGACCAGCTGACGCCGGTGGTGCTCGCCGACGTCCTCGCCGCGGTGCGGGAGCGCAGCCCGGAGACGGTGCTGTCGTTCGACCCGGGGCACGTGTGGGCGGCGAGCGGGTCGGCGCCGGTCACTGCCCTCGCCACCCTGGCCGACCACGTCCTGCTCAACGAGCGGGAGCTGCAGGCCCTCGGCACGACCGGCGACGAGACGTGGGCCGCGGACCGGATCCTGCGGGTCGGCCGGCCCGGGCGCTTCGTGCACGTCAAGCGCCCCGCCGGCGTCACGACGTTCACGCGGTCGGGGCCGCTGCTGCGGGCCCGCTTCCATCCGCAGCACCCGGTGCCGGTGGAGCGGGTCGTCGACGCGACCGGCGCCGGGGACGTCTACGCCGCCGGGCTCGTCGCGGCGCTGGCCGGCGGCGCCGGCCTGCACGACGGTGTCCGGCTCGGGATGGCGATGACCAGGCACAAGCTGGTGCACCTGGCCGACGCCGGTCACCCGGGGCTGCCGGCCGTCTTCCGCGCGTGGCAGGACGGGGCTACGCCGGATCCGTCCTGATCATCCGCACCAGGGCGCGGATGCCCGTCAGTAGTTCCTGGTGGTCGCTGATGCCGTCGAGGGTGCCCTCGACGCGGCGGGCCATCTGGTCGATGCGGGCCTTGAGCGCCTCGTCGCGGTCGCGGGCGGCGGCCCGGTCGGCGGCCTGCGCGTCCTCCAGGCGGGTCAGGTCGGCGCCCGCCTGCTTGTGCAGCCTGGCCAGGTCGTCGGCGGTGGCCGTCCGGGCCTCGTCGAGCTCTCGCTGCACCCGCTCCACGGCCTCCTTGAGCGACTCCACGTCGGCGTTGAGCGTGACGACGTCGTCGCGGGGGTGGGTGCTCTCCCGGCGCAGCGACGTGATCCGGTCGCGGAGGTGGCCGAAGTACGCGGCGGCCGGCCGCACGAGCGTGGACAGCAGGTAGAACCCGGCGAGGTAGTAGCCGGTCAGCTCGCCGGACACGGCCGCGAAGACCGCGGTGACGGCGGCGGTGGCGAGGTGCCCGCCGATCGCGAAGCGCAGCATCCACCGCGCGATCCGCCGCGCCTCGTCGTCGCGGGCCGGCGGGACGGCGATGCCCCGGGCGCGGGAGACCTCGTGCTCGGCGGTGACGTGCCGGGCGTCGAAGTACAGGTTCCACGGCCAGGTGACGAGCACGACCGTCCACATGAGCGCGGCGAGCCCGGCGCCGACGGTGAGCAGGGTCCGCAGGGACACGCCGGCGACCTTGCCGAGCCAGGCGAACAGCAGCGCGGCCGCGGCACCGACCACGACCGTCGCCCACCACCTGGCCATGCTGGCACCTCGATAGGAGCTCATGGCGACACTGTCCCGCCTGTCGCTCCTGTACGGCAGCGTGCCGCTACTCAGGTGCCGGCAGGTACACGTACTCAGCCCATGACGACCGGGTCCTCGGCGAGGCTCTGGGTGCGGGCCGGGAGATCGCGATGATGGTCAATGCTTGACAACTGTCACATCGACGGGCTTTGCTGTGATGGCTTATGAGCATCCGCGTTGGAACCTGTTGCCTTTTCGCCGAATCCGCCAGGAGGCGAACATGACGGACGCCCGGTTGTCCCGCCGCTCCGCGCTCAAAGGCCTCGCCGCCGCGTCCGCGCTCCTCGGAGCGCCCACGTTCCTCGCCGCCTGCGGCGATGACGACGACGGCAAGGCGCCCGACTCCGGCGCCCCCACCGACCCGATCACGTTCGGGTCCAACTACTCCGACGACGCCACCAAGCAGGCGTTCGCGGCGCTGTGTGCGGCCGCGACGTCGGCGACGAAGGTGCCGATCACGGTCAACACCACCGACCACAACACGTTCCAGAACAACATCAGCAGCTACCTGCAGGGCACGCCGGACTCCCTGGCCACCTGGTTCGCCGGCTACCGGCTGCAGTTCTTCGCCGCGCAGGGCCTGCTCACGCCGATCGACGACGTGTGGGAGAAGATCGGCGGCACGTTCAACGACGCGGCGCGCAGCCTGTCGAAAGGCATCGACGGGCACTACTACCTGGTGCCGCTGTACAACTACCCGTGGGTCGTCTTCTACAACAAGAGCGTCTTCGCCGCGAAGGGCTACCAGGTCCCCACGACCTGGGACGCGTTCATCGCGCTGTGCCAGAAGATGAAGACCGACGGCCTCGTGCCGATCGCGTTCGCGGAGAAGGACGGCTGGCCGGCGCTGGGCACGTTCGACATCCTCAACCTGCGCATCAACGGCTACGACTTCCACATGCGGCTGATGAAGCACGAGGTGCCGTGGACCGATCCGAAGGTCGCGGCGGTGTTCGACCAGTGGCGGCAGCTCATGCCGTACGTGCAGAACGGCGCCAACGGGCGCACCTGGCAGGACGCGGCCAAGACCCTGGAGAACAAGCAGGCCGGCATGATGTTCCAGGGCTCCAACCAGGTCGCCGCGAACTACTCCCCCGCGAACCTCGCCGACCTGGACTTCTTCCCCTACCCCGCGATCAACCCCGAGCACGGCCAGTACTACATGGACGCCCCGACCGACGGGTTCATCCTGCCGAAGAAGGGCAGGAACTCGGCCGCCGCGAAGGTCGTCCTGCAGTACATCGGCACCCCCGAGGCGGAGACCAGCTTCCTGCAGAACGACCACTGGGACGTCGGGCTCGCCAACGGTCTGGTCGCGCCGACCTACAACGAGATCCAGAAGAAGTCCGTCGCGGAGATCGCCAAGTGCAAGAACGTGTCGCAGTTCATGGACCGCGACACGGTCCCCGACATGGCCACCGCGATGATCAAGCTGATCCAGACGTTCATCGACGACCCGAGCCCGGGCACGGTCACCTCCATCCTGAAGAGCGCCGAGGACCAGGCCAAGACGATCTTCACCAAGTGAAGCGCCGGCGCCTGCTCACCCGCCGCGACGTCGCGGTCGTCGCGGTCATGCTCGGCATCCCGCTGCTGCTGGAGGCGTTCCTCATCTGGGGGCCGGCCCTGGCGTCGGTCGGGCTGTCGTTCACGAAGTGGACCGGCGTCGGCGGGGTGCAGCTGCAGTCCTGCGACTCGCTGCCGTCCGTGCCCGGCATCCCGCAGCCCGGCTGCCTCAACGGCGTCCGCAACTACGAGCAGGCGTTCACCACGTACCCCGACTTCTGGCCGGCCGTGCGGCACAACATCATCTGGCTGCTCGTGTTCGTGTGCTTCGCGACGCCGCTCGGGATGCTCTTCGCCGTCGTCATCGACCGGGGCATCCGCGGCTCCAGGATCTACCAGAGCATCCTGTTCCTGCCCGTGATGCTCTCCCTCGCCCTCATCGGGATCATCTGGGAGCTCATCTACTCGCCCAACTTCGGCCTGGTGAACTCGCTGCTGCACCGTACCGGCGACGACAACCTCATCGACTGGCTCGGCGACCCGTCACTCAACCTCTGGGCCCT
>NZ_JBEXUD010000067.1:0-50648 GCF_040614215.1 Dactylosporangium sp. NPDC006015
CGGCCGTGCTCGCGGTCGCCGGCCTCCGCGCGCTCCACCCGTCGACGACGGCGACCGACCCGCCCTGACCCGGGCCGGGGCGGCTACAGCGCGTGCCGGGCGCGCGATCGCGGTCTGGTGGTGGAGGCGCGCTGGGCCGGCACCGCGTGGGCCGGCAGCTCCCGGCGTTGCCTCGGGACGGCGGGCGCGGAGGTCAGGGCGATGCGGCGGTGGCGGCCGGCGGCGGGGGCCGAGGCGGTGCGGCGCATCAGGCGGAGGGCGGGCAGCTCGACGCCGTGGTGGAGCAGCACGGCGGCGATGAGGCTGAACCACAGCACCGACACCGTCGCGACGAGGGCCTGGGCCGGGCCGGCCTGGTGCGGGAGCAGACCGGTGCGGTTGAACCCGATGATCACCAGGAAGTGCACGAGGTAGAACGCGAAGGACAGCTCTCCCAGGTACACCATGGCGGGCCGCGACCAGAAGGTCTTGCGGCCGAACAGGTCGGCGCGGGCGGCGGCGGCCACGACGCAGGTGACGGGGACGAGGGTCAGGGCGTGCTCGTTGACGGGGTAGGGCGCGAACAGGCCCGCGACCATCGCCGGGAGCACCAGCGCCAGGGACCAGCGCAGGCCGGGGCCGCGCCACGCGCCGGAGCGGACCAGCAGCGCGACCGTGACGCCGAGCGTGAACTCCGCCATGCGGACCGGGGGCAGGACGTAGCCGACCCAGCCCGCGGTGTCGTGCGAGGCGTGGACGAGGTTCGTGGCCAGGGCGGCGACGCACTCGACCATCATGACCGCGATCGCCCACAGCCCGGCCGGCCCGAGCCGGCGCAGGCCGGCGAGCAGGAGCGGGAAGCACAGGTAGAAGAACACCTCGCAGGACAGCGACCAGCTGACGATGTTGAGCGCGGTGTACACGTCGCGGCGCGGTAGCCAGCTCTGCGTGAGGGTCAGGTGGGTGGCCAGCTGCAGCGGGCCGGCGCCGCCGACGATGAAGACCGCCGCCACGGTGGTGACGATCGCCGGTGGGTACACCTTGGTGAAGCGCCGCCACCAGAAGGTGGTCGTCGGCGTGCCGGGCCGGAACGACCAGGCGAGCACGAAGCCGGACAGCACGAAGAAGAACGAGACGCCGAGGCCGCCGCCGTGCGCGAGCAGGGCCCAGACCGCGGACCTGACGGGCTTCGGGGCGACGAGCTGCGGGTTGTAGTACTGCTCGAGCAGGTGCTGGCCGAAGACGATGAACGCGGCAACCCAGCGCAGTCCGGTGAGCGACGGCAGGCGGCTGTTACGATCCACCCCAGTTGTTTAACGAACGATGCGCATCCCCAAGGGCGGTCCGGAAGCGCCTCACATCGAACCTCATCCTGCGATGGCGCGCCGCGCCGAATCCAGGGAGACGACGTCCGCATACTTCGCGTCCAGGTCGAACAGGTTCGCGGAGTGCGGGCCGGGGGCGCGGTCGGCGCACGCCTCCCGCACCACCATGGGCCGGAAGCCCGCCTGCAGCGCGTCGACGGCGCTGGCCCGCACGCAGCCCGACGTCGAGTAGCCGCCGATGACGACGGTGTCGGCGCGGGCGGCGGTCAGCCACGCGGCGAGCGCGGTCCCGGCGAACGCGCTCGCGTAGTGCTTGCGGAGCACCAGCTCGCCGGGGAGCGGCGCCAGCTCCGGGGGCAGCGCCGCGAGCGGTGAGCCGTCGGCGAATACCCGCAGGCCCGGCACCTTGGCGGCGAAGAGCGGCGCCTCGGAGCAGGTCTCGTCGGCGAACCCGACGGCGGTGAACGCCACCGGCAGCCCGGCGGACCTGGCGGACGCCAGCAGCGACGCCATCGCGGCGAGGGCGTCGGCTGCGGTGGCGCAGTACAGGGGCGAGGACGGCGACAGGTAGGCGACGACCGGGTCGACGAGCAGCAGCGCCGGCCGCGCCCCCCACCCCAGCCGGGCGGAGAACCCGGCCCCGACGTAGTCATCGTCCAGCGACATCAGATCACGCCGTCCGCGCGCAGCTTGTCGAGCTCGTCGGCGGACAGGCCGAGCAGCTCGCCGTACACGGCGGCGTTGTGCTCGCCGAGCGCCGGGCCGGCCCAGCGGATCGAGCCCGGGGTGTCCGACAGTCGGGGCGCCGGCGCCTGCATGGGCAGCGCGCCGAAGTCGGGGTGCGGGACGTCCACAATGGACTGGCGGGCGGCGAAGTGCGGGTCTTCGAGCATGTCGGCCGGCCGGTAGATCTTGCCCGCCGGTACACCGGCCGCATGCAGCAACGCGAGGGTCTCGTTCGCCGGCAGGGTGGCGGTCCAGGCCGCGATCAGGTCGTCGAGCTCCTGCTGGTTGGCGCCGCGGGCGCCGTGCGTCGCGTAGCGCGGGTCCAGCGCGAGATCGGGGCGGCCCATCACCTCGCACAGGCGCACGAACACGGTGTCGCGGTTGCCGGCGATGAGGATGTCGACCCCGTCGGCGGTCGGGTAGGCGTTGCTGGGCGCCACGTTGGGCAGGATCGCGCCGGTGCGTTCGCGCTGGTACCCGGCGACGACCCACTCGGGCAGCAGCGACTCCATGTAGGTGAGCACGGCCTCGTAGATGGCGGAGTCGACGACCTGCCCGCGACCGGTCCGGGCCCGCGCGTGGACGGCCATGACCGCGCCGTAGGCGGCCATCGTGCCGGCGAGCGCGTCGCCGAGGGAGACCCCGACCCGGCTGGACGGGCGGTCGGGCTCGCCGGTGACGTGCCGGATGCCGCCCATCGCCTCGCCGATCGAGCCGAAGCCGGCGCGCGGCGCGTAGGGGCCGGTCTGGCCGTAGCCGGTGACGCGGACGAGGACGAGCCGCGGGTTGATGGCCGACAGCTCGGCGTAGCCGAGGCCCCAGCGCTCCAGGGTGCCGGGCCGGAAGTTCTCGACCAGCACGTCCGACGACGCGACCAGCCGCCGGACCACGTCCTGCCCGCCGGCGGTGCGCAGGTTGCAGGTCACGGACTTCTTGTTGCGGGCCACGACCGGCCACCACAGCGACTGCCCGTGCGGCTTCTCCCGGCCCCACTCGCGCATCGGGTCGCCCTTGCCGGGGTCTTCGAGCTTGATGACCTCGGCACCGAAGTCGCCGAGGAGCTGCCCGGCGAACGGGCCTGCGAGCAGCGTCCCGGTCTCCAGGACACGGATATCAGACAGCGGACCACCCATGGTTCGGCAGTGTACGGTTGGGAAACGTTGTTTCGCTAGAGGAACCGGGAGTGCGTTGGCCATGGTGGAGATCGTCGAGGTCGGCCCGCGCGACGGCCTGCAGAACGAGAAGGTCCTGCTGCCCACCGAGGTGAAGGTCGACTACATCACGCGCGCCCTCGACGCCGGCATCCGCCGTCTGGAGGCGGTCGCGTTCGTGCACCCCGGCCGCGTGCCGCAGATGGCCGACGCCGAGGCGGTGATGGCGGCGGTGCCGCGGCGGCCCGGCGTCACGTACATCGGCCTCGTGCTCAACCGGCGCGGGTTGGACCGGGCCCTGGCCGCCGGGGTGGACGAGGTCAACATGGTGGTGGTCGCCTCCGACGAGTTCTCCCGCCGCAACCAGGGCACCACCACGGCGGAGGCCCTCGACGTGTGGCACGAGGTCGCCGCCGCGGGGATCCCCGCCTCGCTGACCATCGCGGCCGCGTTCGGCTGCCCCTTCACCGGTGCCGTGCCGGTGGACCGCGTGCTCGGGATCGCGGCCTCGGCGCTCCAGAGCGGCCCGCGCGAGATCGCGATCGCCGACACGATCGGCGTCGGCGTGCCCACCCAGGTGCGGACCCTCGCGGCGGAGCTGGGGGCGCTCGGCGTGCCGTTGCGGGCGCACTTCCACAACACCCGCAACACCGGCTACGCCAACGCCGTCGCCGCCCTGGAGGCCGGCATCACGACGCTGGACGCCAGCATCGGCGGGATCGGCGGCTGCCCGTTCGCGCCGCGGGCGACCGGCAACATCGCCACCGAGGACCTCACGTACCTGCTGCACGGCATGGGCGTCGGGACCGGGCTGGACCTGCCCGCGCTCGCCGCCACCGGGACCTGGATCGGGTCGCGGCTCGGCATCCAGGTGCCGGCCATGCTCGGCCGGACCCTTGATTGAGAATGGAAACGGTGTTTCCATTACGCCGTGACTGGCGCTCAGCTGAACATCGCCAACGGCGTGCGGGAGTTCGCCCGCGCGACCCCGGGCACCGTCGCGGTGATCGACGGCGACCGCACGCTCACCTACGCCGCCCTCGACGACCGCGCGAGCCGCCTCGCCAACGCGCTGCTGGCCGTCGGCCTGCGACCGGGTGACCCCGTCGCGGTGCTGTCCGGCAACCGCCTCGAATACTGCGAGATCGCCGCCGGGCTGGCGAAGGCCGGCCTGCCGATGGTGCCGCTGAACCCGCGGCAGACCGCCGCCGACACCACCTACATCGCCGGGCACTCCGGCGCGCGGGCGCTGATCCTGGACCCCGCGCTCGAGGACCGCGCGGTGGACGTCGGCTTCACGCTGCCGCTCGGCCCGTACTACGAGGCCGTGCTCGCCGGCGCCGCGGGGACCGACCCGTGGGTCCCGGTGGGCGAACAGGACCCGTTCTGCATCGCGTACACCTCCGGGACCACCGGCGCGCCGAAGGGCGTGCTCATCAGTCACCGCTCGCGCTGCCTGACCTTCTACTGCACCGCCCTCGAATGGGGTCTCGGGCCGGGCCGGCGCACCGTCGCGGTCGCGCCGATGTATCACGGCGCCGGGTTCGCGTTCGCCTACGCGTCGGTCTTCACCGGCGGGACGGTGTCGATGCTGCGCGCGTGGGACCCCGGCGCGCTGCTGGCGATGGTGGAGCGCGACCGGCTGCAGTCGGTGTTCCTGGTGCCGACGCACGCCGTCGGGCTGCGCGAGCTCGGCCTGGCCGGGCACGACCTGCGCAGCCTCGAGACGCTGTACTTCAACGCCGCCGCGCTGCCCGTCGCGCTCAAGGAGTGGGTCCTGTCCGCGTTCCCCGGCGTCGGCGTGCACGAGCTCTACGGCTCCACCGAGGCCGGCGTCATCACCAACCTGCGCCCCGCCGACGCGCGGCGCAAGGCCGGCTCCGTCGGGCACCCGTGGTTCATGACCGAGATCCGGGTCGTCGACGACGACGGCGTGCCGGTGCCCCGCGGCACTGCGGGGGAGCTGTTCAGCCGGTCGCCGTTCCTCATGAACGGCTACCTCGACAACCCGGCGGCGACCGTGGAGTGCACCACCGCGGACGGCTTCCTGACCAGCGGGGACGTCGTGGTCGTCGACGACGAGGGGTACATCACCATCGTCGACCGCAAGAAGGACCTGATCATCACCGGTGGGGTGAACGTCTACCCGCGCGACGTCGAGGAGGCCCTGGCCGCGCACCCGTCGGTCGTGGAGGCCGCCGTCGTCGGCGAGCCCGACGACCGGTGGGGCGAGCGGGTCGTCGCATACGTCGTGGTGCGGCCCGGGACCGAGCTGCGGCCCGACGCGCTGCGCGAGCACCTGCGGGGCCGGCTCGCCGGACACAAGGTGCCGAAGGAGATCCGGCCGATCGCGGCGCTGCCCCGCAACGCGGCTGGCAAAGTGCTGAAACGAGAGCTGAGGAGCGCGGGTTGAGGGCACATGTCGAGCTGATCCACGAGGACGACTACATCTGGCACGCGGCCGAGCTGCCGTTCGGGGAGGGCAAGGCCGTCGAGCGCCGGCTGTCCACCGACGAGGAGGACGGCTCGTCGTCGCTGTCCCTGCAGTTCCCGGCCGACTGGGGACGGGGCCCCGGCGTGCCGCACGCCGACACCGAGTTCTACGTCGTGTCGGGTTCGCTGGTGTACGGCGGGACCGAGGTCGGACCGGGCGGCTACCTCCAGGTGCCCAAGGGCGTGCCGATGGACTGGATCAAGATCCGCGAGGGCAGCCACGTGCTGCACTGGCGCGAGTACGGCGACGCCGGCTTCGACCCCGACGGCCCGCGCCGGGCCGACGGCGCGCCGTCGATCATCGACTCCAACGCGATGGACTGGGTGGCGGCGCCGACCGTCGGCCCGCTCACGCCGCTCTACATCAAGCTGCTGCACCGCGACCCGGTGACCGGCTTCTACACCCGGCTGATCCGCGCGCCGAAGGGCTGGAGCGACCACCGCCTCGCCCACCACCCGTGCTACGAGGAGTTCTACACGCTCAGCGGCAAGATGGCCTACAACTTCGGCGACATCGACGAAGGCACCTACTGCTTCCGCCCCGCAGGCGTGAAGCACGGCCATTTCATCGCCGAGACCGAGATCGACTGGATCATCCGCTCCGACGGCGAGCTGATCAACTGGTACACCACGGACGAATGGATCAAGTGGGGCGGCAACGCCGAGAACTACCACACCCACGAGGCCCCGGTCATCTCCACGCTCCCCGTCCGCTCCCGCTCCAGAGGCGCCTGGTCCGGCGACGGCATGTGACCCCCTCCCACCTCGGCGCTGCCGCCGTCCCACCCGGGCCGGCGGCCTTGCCGTGTCCTTGGTCGCTCCCGGGCGCGGATGCGCGGGCGCGCCGGCCCTCGGGGGAGGGCCGGCGTGCCGCCGGTGCGGTTCGGAGGTCAGCGCCAGGCCTGGTGGGTGGTGACGTTGCCGGGGTTGCAGTCGTACTGGACGAGCTTGGCCAGGGCGAGGATGCTGCCGTCCTTGACCGTCAGGCACTTCCAGCTGTTGTGGTTGACGAAGTGGAAGTAGCCGGGCACGGTCAGGATGTCGATCTTGAACCACTGCTGGTTCAGGTCGCCGTGGCAGGTGTACTGCTGGACCGCCGCGTTGTTGGACCTGCTGCGGTCGCGGACGTCGAGGCACTTGCCGCTGTTGTAGTTGCGGATCAGGTAGAAGCCCTCGGTGCCGACCGGCTCCAGGTCGAACAGCTGGGCGGTGGAGCCGTTGCACGGCGACTGCTGCAGCTGCAGCTTGTTGGCTGTCCCCCAGTCGGGCACATCCATGCACTGGCCGCTGTGTGCCACGTCCCAGGAGCTCCAGACGGGAGCGGTGTCGGCGTGGGCGGCGGCGACCGGCGCGGCGGCCAGGCCGGCGCCGAGGACCAGAGCGAGCAGCATGCGGCGGGCAAACGTGAACATGATCGGTTCCTGTCGGTCGTGGCGCCGCCCGGGTTGGCGGCGCGCATCGAGAACCGTGCCGCCCGGCGCTGAAACGGCGCTGAAACCGCCGCGGTCGTTCAGGGGCAAACGACCATCTGTCCCGTCGTAGGACGGCCACGGGATGTTCACGCGGCGGCGGTCGCACCAGACACTGGTGATCGTCGATATTGGCGGCGGCGAAGCCACGCCGCCTTACCGTCTGATCGGAGCTGGAATGACCCGACCGTCCCGTTTGATCGCCGCGCTGCTGGCCGGGGTGCTCGCCGCCCTCGTCCTGGGCGCCCCGTCGCACGCGGCCCCGTCAGGGATCCCGTCCAAGGCGACCGCACAGAGCTGGCTCACCGCGCTGACCGTCGCCACCGAGGGTTCCAGCAGCGGCTACTCCCGCGACCTGTTCCCGCACTGGATCACCATCAGCGGTGCGTGCGACACCCGCGAGACCGTCCTCAAGCGCGACGGCACGTCCGTCGTCACCAGCAGCTCGTGCGCGGCGACCTCGGGCCGCTGGTACTCCCCGTACGACGGCGCGACCTGGACCGCCGCATCCGACGTCGACATCGACCACGTGGTGCCCCTGGCCGAGGCGTGGCGCTCCGGCGCGAGCTCCTGGACGACCGCGAAGCGGCAGAGCTTCGCCAACGACCTCACCCGCCCGCAGCTGATCGCCGTCACCGACAACGTGAACCAGTCCAAGGGCGACAAGGACCCGTCGACGTGGCAGCCGTCGCTGTCGTCGTACCGCTGCACGTACGCGAAGATGTGGATCGCCGTGAAGTACTACTGGGCGCTGAAGCTCCAGTCGTCGGAGAAGTCGGCGCTGCAGACGATGCTCAACACCTGCTCGTCCTGACCCACGGGTGCCGGGGCGTTCGCGCGCCCCGGCACACGGCTCGGACAGTCCGCGGTCAGCCGGCGAGGGGGTGCCCGCCGTCGCCGTCGACCTTCACGTCCATCACGCCGTCCTCGTCGAGGTCGACCATGGTGACGTTGACCTGCCCGTCCCCGTCGCTGTCGAGCTGGAACAGGTCGGCCTTGCCGTTGCCGTCGGTGTCGATGGCGAGCACGTCCGCCACCCCGTCCTGGTTCGTGTCGACGGCGAGCAGCTCGTCGCGCTGGTCGCCCCGGGTCTCGACAGATTCGCTCATGGCAGTTCCCTCTCTGCAGGTGTGTCCGGACCACGCCCCCGAAGGACCGCCATGGTAGCCCCGGGTCGTGAACCTCGGGTGCCGCCCCGACCGGCTACTCGCGCTCGACCCGGCGCAGGCCGTGGGCCGGGGTCCACCACTCGACGACGAGCAGGGTGGCCTTCGGGTCGAGGTGGGTGTGGACGACCTCGGTGATGTCGGCGACGAAGCGGTCGCTGCCCTTCTCGCCCTCGGTGGCGGTGGCGCGGCCGGTGATCTTCGCCTCGCCGGGCCAGTCGGCCTCGGCGCCGTCGACGGGGTCGACGGTGGCGCTGTGCAGGGCGAAGCGCGGGTCGCGGCGGAGGTCGGCGCCCTTGCGCGCGCCGGGCATGGAGCCGAAGACCAGGTCGCCATCGGCGAACTGCGCCTCGATGCCGGAGATCCTGGGGGAGCCGTCGGCGCGGAGCGTGGCGATCGTCTTGTGCTTGTGCGCGTCGAAGAGGCCCCGCACGCGGCCGGCGAACTCCGGCTCGGCCCGCTCGACGTCCTGCCAGGTGGTCATGGCACTCATGATGCCAGCTGGGCCCATGACAGACTGTGGCATGCACCTCCAGCACGGGCTTCTCGCCATAGCGGCGGTTCTCGCCATCGTCTCGGTCGCGAAAGTGGCGCCACGCGTCGGTGTGGCCGTGCCCATCGCGCTCGTCGTCGTCGGTATCGGGGTCAGTTACATCCCGTTCGTCCCGAACGTCAACGTCGACCCGCACCTGATCCTGACCGTGGTCCTGCCGCCGATCCTGTACTCGGCGGCGGTCACCGTGCACACCACCGACTTCCGGCGCAACGTGAAGGCGATCGGCGGGCTGTCGGTGCTGCTCGTCGTCATCTCCGCGCTCGCCGTCGGGCTCCTGCTGCACGCGCTCATCCCGGACCTCAGCCTGGCCGCCGCGATCGCGCTCGGCGCGGTCGTGAGCCCGCCCGACGCGGTCGCGGCGATCTCGATCGGCAAGCGGCTGGGCCTGCCGCCGCGGCTCGTCATCGTGCTGGAGGGCGAGGGGCTCATCAACGACGCGACCGCCCTGGTTCTGCTGCGGTCCGCGGTCGCCGCGACGGCCGGCGTCGTGTCGGCGTGGGACGTGCTCGGCGACTTCGCGTTCGCCGTCGCCGGCGGGCTGGTCATCGGGCTCGTCGCGGGCCTGCTCACCGTGTGGATCCGGGCGAAGCTCGCCGAGCCGGTGCTGACCACGGCCATCTCGTTCATCGTGCCGTTCCTCGCGTTCGTGCCCGCGGAGGAGATCCACGCGTCAGGCGTCCTCGCCGTCGTCGTCGCCGGGCTGGTGACCGGGCATCAGAGCGCGCGGCACTTCACCGCGCAGGACCGCATCAGCGAGCGCACCAACTGGCGCACCATCCAGCTGCTGCTCGACAACGGCGTGTTCCTGCTCATGGGGTACCAGATCGTCACCGTCGTCGGTGACGTGCACCACGGCGAGGACGACGTCGCCGTGACCGTCGGCATCGGCCTGGCCGTGACCGCCCTGCTGGTGCTGCTGCGGGTCATGTTCGTCGCGCCGCTGACCGCGATGCTGCGCCACGACCAGCGCCGCGCCCGCGCCCGCAAGGACCGCCTGCAGGGCATCCTGACGAAGCTGACGGAGCGGCAGCACGAGTCGCCGAAGTCGGCGCGGCGGGCCGGGTGGGTCGCGTCGCTGGTGCGCCGCCGGCAGGCCGACGACGCCTACCTGACCACGGAGGGCCTCGGCTGGCGGGGCGGCGCGGCGCTCGCCTGGGCCGGGATGCGGGGCGTCGTCACGCTCGCCGCGGCCCAGTCGCTGCCGCAGAGCGTCCCGCACCGCTCGCAGCTGATCCTCATCGCGTTCACCGTCGCGATCGTGACACTGCTCGGGCAGGGCGCGACGCTGCCGGTGCTCATCAAGCGGCTGCGCATCGCCGGCACGGACGCCGAGGCCGACCGGCGCGAGCTGGCCCGGCTGATCGGCGAGATCACCGCCGAGGGCGAGGACGTGCTGGACAACCCCGACCTGCGGCAGGCCAGCGGGGCGCTGTTCGACGAGGAGGCGCTCGAGGCGGCCCGCCGGGAGAACGCCGCGATCGGGCAGGCCCTCACCCGGCCGCAGGATCCCGAGGAGAGCGACCTCGCGCACCAGCGCCGTGAGCTGCACCGGCTGCTGCTCGAGTCGGCGCACGCCGCGCTGCTGGACGCGCGCGAGTCCGGCACGTACACCTCCCGCGCGCTCCAGCACGTCCAGCACATGCTCGACACCGCGGTCTCCAACCTGGACCCCGCCGAGGTGCACTGAAACGACGGCAGGCCGCCCCGGAAGCGCGGGGCGGCCTGCCGTGGAACGGTCAGTTGGACGCGACGCCCAGGCCGGCACTGCCGGTCTCGGGGTTGCCGCCGCCGATGTGGCCCTCGGTGAGCGAGGTGAACGCGGAGTCGAGCTGCTCGCGCAGGGAGTCCAGCGTGGAGAGCTCGGCCTGGTGCGAGGACTCGCTGCCCTCTGCGGCGAAGACGTGGTCCTGTTCGGCGGAGGTGTGGTCGTACGAGGTGAAGTCCGACTCCTCGTACCGCGCGCCGCTCGGGTCGGTGTAGGACACCTGGTGGCCCTGGTCGAAGGAGGTCGACTCGGCGGCCGCGTGGTCCTGCTCGTACACGTTGAACTGGTTGTCGTAGCTGCTCTCGCTGGCGTCGACCTGGTGCAGCTGGTCCAGCGACTGGTGGTCCTGGCCGGTCTGGTACTGGCCGTAGTCGGTGCCGCCGTCGCCGCCGTACGTGTCGGGCTGCTCGTCGCCGGTGTAGCCGGGGTCGAGCTGGGTGCCGTCGTCGTACTCGCTCATTGTCGCCCGCCTCAGGGAAGTCGTGGTGTGCTGCCGGAAAGAACGTTAGGCACGCCGTAGATCGCTCGAATCCCCGGAACGTGCCACCGCGGCCGACCGGACGGGTGGCACGTCAGGTGTTCGTCCATTCGGTGTACGTGTAGGGGTTGTCGAGGATCTTCGTCGCCGGGATGTCCGGGTTCATGCCTTTTCGCCAGGCGTCGGGGCCCATGGTGGCGATGAGGTGCTCGACGGTCCGCTCGACGTCGGCGCGGGCCTTGCCGAGGTCGACGCCGACGAGCTTGTGGTCGCGCTTGACGATCCGGCCGTCGACCAGCACGGTGTGCACGTCCCCGCGCTGCGCCTGGAAGGCGACGTGACCGTACGGGTTGAGGATCGGGAACATCACGGGGGAGTCGTCGTTGCGCAGCAGCACCACGTCCGCGGCCCGGCCGGGCTGGAGGCTGCCGACGACGCCGTCGAGGCCGAGGGCCCTGCTGCCGCCGCGGGTCGCCCAGTCGACGACCTGCTCGGCGCGCAGGTGCACGTGGGTGACGGTCTCGGCGCGGCCGTGCGCCTGCAGGTGCTCCCGGGAGCGGTCGGCGCCGAGGGTGGCGCGCATGGCGGAGAAGAGGTCACCGCTCCACCAGACGCTGGTGTCCATCGACAGCGACACCGGGATGCCGTGGTCGCGCAGCTGCCAGGTGGGCGGGTAGCCCTGCCCGGCGCTCTGCTCGCTCTCGGTCGACACCGACACCGAGCCGCCGGTCGCGGCGATGCGCTGGTAGGAGTCGCCGGACAGCGTCGCGGCGTGCACGTAGATCGTCGACGGGGTCATGAACCCGTGCTCGTGCATGAGCCGGATGCCGTCGTCGTTGGTGGCGCCCCACACGCCGGCGTGCGTGGTGACCGGCACGTCGAGCTCGCGGGCGACCTCGAACGCGGCCCGCTCCGGAAACGCCGGGTCGCCGGTCACGTCGAACGCCATCTGGAAGCCGAGCCTGCCGCGCATGCGCCGCTCCACGAAGTCGCGGAAGCCGGGGCTGGTCGCCCACTCCCACGGGCCCTGCTGGATGTTGCCGTAGGCGAGCACGAACCGTCCCGGGACCGACTCGAGGGCGTCGGCGGCGGCGTCGGCGTGCTGCGGGGTCTGCAGGCCGTGCGACCAGTCGACGGTGGTGGTGACGCCGGCGTCGAGCGCCTCCAGCGCGCCCAGGACGTTGCCGGCGTAGATGTCCTCGGGGCGGAAGTGGCGGCCTGACTCCAGGTAGTACCAGACGAAGTACTGGGTGAGGGTCCAGTCGGCGCCGTAGCCGCGCATCGCGGTCTGCCACAGGTGCCGGTGGGTGTCGATCATGCCGGGCATGACGATGCCGCCGGTGGCGTCGATCTCGGTGGCGCCCGGCGGTGCGGTGAGGCCGACGCCGACCTCGGCGATGCGTCCGCCGACGGCCAGGACGTCGGCGCCGGGCAGGACCGTGTGTGCGTCGTCCATCGTCAGCACCAGACCGTTGCGGAACAGCACTGCGTCCATCGCTGTCAACTCCCTCCGGACAAGAGTCCGTATAGCGGTCGGCGAAAGTGTGTGCCGCGTCACGGGTGCTGTCAAGGCGTCCGGATTGCCGCAGCGGCAGTCGTACCGACGCCGCAAACGCCGACAGGAGCCTGGTTGACACCAGAAGAAGCCGGGACGAGACTGATTTGGCGGACGATTGTCCGCTTGACGGACGAGAGGGAGCTGATGGCGGCACCGGAACGGAATCGCGGACCACTCGCCGGGCTGCTGGTCGCCGACTTCTCCCGGATCCTCGCCGGGCCCTACGCCACGATGCTTCTCGCCGACCTCGGCGCGGACGTGATCAAGGTGGAGGGGCCGGGCGGCGATGACACCCGCACGTGGATGCCGCCGACCCGCGACGGCGTCGCCACCTACTACCTGGGCATCAACCGCAACAAGCGCTCCATCGCCCTGGACCTGCGCGACGACGACGACCTCGCCACCGCGCGGGCCCTCGCCGCCCGCGCCGACGTCCTGATCGAGAACTTCAAGCCCGGCGGGCTGCGCCGCTTCGGCCTCGACTACACCTCGGTCGCGGCCGTCAACCCCGCCGTCGTCTACGCCTCGATCAGCGGCTTCGGCTCCGGCTCCGGTGCGGCCATGCCGGGGTACGACCTGATGGTGCAGGCCGTCTCCGGGTTGATGAGCCTCACCGGCGACCCGGACGGCCCGCCGTTCCGCGCCGGGATCTCCGTCTTCGACGTGATGGCCGGCATGCACGCGGGCATCGGCATCCTCGCCGCGCTGCACCACCGCACCGCGTCCGGCGCCGGCCAGCACGTCGAGGTCAATCTGCTGTCGTCGGCGTTGTCCGGTCTCGTCAACCACAGCAGCGGCTACGTCGCCGGCGGCACCGTGCCGTTCCGGATGGGCAACGCGCATCCGAGCCTGTTCCCCTACGAGCCGCTGCCCACCGCCGACGGTGACCTCATCGTCATCGCCGGCAACGACGGGCAGTTCCGCAAGCTGTGCGCGGTGCTCGGCTGCGAAGAACTCCTGCACGACCCCCGCTTCCAGCGCAACCAGGACCGCACCGCGCACCGCGAGGCGCTGCGCCCGCTGCTCGTGGAGCGGCTGCGCGCCAAGGGCAAACAGGAGTGGTTCGACGAGCTGATGGCCGCCGGTGTGCCGTGCGCACCGATCAACACCGTCGACGGCGGTGTCGCCCTCGCCGCGTCGCTCGGCCTGGACCCCGTCGTCGAGGCCGGCGCCGTGCCCGGCATCCGCAACCCGATCACGCTGTCGGCGACCCCGCCGCGCTACGAGCTGCCGCCGCCCGGCCTGGACGAACACGGCGAGGAGATCCGGCAATGGCTGAAGAACTGAGCTTCCCGACCGGTATCGGCACCTCTTCCGCCGACCGCATCACGCTGCTCGGCCAGGACCTGGCCGCGGACCTGATGGGCAAGGTCGGCTTCGGGGAGCTCGCGTTCTGGCTCGTCGCCGGCCACCGGCCGTCCGCGGCGCAGACGCGGGTCTTCGAGGCGGTGCTGGTCGCGCTCGCCGACCACGGGTTCACGCCCACCGCCATCGCCGCCCGGGTCACCTACGCCAGCGCGCCCGAGGCGCTGCAGGGCGCCCTCGCCGCCGGGCTGCTCGGCGGCGGCTCCCGCTTCCTCGGCGTCACCGAGGACTGCGGCGTGTTCCTGCAGCAGACCCTGGCGAACGTCGACGCGGCCACCGCCGACTGGGACGCCGTGGCCGTGGCCGCGATCACCGCCCGCCGCGCCGCCGGGCTGCTCGTGCCCGGCCTCGGCCACCCCGTGCACAAGGTCCAAGACCCGCGCACCCCGGTGCTGATCCGGATCGCCGAGGAGGAAGGGGTACGAGGGCCGCACCTGCGCCTGTTCGAGGCCATCGGCCGGGTCCACCCCGCGGTCCTGGGCAGGACCCTGCCGCTCAACGGCGCCGGGGTCTGCGGCGCGGCCCTCGCCGACCTCGGCCTGCCGGTGACGATGCTACGCGGCTTCGCGCTCCTCGCGCGGGCCGCCGGGCTGCTCGGGCACCTCGCCGAGGAGCAGCGCACGGGCCTGGGCCTGTCGATCTACCGCACCGTCGACCGCAACGCCCGCTACGTCACCCCCGAATGAAAGGACCGGCGCCATGGCCCAGGTAGTCGCGGTCATCGCCTCGACCCATCATCCGTTCTACTACAAGGCCAGCACCTCCACCGGCGAGGACCGCCCGCCGTTCGCCGACGAGTGGGTCCGCAAGGTCACCGCGTTCCGCGAGACCCTGACCCGTGCCCGGCCCGACGTCCTCGTCATGGTCGGCTCCGACCACTTCCACCAGCTGTGGCTGGACAACATGCCGCAGTTCCTCGTCGGCAAGGCACCGTTCTACGACGCCAACTGGTACAACGAGGAGCGCGAGTTCGGCCTGCCGCGGATGACGCTGCGCGGCCATGAGGACCTCTCGGCGCACGTGCTGCGCGAGGGCCTCGACGCCGGCTTCGACCTGGCCTTCAGCAACGAGCTGCGGATCGACCACAGCATCACGTGCCCGATCATCACCCTGCGGCCCGAGGCGGACCTGCCCATCGTGCCGATCTACACCAACATCTTCGCCCCGCCGCTGCCGCGCCCCCAGCGGTTCGTGCAGCTCGGCCGGACCATCCGGGAGCTCGTCGAGTCGTGGCCCAGCGACCTGCGGGTCGCCGTCATCGGCACCGGGCACCTCTCCCTCGAGCTCGGCGGGCCCAGGCAGTTCGGCCCGCACGGCCCCGACCCCGAGTTCGACCGGCGGGCCGTGGAATGGATCGCCAACGGCGACCTCGACGGCTGCCTGTCGGAGGTGACCCTCGACAGCCTGCATGCGCCGGGCAATGCCACCCACGGGTTCATGGATTTCATGCTCATGATGGGCGTCGCCGGCGACGGCGCGAAGGCCGACTACGTCGACACCTACGACCTCTTCCACACGATGGAGGCCTACTTCACCTGGTACCCGGAAGGAGCTTTGTCATGACGAAATACCTCCTGAACAAGTTCCTGTACACAGTGGACAGAGATCCTTCCCTGGTCGAGCGCTACCGCGACGATGCACAGGGGACGGTTGCCTGGTGGGAGGCGAACCTCGCCAACGCGCTGCTCAACGGCCACACCGGCGAGGCGGGCACCTGGCAGCGGCTCACCGACGAGGAGCGGGCCGCGCTGACCGGGCACGACTACGTGGCACTGTTCTCCCTCGGCGCCCACCCGTTCCTGACGCTGACGCTGTTCATCGCGATGTTCGAACGTGACCACGACGAGCCGCTCGCCTTCCAGAAGCAGTACGCGGCCCGGCTCGCCCACTTCGACCTGCCCTACCCGGACATCGCCACCTGATGCGCGCCGCCACCATCGTCCGCTGCGGTTCGCCGCCGCTCGTCGTCGAGCGACCGCTTCCGGTGCCTTCGGCCGGCCTCGTGACCGTCACGGTGACCGCGGCGCCCATCACGCCGCTCGACGTGCTGTGCGCCTCCGGCACCTCGTACTTCGGCGCGCCCGCCGTGCCGTACGTGCCGGGGGTGCAGGGCGTCGGCACCCTCGACGACGGCACCGCCGTGTGGTTCCCGACCGACGCGGGCATGCGCCCCGGTGACGGCAGCATGGCCTCGGTCGTCGCGGTGCCGTCGGCCGACGTGGTGCCGCTGCCCGCGGGCGCCGACCACCGGCTCATCGCCGCGCTCGGGCTGTCGGCGGTCGCCGCCTGGCAGGCCCTCACGTGGCGGGGCGCGCTGCACCCCGGCGAGCAGGTCCTCGTCCTGGGCGGCGGCGGGGTCGTCGGGCAGGCCGCGATCCAGCTCGCCCGGCTCGCGGGCGCGCGGCGGGTCATCGCCGCCTGCCGGTCCGCGGCCGCCCGGGACCGCGCGCACCGCCTCGGCGCCGACGCAGTGGTCGCCATCCACGACGCCGACGACGTGGCGACCCTCGCCCGCCGCCTCCAGGACGTGACCGACGGCCCGGTCGACCTCGTGCTCGACCCGCTGTTCGGGACCCCGGCCGCGGCCGCGCTGCGCACCCTGCGCCGCGGCGGTCGCCTGGTCAACCTCGGCAGCGCCGCGGGCGAGGTGGCGCCGCTGGACTCCGCGACGCTGCGCAGCGGGTCGCTGCGGATCCTCGGCTACACCAACACGGAGCTGAGCGCAGCGGAGAAGGCCGCCACGATGCGTTACCTTGCGGACCACGCGGCCGCCGGCCGGCTCGTCGTCGAGCACGACGCGGTTCCCCTCGCCGAGATCGGCCCCGCGTGGGCCGCCCAGGCGGCCGGGCAGGCGCCCCGGCGCCTGGTGGTCGTCCCGTGACCGGTGCGGGCTCGGGTTAGTCTCGCTCTGCGTATCAATCACAACACCTTGAGGCGGCGATGGCACAGCGCGGAGAAGGACCGGACTTCATCGAGGCCCTGGCCCGCGGGCTGGACGTGATCCGCGCGTTTCACGCCGACCACCCCAGGATGACGCTCGCCGAGGTCGCCGCCGCCACCGGCCTGGCCCGCCCCACCGCCCGCCGCATCCTGCTGACCCTGGAGGAGCTCGGCTACGTGCGGGCCACGGCCGGCGGCCACGAGCTGACCCCGCGGGTCCTGGAGCTCGGCATGGCGTATGTGGGTGCGCTCTCGCTGTGGGACATGGCCCGCCCGCACATGGAGCGGCTCGTGGCCGCCACCGGCGAGTCCTCCTCGATCACCCAGCTGGACGGCTCCGACATCGTCTATCTGGCCCGGGTCGCCGTACCGAAGATCATCGCTCTGCGGGTGCAGATCGGCACCCGCTTCCCCGCGGCCGTCACCTCACAGGGCAAGGTCCTGCTCGCCGCGCTGCCCCCGGCGCGGCTCGACGAGGTCCTCGCCACGCCCAGCCGGTCGGGCATCGAGCCGTGGGTGCGGCACAGCCGCGCCACCCTCGACACCATGCTGCGCGAGGTCAACGCGCGCGGCTTCGCCGTGGCCGACAACGAGCTCGCCCCCGGCATCCGTTCCGTCGCCGTGCCGATCCGCGACGGCCGCGGCGAGGTCCGCGCGGCGATGAACGTGACGGTCAACTCCGCGGAGACCACCACCAAGACGCTGCTCGACCGGCACCTGCCGCACCTGCAGCGGGCGGCCGGCGCGATCAGCTCCGACTGGGCGCTGTGGCAGTCCCGGCCCCAGCTCGACCTGCCCGCCCGCACCTGAGCCGCGGGCCGGGGCTCAGCGGGCGACGCGGCGGAGGCAGGCGACGAAGCCCTGGTCCATGCTGACGAGCTCCCAGCCACGGGTCTCCAGGTACTCCACGGCGGTCAGGACCTCGTCGAGCAGGGCGTTCTGGCCGGCGCTGGGGTTGACGGCGGCGCCGATCGCGGTCGAGAACGACATGGAGGGGCCGATGACGATGTACCGGAAGGGGTAGCCGTCCAGGACGGCGCGGCCGGTGGCGATGTCGTTGGCCCGGAAGACCCTGGACGGTCGTGGCGGTGGCGGTGGCTGCACCGCCGCATCATCACACGGCCGGCGGTGCGGCGCCCTCCGGCCGTGTGACGGTGCGGGTTCAGTAGGTCCAGACCTGGTTGGCCGCGCCGGTGCAGGTCCAGATCTGCAGGCGGGTGCCGTTGGCGGAGCTGGGACCGGCCGCGTCGAGGCACTTGCCGGAGCCTGCGTTGACCAGGGTCGACCCGGTGCGGGTCCAGCGCTGCGCCGCGGTGCCGTTGCAGTCGTACAGCTGGACCTTGGTGCCGTTGGCGGTGCCGGCGGCGGTCACGTCCATGCACTTGCCGAGGGCGCGCACGGTGCCGTCCGCCAGTCGGGCCCAGCTCTGGGCGGCGGTGCCGTTGCAGTCGTACAACTGGACCGCGGTGCCGTTGGCGCTGCTCGCGCCGGCGACGTCGACGCACTTGCCGCCGTAGCCGTGGATCGGGCCGACGGAGCCAGGCGGCGTGGTGGTGGGCGGCGGGGTGGTGCTCCCGACCCAGGCGGTGGCGGCCGCGGCGCCGGTGGCGTCGATGGCGGTGTTGCTCTCCACGGGGCTCGGCACGCTGCTGGGGAAGACGATGAACGTGACCGGGCCGGCGGTGCCGCCGCTGGCGGGGTTCGGGTCGATGCCGAGCGCGACCGCCAGGGCGTAGGAGCCCTCGCCGATGATGTTGCTGGGGCCCTCGTCGGCGAAGACGGCGTAGGCGACCTTGCCGTTGTAGACGACCGCGGCGACGCTGCCGGCGCGGATGCCGTTGGCGGAGTACGTGAAGCGGCTGCTGGGCAGCGGCACGACGAAGTAGCGGGTCACGTCCGAGGTGAAGTACGCGCCGGTCGACGTGGTGAACGAGGTCTGCGCCTGGTACCAGGGGTCGGTCGAGGCGTTGCAGCGGGCGGTGGAGATGCCGTCGCAGTCGATGTCCATGTCGGCGGTCCAGAAGTACGCCGAGCCGTTCTTGCAGATCGCGACGGTCTCCGCGCCGCCGTCGTCGGTCGCGTAACGGCCGTTGGAGACCTGGCTGCAGGTGGAGGTCTTGGCGAGCAGCTGGGCGGCGGTGGGTCCGGCGGCGAGCGCCGCGGACTGGGTGGTGAAGGCGTAGGCGGCGGTCGCGACCAGGGACAGCGCGACGGACGCGAGCGCCAGGATCGGTCTGCGCATGGCGGGCTCCAGACGACGTCAGGTGGGCGGGGACAACAGACAGGTAACCTGACTAACAGATTGCTGTCAATACGTTGCCCCCGGCCCTCGGTGCCTATTCGTCGATCGCCTGGTAGGTCGTGGTCCAGAAGTCGTGGATGAGGCGGGCCGCGTCCGGCACGGACATGCCGACCTGGGTGAGCAGGATGCCGACGACCTGATGCTGCGGGTCGGCGTAGGTCGAGGTGCCGCTGCCGCCGTCCCAGCCGAACTGGCCGACGGGCGCGTAGTCGCCGCGGTGGGTGCGCACCGCCATCCCGAAGCCCCAGCCGCCGTGCTGCCCCTGGCCGAACGACAGGTGGACGTTGTCGGTGGCCATGGCGTGCCGGGCGGCCTGCTGCGTGGGGGTGAGCCGGTTCGTGGTCATCAGGTCGACGGCGGGCCGGGACAGGATCCGCTCGCCGCGGTGCATGCCCTGGTCGAGCAGCATCCGGAAGTACGCGTGGTAGTCGTCGACGGTGGAGTTGAGGCCCCCGCCGCCGCCCGGGAACGCCGGCGGCTGGCTGTGGCGCCCGCCGTCGGCCGGGTCCCAGACGTGGAACTCGCCGGTCTGCGGGTCCGGGGCGTACAGCGGAGGCAGCCGGTCGAGATCGCCGGCGGGGACGTGGAAACCGGTGTCCTTCATGCCCAGCGGCTCGAAGACGCGCTCCCGCAGGAAGGTCTCGAACGGCTGGCCGGTCACCCTGGCCACGAGCACGCCGAGCAGGTCGCTGCTGATGTGGTACTGCCACCGCTCGCCGGGCTGGTGCATCAGCGGCAGCGTGCCGAGGCGGCGCATCCACTCGTCCGGCTCGGGCATCGGCGTCGGCAGGTCGGGCGTGAGCCCCTGCTCGAACACCGCGCCCATGATCGGGGTGCCCAGCGCGGTCAGGTCCATGCCGAGCCCGAACGTCGAGGTCAGCACGTCCCGCACGGTGATCGGCCGGCGCGCCGGCACGGTGTCGTCCAGCGGGCCGTCGAGCCGCTTGAGCACCTGCCGGTCGGCGAGCTCGGGCAGCCACGGCTCCACCGGGTCGTCCAGCCGCAACCGGCACTCGTCGAGCAGCACCATCGCCGCCGCCACCGAGACCGGCTTCGACGTCGAGGCCATCCGGAAGATCGTGTCCCGGCGCATCGGCGGCCCGCCGTCGTGGCGCATCGTGCCCAACGCCTCGACGTGCGTCTCGTCGCCCCGCGCGACCAGGGCGACGAGGCCGGGGATCTTCCCGGAGTCGACGTGCCGCGCCAGCACGTCGCGCAGCCTGCCCAGCCCCGCCTTGGTGAATCCGCTCGTGCCGTGTTCCATGATCGTGCTCCTTCGGGATCGGCGTGCTCAGAGGCTGCGGGCGGTGATGTCGCCGCGGGACGTGGTGGCGGGGATGCCGAGGAGCGTGGAGATCGGGGAGGGGGTGGCGAACTGCTGCATCGTGCTCTCCTTGTGCGCTTCCTGCTGTGACGCCAGAACCATGGCCGCCGCCGCTGACAGCGCACCAACAGCGCACTGACACGGCCTGACGGGCCCGCACAGCGTCCCCGCGTACGCCGAAGCGGCCATCAACCCGTTCCACACGCCGTCGGGTCGCCCCGTCCCACGCGGCCCCAAAGTCTCCAGCTGGCACGAGGAGCTCTCCGTCGTCGCCGCCGGCCAGGCCGTCACGATCGTCCTGGCTGTTCTTGACGATCTCCGGAGACCGTCGTGGCCGAGGGCGCACTCCACCTGGCCCGGGCGGGGTCGCCGCGCACCGGGGCCTGACCCGCGGCCGGCCGTGCGAGGGCCGGCCGCGGGTGCGGCGGGCCTACCCGCTGGACACCAGCCGGTCCTGAGGAAACGGCGGGGGTGCCGCCTCCGGCAGCCTGTCGATCGCCTCGGTGAACGCCACGATGTCTTCCAGGGCGCGGTCGATGCGCTGCTCCTCCGACCAGTCGTCGGAGATCCTGCTGCGCCCGTTGACGGTGGGGAGCCCGCAGATGTCGAAGCCGACGCAGCGCACCCCCCGTGCCTGCGCGGCCCGGATGAAGTCCGCGACCCTGGCCCACACGTCGTTGGGGGTGTACCTGCCGTCGCCGTAGTCGGTGAAGCTGGACGACTCGATGTCGCGGTCCACGGAGATGTACAGGTCGTACCCGGACCACTGCTGCTGCCGGTCGAGCAGCGTGATGACCGCGTCGAGCTGTGTGGCCATGTCACCCGGGCCGAGGGGCGTCTTGGTCAGGGTGCCCCATCGTGCGAAGGCGAAGCTGTCCCCCCACGGCGTCGGCGACCCGGTGTTGTTGCCGATGCCGACGTACATGTCCGCCGCCGCCTGCGGGTACACGTCGCCGATCGGCCGCAGCACGTAGAGACCCCAGTTGTCGCAGCGCAGCGGCCTGGTGACCGGGACGCCGGTCTGGATGTCGGCGTGGGCGTCGAAGTTCACGACGATCCTCGCCCGGTCCGGTGGCGTCGGGCGCAACGCCCACGCCGACAGCGGCACCGACAGGTGATGACACTCGTTGGAGTCGATGACGGCGAAGTAGGGATGCCATTGCGGCAGCGCCGACAGCCACTTGTCGAACGCACAGCAGAACGTCTTCGCCTTCGTCGCCCCGTTGTTGCGGCTGTCGCCGTTGTGCGCGCCGACGGGCGTGCTGAACAGCGGGCGGGGGAGCTCCGGGCACTCCGCCCGGATGTGGGACGGCAGGTTGGCGGGGTCGTCGCTGCTTGCGTTGGTGTACATCACCGGCCGCAGCGGTCCGCGGTCCGGCAGCACGCCGCCGATCATGTCCAGCATCGGCTGGACGTGCTCTTCCGACCATTCGCCGACGGCGGGGTCGTAGCCGAGGCCCCAGCGGCCGGCGTTGAAGAAGACAGGGTCGATCTGCATGGTGGTCCCCTCTTCAGGGCTGAGGGATGGTGGGGCGTGCCGGCGCGGTGCGGCACGCCCCGGAAGGTTCGACGGGTCAGGAGACACCTGACGCCCGCCGGCTACCTGCTGGGCACCAGCCGGTGCGCGGACCCGCGCGACGAGTCCTCCGGCAGGCCACCGATCGGTGCGGATCGGGCTGCGGCAGCTCCGCCAGCCAGTTCCTGAACACGCAGAAGAACTCGTCGGCGTTGATCGCCCCGTTGTACTGGTTGTCGGCATGCTCCGAACCGATGGCCTTGTCGAACATCGGGCGCCGGTTCTTCAGGCAGTGTTCCCGGATGTGCGCCGGCAGGTTGGTGGGATCGTCGCTGGCCTCGTTGATGAACATCACCGGGTGCGGCTTCTCGCCGCCGGGCAGGACGGTGCCGATCCGCTCGATCAGTGGCGTGACGCGCTGCTCCGACCACCGGCCCGGGGACGGTGCTGTAGGCGAGGCCCCAGCGGCCGGCGTTGAAGAAGACAGGGGAGATCCGCATGAGCGTCCCCCTACCTTGCCGTGCCCGCGGGCGCGAGCCGGGCGGTGTCGTCGGCGGGCATCCACGCCATGATCTGCGCGTACACCTCGGCATTGATCCGGACCGCGAAGTTGGCCTCGTCGCCGTAGCCGGCGACGTGGATGCCGACGACACCGAAGGTGGGCTTCGGCGGGGGGCTCGCCACGCGGATGGCGGCGCCGCTCTGACCGGGGAAGGTGCTGATCCGGTAGAAGAGCAGGTGCTGGTCGACCTCGGTGGGCAGCTTGCCGGATCCGTTCCACATGGTGCCGGGTATCTTGTCCCCGGGGTATCCGGCGATGTTCACCTCGGCGCCGCGCAGCTGCTCGTTGGCGGCGACCGTGATTTCGGGGTACAGGCCCCTGGCCGGGTTCAGCGGCGCCGACAGGGTGATCAGCCCGAAGTCGTAGATGTACCGGGTGGCGTCGAGCACCTGCCCCGGCGGGTACGGCGCACCGGCGATCCGGTACTCCTCGGGCACCTGCCAGCCGGTGGCGCGCACGGGCGGGCCGAACGGTGTGACGCCGCCGTTGAGCGCGAGGGTCACCTCGACCGACCTGGCCCTTCCGCCGTAGTCGTCGCAGTGCAGGGCGTGCGCGCAGGTCAGGACCTGGTCGGGGGCGACCAGCGTGCCGGTGCTCAGCAGCACCGCTCCGCTGGGGAACGTGCTGCTGATGTAGGCGACCCAGCAGGCTGGGCTGACGTCGGTCGGGTTGTAGCGGACCCGGTTGTCGTCTGGGAACACGGTCTGGACAGACATCGGCGCTGGCTCCTTCGGGGCTGGCGGCCGACGGCCGGCGGAGCGCGGTGATCGGCCGGGGCGTCGACCGGAGGGGCAGGGCGTGCCGCGCCGTCGCGGTGCGGCACGCCCTCATGGGGTCCGACGGGTCAGGAGGCGAAGGCCTTCTCCCGCTCCGCGTTCTGGGCGACGAGAGCCGGGTCCTGGATGATCAGGAGGCTGGTGAGCATCTCCCGGGAGGCGATCAGCTGTCCCCACGGTTTGCCGGAGTACTCCCACCCGCCGTCGATGTTGTAGGTGACCTCGCGGCTGCCGTTCGGGGCGTTGGTGAAGTCCACGAAGATGCCCTGCGTGACCGCCTGCTGGATGACGGTGCCGTTGCTGTACGGGCGGGTCGCGAAGAAGAACGCGGCCTTGAGGATGGGCTGGAACAGGTCGGTGCTGTTGCCGTAGAGCGTGAACGCGCCGGACGGCTGGTAGTTGCCGGTCGTGTCGAGGGTGCAGATGCCGGCGGTGAACCGCTGCTGGACCCCGTTGTCGATCTCGAGGCTGCCGGACTGGCCGCCCTGATGGACCTCGCCGGTCCCGGACGGACTGTCCACAGTGAGCACCGAGCCGAGATCGGCCGGGTAGTTGTTGGTGGCGGTGATGACCGTGCCCTGCCCGTAGGTGCTCTGCTTCGAGGTGTACATCGAGTACTGCTCGCGCCAGGACACGACCGTCTGCTTGCCGATGGTGTCGGTCTTGATCCAGATGGTCGGCTCGCCACCCGGCGCGGAGGTCGCGACGGCCCGCAGCCCGTACAGGAAGTACTTGCCGTCCGTCAGCGCCTTGACCGTTTCCTGGTCCATGTCGATCGTCAACTTGTAGGTGTCCACGTCGTCCCCCGTCATCGATCCGGGCACGGGTGTGCCACGGATGAAGTGTCATGGATTTCGTGCGGCATGCCTGTCGGCGAACGTGCACCTGGGTCGCGACCAGTGCGGCTGTTGCGGGACTGATTCTTCACCACCGCGCGTTTGAACCGTCGCGCGATTGGTGAAACTGCTCCCCACCTCGGCAAACGTGCCTAGGACAGCCGCCGTTCCACCCACCCCGTGCGGCGGCTTCGACCCGGGTGGGCCGTCGCCCCCGGACCCCGTGCCGGGGCGGGTCCATCGGCCGGTCCCGATCCCCGTCCAGGTTGGCTCTTGCCAGCCGCCCGCTTCTCGAATAATGATGTAGTCCTTCGAAAGTTAGTCAACACCTCTGCGTAAAGCCTTCCGCCCAGGCCGACGAGGTGTCACTGAACCATGCCCTCGTCAGCCGACTTCTTCCGAGCCGAGGACCCAGATGAGACGAACCCTCCGCCTCACCGCCGCCCTGCTGACAGCACTCACCCTTGGTGTCGGCACGCCCGCCGCCGCCCATCCCGCCACACCGCAGTGGAAGCCCCTCGCCTACGCGGCCGCGCCGGCCGACAACCCGCTCAAGGGGTTCATGCCGTTCGCCGGCGACTACGAGACGTTCCCGCACAGCATGGAGTGGTTCTACCTGCCGTTGCGCGACGTCATGACCGGACCGGAGCAGTTCCGCTGGAGCGCCTTCGAGCGGCAGCTCGACGCCGTCGCCGGCCGGGGCCACCAGGCCGTGTTCCGGTTCTACCTCGACTACCCGGGCAAGCCGACCGGCATCCCGCAGTACCTGCTCGACGCCGGGCTCGTCACCCGCCCGTACCAGGACTTCGGCAACAACGGCGTCAGCGTCGCGCCCGACTACAGCGACCCGCGGCTCGTCACGGCGCTGGAGAACTTCATCACCGCGCTCGGCCGCCGGTACGACGGCGACCCCCGCATCGGGTACATCACCCTGGGCCTCATCGGTTTCTGGGGTGAGTGGCACACCTGGCCCTACGACGGCTGGACCCAGCCCGAGAACTGGATGCCGGGCACCGACGTGCTGACCCGCGTCCTCGGCCGGTACGAGGCGGCGTTCGACAAGACGTTCCTGCTGGCCCGCTACCCCAGCCCGGAGAACAAGCCGCTGAACGTCGGCTACCACGACGACTCGTTCGCGTTCGAGACGCTGCCGCCCACGTCGTGGCACTTCGTGCAGCGCCTCATCGACAACGGCGTCACCGACAAGTGGCGCACCCAGCCCGTCGGCGGCGAGCTGCGCCCGGAGATCCAGTCCTGCCTGTGGGACGAGCCCGTCTCCTGCCCGCAGTACGAGAACTACGCCGAGTCCGTCGCGCAGACCCATGCCTCGTGGCTGATCAACCACGCGGCGTTCACCGGCGGCGGGTTCACCGGCGACAAGTATCAGCGGGCCCTCGCCGGCGCGCGGTCCCTCGGTTACGAGCTGACCGTCACCGGGGCGGCGCTGGCCCGCGACCGCGTCACCGTCCGCGTCGAGAACCGCGGTGTCGCACCGTTCTACGCCGACTGGCGGGCCGAGCTGGCCATTGTGGACAGTCGCGGCCGCGTCGAGCGGCGCTGGCACACCGGATGGAGCATGGCCGGCATCCAACCGGGTCAGGACGCGACGACGCTGTCCGCGCGCATCGACACCCGCGGCCTGCGCCCCGGCCGCCACACCGTCGTCATGCGGGTGGACAACCCGCTCCGCAACGGGATCCCGCTGCGGTTCGCCAACACCGCCCAGAACACCAGCACCGGCTGGCTCACGCTCGGCACCCTCTGACCGCTGAAAGGGAGCACCGCCCATGCGATCCCTGCGTATCCTGGCCACTGCGGCGACCCTGGTCCTGTCCCTGCTGCCCGCCTCCGCCGCGACCGCGGCCCCGGCCGGGCCACCACCCCGGCCCGCCGCCGGGCCCGGGGCCGACACCAGCCTCACCACCCACACGTACACCTACGCCGACGCCCCGCTCGGGCAGCCGCTGAAAGGCTTCGCCCCCTACCTGTTCCCCGGCGACAACCTGTCCACGAAGTACCCCGGCGGCCTCGTCTGGAGCTACTTCGCCCTCAACGAGGTCATGAAGGACCCGGCCAGCTGCGCCGTGTTCGACTGGAGCGTGTTCGAGAAGGCTCTCGACGAGGCCGCCGTCTGGGGCCGCCAGGTCGCGTTCCGCTTCTACGTCGAATACCCCGGCGGCAGCGGCACCCACCCGGGCAACGGCATCCCGCCGTGCCTGAACGGCAAGATGGCCCTGCGCACCAACGGCTTCTGGGGCACCGTCAGCCCCGACTACGACGACCCCGACGTCATCGCCGCGCTCACCAGCTTCATCAACGCGTTCGCCCAGCGCTACGACCGGGCCGGGCCGGGCGGCACCGCCGACCCGCGCATCGGGTTCATGTCGCTCGGCCTCGTCGGGCTGTGGGGCGAGTGGCACACCTGGCCCTACGACCGGGACGCCGCCGACGGCTACCCGGACCTGATGCCGACCGACGCGACGATCCGCACCATCATCGGCGCGTACGACGCGGCGTTCAGCAACATCCAGCTGGAGGTCCGCTACCCCCTCGCCGGCACGGAGACCGCGAACATCGGCTTCCACGACGACTCGTGGCCGTACAAGGAATGGCGCGGCGGGCAGCTCAAGGGCATGACCCTGCCGATGTCGATGAACGGCTGGGACGACGCGTTCCTGCAGCTGCAGCTCAACACCGGCACCGAGAACCGGTGGACCACCCAGTCGATCGGCGGCGAGGCCCGGCCCGAGATCCAGGGCAGCCTCTACACCGACTGGCCCAACGGGGCGAACCAGGTCGACGACGTCCTCGCCGCGACCGAGCTCACCCACATCACCTGGATGATCAACCAGACCGGCGCCGGCGGGTACAGCACCAGCGACCCGAAGGTCGCCGCGGGCGTCCGCAAGATGGGCTACAACCTGCACATCCCGCAGGCCAACTTCAACGCCACCGCGGCCGGCACGTTCAAGGTCGGCGTCACGATGCAGAACACCGGCGTCGCGCCGTTCTACTACCCGTGGACGACCGTCATCGGGCTGCGCGACGCCGCCGGGACCATCGTGAAGACCTGGGACACGAGCTGGGACCTGCGGCAGGTGCAGCCGCTGAAGATACGGGCGTTCCCGGACTGGAACGCCGGCGCCGGCTACCTCGACTACGGCCGGCCGGTGAACTTCTCCACCACGCTCAGCACCGCCGGGGTACCCGCCGGGTCGTACAGCCTGGTGCTGAAGGTCCGCAACCCACTGGAGACGGTCACGCCGGCCGTGCTGCGGGCCCGCCCCGCGGCCAGCCGCCTCACCGACTGGGTCATCGACCAGTGGCGGCCCGCGCTGCCGCTGTCCTTCGCCAACGCCAACCAGGGCACCGACGGTTGGGTGAACCTCGGCGCCGTCTCCACGTCCGGCACCTGCACCGGTGACTGTGTCGCGCCGTCGGTACCGGCGGGGCTGGCGGTCACGGGCGTGACCTCGTCGAGCGTGGGACTGTCCTGGTCGCCGTCGACGGACAACGTGGGCGTCACCGGCTACCAGGTGCTCCGCGACGGCACCCAGGTCGGCACCGTGACCGGGACGACGTTCACCGACACCGGCCGCCCGTCCGGGCAGACGTCGCAGTACACGGTGCGCGCCGTCGACGCCGCCGGCAACGTGTCCGGCCCGTCCGCCGCCGTCAGCGCGACGACGACCGGCTGCGCGGGGGACTGCACGGCGCCGACCGCTCCGACGGGCCTGACCGCGTCCGCCGGGGGCACCAGCGTCTCGCTGACGTGGTCCCCGTCGACCGACAACGTCGGCGTCACCGGCTACGAGGTGTTCCGGGGGTCCACATTGGTCGGGACGCCGACCGGCACCTCGTTCACCGACACCGGCCTCTCTCCGTCCACTGTGTACACGTACACCGTGAAGGCCCGCGACGCGGCCGGCAACCGCTCGCCGGCCTCCGGCGCGGTGACGGTGACGACCCCGGCCGCCCCGGCCGGCCTGCTGCTGGACGACTTCGACGGCAGCCCGGCGTACCCGTCGGCGGCGCAGAACGACCTGGGTAGGTGGACCGGCGGCAACTGCTTCCTCGACGGCGGCGGCTCCGGCGTCGTCACCGGCGGGGCGCTGAGCCTGCGGTACAACAACTGCGGCTGGTTCGGCTCCGACGTCGGCGTCGACCTCAGCAACCGCACCTACCTGGTGATCCGGGTCAAGGGCGCGGCCGGCGGCGAGCAGACCCACTTCAACCTGGGCCTCGGCGGCACCACGAAGGTGTTCGCCGACTACACCCTCGACGGCGGCGCCCACCCCGCCCTCACCACGTCCTACCAGGACATCCGGATCCCGCTGGTGGCCAACGGGATCAGCCGGAACTCGCCGTCGCAGCTGACGATGGGCTTCTGGTACGGCGGCAGCTCCACCATCACCATCGACAGCATCAGCTTCGTCTGACGCGGTCCGCCCGGCCGGGTCCCTGCGCCCCGGCCGGGCGCCGCTGCGGTACCGTGCGCGCGTGTTCATCCACTCCGTGTACTTCACGCTGCGGCCCGACCTCACGCAGGCCGAGCACGACACGTTCCTCGCCGGCGCCCGCAGCCTCCTGACCATCGGCTCGGTCCTCGGCGGCCACCTCGGCCGGCCCGCCGGCACCGACCGCCCGGTCATCGACCGCGCCTACTCCTACGGCCTCGTGCTCACCTTCGCCGACGAGGCGGCGCACGACGCCTACCAGGCCGACCCGGTGCACGACGCGTTCCGCACCGGGTGCGGCGCGCTGTGGTCGGCGGTGCGCATCTTCGACGTCGATGCCGCCTAGCTCGTCGTCATCACCCCGTGGACCGCGGTGACGGGGACCGGGCCGGCGCAGCGGGAATCGTTGGACCGGGTCCGGTTGTCACCCATGAGGAACAGGGCGTCCGCGGGCACCTTCACCGGCCCGAACCGGCGCGGCTCGCACGACTGCGGCTCCGGCGGCACGTCGAGCGGCGCGTTCTCGACCACGTACGGCTCGTCCAGCGGCTGCCCGTCGACCGTCACCTTGCCGGCCACGTCGCAGCAGGCGACCGTCTCGCCGCCGACGGCCACGACCCGCTTCAGCAGCGGCGTCGTGGTGTTGACCCAGCCGGCCCGGTCGCCGCGGAACAGCACGACGTCGCCGCGCTTCGGCGTGTACCCCTTCGCGACCTTCCGCACGGTGATGACCTGGCCGGCCTTGACCGCCGGCTCCATGCTGACCCCGCCCTGCGTGAACTGCTCGGTCTCGTCCGAGGGCGCCCCGCCGCAACCGGCGAGCGCGAGGACGACCACCACCGGCCACACCCTTCTCATCCGGCCGATCCTGCCAGATCCGTGGGCGCCCGTGCGGCCCACCGGACCTGTCCATCGGCTGCCGGGTCCCCTGACGGTCGCGGCGCTCAGGGGCCGCCCGGGGTGACGAGGCCGTGCTCGTAGGCGTGGACGACCGCCTGCACGCGGTCGCGCAGGTCGAGCTTCGTCAGCACCCGGCTCACGTGCGTCTTGACGGTCGCCTCCGACAGGTGCAGCGCGGCGGCGATCTCGGCGTTGCTCAGGCCACGCGCGACCAGCTGCAGCACCTCCAGCTCCCGCTCGGTGAGCCGGTCGGCGGCGAGGGCGGCGGCCGTGCCGGCCGGCGGGACGCGCAGGAACCGGTCGATGAGCCGCCGGGTGACGGCCGGGGCGAGCAGCGCGTCGCCGGCCGCGACGGTCCGGACCGCCTCCGCCAGCTGGCCCGGCGGCGCGTCTTTGAGCAGGAAGCCGGCCGCGCCCGCGCGCAGCGCCTCGTACACGTAGCCGTCGAGGTCGAACGTGGTGAGCACCAGCACCCGCGGCCCGTCCTGCCGCTGGCGGATGCGGCGGGTCGCCTCGATGCCGTCCATCACCGGCATGCGGATGTCCATCATGACCACGTCGGGGGCGAGGGCACCGGCGAGCCGGACCGCCTCCGCGCCGTCGGTCGCCTCACCGACGACCGTCAGGTCCGGCTGCGCGCCGAGCATCGCCGACAGCCCGGACCGGATCAGGGCATGGTCGTCCGCGACGAGCACCGTGATCACGCCGACCCCCTCGGCGGCCGCGCCTCCACCCCTTCGCCGTCGGGGCCGGCGGTGACCGTCCCCCCGTCCGTGGCGAGCACCGTGATCACGCCGACCCCCTCGGCAGCCGCGCCTCGACCCCTCCGCCGTCCGGGCCGGCGGTGACCGTCCCCCCGTCCGTGACGGGCACTGTGTTCACGCGGACCCCCTCGGCAGGCGTGCCTCGACCGCGAACCCTTCGCCGTCGGGGCCCGCGGTGACCGTCCCCCCGTACAGCCGGGCGCGCTCCCGCATGCCGATCAGCCCCCTTCCGCTGCCCGGCGGACCCTGCCGGTGGTCCGGCGCCGGGGCGGCGTTGCGGACCGCGACGTCGATCCAGCGGGCGGTGTAGCCGATGTGGACGGTGGTGGCGGCGGGCCCGGCATGCCGCCGGACGTTGGTGAGCGCCTCCTGCACGATCCGGAACCCGGCCAGGTCGAGGCCCGGCGCGACGTCGCCGCGCTCGCCGCCGACCGCCAGCGTGACCGGCAGGCCGGCGGCGCGGACCTCGTCCACCAGGTCGGCGACCCGCTCGAGGGTCGGCTGCGGGGCCAGCGCCGACGCGGCGTCGGCGGTGCCGTCGCGCTGGACGTCGAGGACGTGCCGCATCTCCGTCAGCGCCTCCCGGGCGGTCCTGCGGGCGGCGGCCACGTGGCGGCGCGCCAGGTCGGGGTCGATGGCCATGAGCTCCTCGGCGGCGCCCGCCTGCACCGCCACGATCGACAGGGAGTGGGCGACGACGTCGTGCAGCTCGCGGGCGATCCGCTCCCGCTCGGCGGCGACGGCCTCGGCGGCCCGGCTCCTGGCCTCCCTCCGGGCGGCCTCCGCCTCCGCGGCCCGCGCCTCCGCCTCGCGGCGGGCGGTCTCGGCATCCTCGGCCCGGGCCCTGGCTTCGCGGCGGGCGGTGTCGGCGTCCTCCGCCCGGGCCTTGGCCTCGCGGCGGGCGGTGTCGGCGTCCTCCGCCTGGGCCTTGGCCTCGCGGCGGGCGGTGTCGGCGTCCTCCGCCCGGGCCCTGGCCTCCCGGTGCGCGGTGGCGGCCTGGGCGGCGCGGAGACGGACGAGCCAGCCACCGGTCCACGCGCCGGCGATGAAGAACGCGAGGATGAACAGCTGGCCCGGGGTGTCGGTCTCGTAGTAGCCGAGCGGGTACAGCGACAGCATCGCCGCCAGCGTGACGACGCCACCCGCGACGGCGACGGCCGGCCGGCGCGCGTGCAGGGCCGCCGAGAACACCGCGACGAGCATGCTCGGGAACGGGAACGTGCTCTCCTCCACCCCCGGCACCGCGAACACCCGCACCATGAGCACCGCGACGAGCGCCACCACGACCGCCGTCGGCGCGCGGCGGCGCACGAGCAGCGGCAGCGTCACCCCGGCGGCGAACAGCGCCCGCTGCCACCACGCGCCCGGCCCGGCCGCGGTCGCCGCCTCCAGCAACGCCCATGCGAACAGCACGGCGGTGAGGGTGACGTCGGCGCGCGTCGGCCGGCGGGGCACCCGCGCGAGTGTGGTGAGCGCGTCCACACCGGCGAGCCTAGGCCCCGCCACGGTGTGCCCGCGTCATCCCGCGGTCGCACGCGCGTCAGCCTTCAGACGTACCGGGGTCGCGACGCCGGACCGGTCGGGTCGGCACCTCGCGGCCGACGTGTCGAGGCCCGCGCCGTCCGTACCGTCGGCGCCATGACCACGACAACCACAGTCACCACCGATACCTCATCCGCCCGCCTCGCCGGCTACGCCGCCGTCCTCGGGGCGATCACCTCCGCCGTCGCCGGCGCCATCCAGGTCGTCCGCGTCGACGACGGCAGCCCGGAGGTCGGCCTGTCCGAACACGTCGTCCTCACGCTCGTCGCGCTGTCGCTGCTGCTGTGGCTGCCGGCGTACGTGCGCCTCGGCCGGACGTCGAGCCGGCTCGGCCTCGTCGGCGGCTACCTCGCCGGCGCCGGCGCCGCGATCCTGGCCGCCGGCATGACGTCGACGAACCTGCACGGCGAGGACTACTCCTGGTTCCCGGTCGTGGCCGCCCCCGCGAACCTGGCCTGGCTGGCGGGCTCGGTGCTGCTCGCGGTCGCCACCTGGCGCGCCGGGACCCTGCCCCGCACCCTCGCCGCCGGCCTCGCCGTGGTGTGGCTCACCTCGATCATCCTGTCCCAGGCCGGCGGCGGCCTCGTGGCCGGCGCGATCTTCGCCGTCGTCGGGATCCTCGTGGCCCGCGGCCCCCGGCCGTAGTTGCACGTGAATTGCAAGGAGGGCGCGGTACGGTCCGGCGCATGCCGTTCGAGACCCACCGACGCCCGGTGTTTCCGGTCGACAGCCCGGCCGACGTCACAGCGTTGGTCGAGCTGCTCGGCCAGGCCGCCACCGACCGCGAGCTCAGCGAGACCCTCTACGACCACTTCGACTATGTGGCGGGTGCTCATCCTGAGTGGTTCCGCCCGCATCAGGAGCGGGTCATCCTGGAACTGCTCAGCGGCTTCTCGGTCCCGTTCGGCGCGATGTGCGTGTTGCTTCGCGGCGCCCCGGACCACTGCGTGGAGCACCTGGCCGCCCGTCCCGCACGGTATGTGCTCGAAGTGCTCGCGGCCATCGGTACCGAAGCGGCACTCACCGTGGCGGCCGACCTCGCCCGAGGCCAGCGCGGCGCGAGCGACCTGGAGTACGTCGGCTTCTGGACCCCGCCAGCTGGCCCGCTCCAGCAGCGGTTCTCGTCGCACCAGCTGGCCGTGGAGCGTCGGCCGGTGGCCGACCTGGCCGAGCTGCTGGCCGCGGAGCACCCGGTCGGCCTGCCGCTGGACCGGGTCGTCCGGGACCCGGAGACCACCCCGGTCAACTGGCACTACCTGTCCCTGCGCGCCGCCGCCCTCCCCGGCGTGCCGGCGTGGCCGGCCGAGCACCTGCACCTGCTCGATACGCACCTCAGCTGGGGCGTCACCGGCGCCGTCGGCGAGGACGGCCGCTGGCACGACGAGTCCGTCGAGGCCGGCACGCCGGACGACGAGGACGAACGCGACAACGACGGCCCGGACGGCCGCGCCATGGTTGTGCTCCGCCCGTACGACGACACCCTGACCTACTGCAACGGCCACATCATGTCGACACCGGACGTGTTCGGCACCGTCGGCGGCCCACCCATCGGCGTCTACTCCAACCCGTCGTGCCGCTCCTGCCACCGGCTCATGTTCCACGTCGCCACGGTGACCAACCACCTCCGCGGCGACGGCGACGGCTTCCGCAGCCTGTACATCTGCGAAACCTGCCACCTGACGACGTCCGCCGCCTCGAACTGGAACTGAACCCTCACCCCGTCTCCCGCAGCACGAGCTCGAGCAGCTCCGCGACGCCGGCCTCGTCGATCACGGTCGCCGTCCCCTGCTCGTGTTGCAGGAGCGCCTGGTGTACAGCGGTGAGTGCGGGCCGACGTTCGAGCGCCCACCGCGCCGCCTGCGCCTTGGACCCGTGCCCGCGCTCCACCGCGAACTGCCAGATCCGGCACGCGGTGAGCACCATGAACGCGGCGTGCTCGGTGTCGTCCGTGAGCGACCGCCACACCTCCAACCAGTGCCGTCCACGATCGACCACCCACTCGGCCGGCACAGGCGCGAGCACGTCCCGCGGCGCGGCCCCGGCGAGCGCCCGCCCACCGTCCCGCGCCATGGACAGCTCCGCGAGCAGGTCCGGGTACCCGCCGACCGCCCGCTCGACCTCGACCTCCCCCTGCCCGTACCGCCCGACGTGCAGCTCCAGCGCAGGCTCCCGCCCCGGCGCCGCGGCCACCGCGGCCGTCACCACGTGCAGGTCGATCCCCGACGCACTGCCCACACCGGCATCCCGGACCAGCCGCTCGACGCCGCCCGCCTCCGCATCGGTAAGGCTCCTGTCGACAACCACGAGCAGGTCGATGTCGCTCCGCCCCGGCCGGAATCCACCGTCCGAGAGCGACCCGTGCAGGATCACCGACTTCACGGATTCCCCGACCGCATCACAGATGGCCCGGGCAATCAGCCCAGCCGCGTCCTGCGCATCCTCGACCATCACCTGACGATGGTCAATCAAGGCAGAACTCGTTGCCTTCGATGTCTTGCATGACGAGGCAGGACTCGTTCACGCCGTCGGCGAGCAGGAGGTTGCCGCGGACCGCGCCGAGGGGGAGGAGGCGGGCGCATTCGGCTTCGAGGGCGGCCAGGCGTGCCTCGCCGACGAGGCCGGTGCCGACGCGCACGTCCAGGTGGACGCGGTTCTTGACGACCTTGCCCTCGGGGACGCGCTGGAAGTACAGGCGGGGGCCGACGCCGGTGGGGTCGGAGCACGACGCGGACGCCGGATCCTTCTGGTCGGGTGGCAGGACGTAGCCCAGCACCTCCGACCAGAAGCGGGCGACGCGCTGCGGGTCCGCGCAGTCGAAGGTGACCTGGAACTGTTTGACCGACGCCATCGCACCACCCTATAGGTACTTGAGCTCAAGTGCGGTTGAGCTCATAGTCTCCGCGGCATGACCTACGTGATCGCGTTGCCGTGCGTGGACCTGATGGACAAGGCGTGCCTCGACGAGTGCCCGGTCGAGTGCATCTACGAGGGCGACCGGATGCTGTACGTCCAGCCGGACGAGTGCATCGACTGCGGCGCGTGCGAGCCGGTCTGCCCGGTCGAGGCCATCTTCTACGAGGACGACCTGCCCGCCGAGTGGAGCCAGTTCACCGCCGTCAACGCCGGGTTCTTCGCCGGGGTCGGCTCGCCGGGCGGGGCCTCGCGGGTGGACCGCATCCCGGGTGACCACGCGTTCGTGGCGGCCCTGCCGCCGCAGGTCCACGACGAGGCCCTGGCGTAGTCAGGCCGGCTCGTCGAGGCGGACCGGGCCCTGGCCGCGCGTGCCGAGCCGGTCGTCCGGGTTGAGCAGGTCGCACGACCGCATGGAGAGGCAGCCGCAGCCGATGCAGGCGGTGAGCTGGCGTTCGAGGTTGACGATGTACCGGCGGCGGTCCTCGAGCTCGCGCTTCCACACCCGGGACACCCGCACCCAGTCCCGGTGGCTCGGCGCCTCGTCGGCGGGCAGGGTGGTGAAGATCTGCGCGACGTCGGCGAGCGGGATGCCGAGCCGCCGGGCCGCGAGGATGAGCGAGATCCGGCGCAGCATGTGCCGGCGGTACAGCCGCTGGTTGCCACGGTTGCGCTCGGCCGTGATGAGGCCCTCGGCCTCGTAGAACCGCAGGGCGGACGCGGCCACCCCCGTCCGGGCGGTGACCTCACCGACGGTCAGCAGGTCCTTCGGTTGCGCGCTCGATGACACCAGTGGACCGTAGGACCTCAACCTAGGTTGAGATCAAGGGGAAGCTCAGGACCATGGTGAGGCCACCCCCTGGGGTGGGCTCCGGGGTCAGGGTGCCGCCCATCGCCGAGGCCAGGCCGCGGGACAGCGCCAGGCCCAGGCCGACGCCGGCGGTGTTGTCGCGGTCGCCGAGGCGCTGGAAGGGCTGGAAGACGCGGTCGTGGTCCTCGGCGGGGATGCCGGGGCCGTGGTCGACGACGCGGATCTCGACGCGCCCGGCGTGGGTGCTGGCGGTGATCGTCGGCCGGCGCAAAGGAGGGCTGTACCGCAGGGCGTTGGACAGCAGGTTGTCGAGGATCCGCTCCAGCAGTGCCGGGTCGGCGAGCACCGGGGGAAGGTCGTCGGGAACGCGGACGGGCACCCCGGTGTCACGGACCGCCGCGGCGACGGACACCGGGCGCATCTGCAGGCCCAGGGCGCCGGCCTGCAGGCGGCTCATGTCCAGGAGGTTCTCGACGAGGCGGTTGAGGCGGTCCAGGGACTCCTCGGCCACGGCCAGCAGCTCCGCGCGGTCGGACCCGGACAGCGGCACGTCGCCGCTGCGCAGGGTGCCGACGGCGGCCTTGGCCGCGGCGAGCGGGGTGCGCAGGTCGTGGCTGACGGCGGCGAGCAGGGCGGTGCGCAGGCGGTCGACCTCGGCGAGGGTCTCCGCGGCCGCGGCCTGGGCGGCGAGGTCCTGCTGGCGCAGGGCGATCGCGGCGTGCACGGCGAACGCCTCGACGAGCCGGCGGTCGGCGGCGGCGAGCGTACGGCCGCGCAGGACCAGGCGGAGGTCGTCGTCGATCGGCACCTCGATCTCACCGTCGGCGGGCGCCGTCGATGGAAGGTCGCCCCCGGTGGGCGTCGTCGCGGGAAGGTCGCCCAAGAAGGGCATCGTCGAAGGCGGGTCGCCCTCGGCGGTCATCGTGGGCGGGTCGCCCTCGGCGGGCGTCGTCGCGGGGAGGTCGCCCACGGCGGCGGCGACCTCCCAGCCCGTGGTCTCCGACCGGGCGAGGAGGGTGACGGCGGTGAGGGCGAACGCCTCCCGGACCTGCGCCAGCAGTGCCGGCAGCGGCCGGTCACCGTGCAGGACGGCGGCCGCGAGCGTGGACATGGTCTGTGCCTCCGCCCGGGCGGCGGTGGCTTCTCTGGTACGGCGGGCCGCCAGGTCGACCACCGTGGACACGGCCACGGCGACGACGACGAACCCGAGCAGCGCCAGGAGGTTCTCCGGGTCGGCGACGGCGAACCGGTGCACCGGCGGCGTGAACACGTAGTTGAGCAGCAGGAATCCGCCGACCGCGGCCAGCAGCGCCGGGTACAGCCCGCCGGTGAGCGCGACGGCGACCGTCAGCAGCAGGTACGCCAGGATGTCCAGGGACAGGGACACCTCGCCGCGCGTGGCGGACAGGCCCGCGGTGAGCAGCGGCAGGCCCAGCCCGGCGAGCAGGAACCCGGCGAGCCGGCGGCGCGGGGTGAGCCCGCCGGCGACCAGCGGCGGCACGGGGCGCGGGCGGCCCCGGCGGGTCTCTTTGTGTGTGACGAGGTGCGTGACGAGGTGCGTGACGAGGTGCACGTCGATCGGGCCGGCCGCCGCGGCGGTGGTGACGCCGACACCCGGGGACAGCAGCTGCGCGAGCCGGTGCCGGCGGCTGGTGCCGAGGACCAGCTGGGTGGCGTTGACGCCGCGGGCGAAGTCGAGCAGCGCGGTGGGCACGGAGGTGCCGACGACCTGGTGGTACGTGCCGCCGAGCCGCTCCGTGAGCACCTGCTGGCGGGCCAGCCGGGCCGGGTCGGCGCCGGCGAGACCGTCACCGCGCACGACGTGGACGGCGAGGAGGTCGGCGCCCTTGGTGCGGGCCGCGATCCGGGCCGCCCGGCGCAGCAGCGCCTCGCCCTCGGGTCCGCCGGCGAGGGCGACGACGACGCGTTCCCGGGCCTCCCGGGCCTCCCAGGCCTCCCAGGCCTCCCGGGCCGCCTCGACGCCGTGCCCCGCCCGGTGCCGGTCGAGCTGCTCGTCGACCTTCCCGGCGAGCCACAGCAGGGCCAGCTCCCGCAGCGCGGTGAGGTTGCCGACCCGGAAGTAGTCGCCGAGCGCCGCGTCGACCTGCTCGGCGCCGTACACGTTGCCGTGTGCCATGCGGCGGCGCAGCGCCTCCGGGTCCATGTCGACGAGCTCGATCTGCCCGGCGCGGCGCACGACGGCGTCGGGGACGGTCTCGCGCTGCGGCACGCCCGTGATCTGCTGGACGACGTCGTTGAGCGACTCGAGGTGCTGCACGTTGACGGTGGTGAGCACGGTGATGCCGGCGTCGAGAAGCTCCTGCACGTCCTGCCACCGCTTGGCGTTGCGGGAGCCGGGGACGTTGGTGTGGGCGAGCTCGTCGACGACGACCACCTCGGGCCGGCGGGCCAGGACCGCGTCGAGGTCCAGCTCGGTGAACCCGGCGCCGCGGTGCCGCACCTCCCGGCGTGGCAGCACCTCGAGGCCGTCGAGCAGGCCGGCGGTGCGCGGCCGGCCGTGGGTCTCGGCGACGCCGACGACGACGTCGGTGCCGCGGTCCCGGCGGCGGTGCGCCTCCTCCAGCATCCGGAACGTCTTCCCGACGCCGGGTGCGGCGCCGAGGTACACCCGCAGCAGCCCACGCGTCACGGTCACCGCCTTCACGAAGCGAAGCCCCGGTTCTCCTGTCTACCAGCCTTCCGGTCGCGCCGGACCGATCCCTTCCGGGGGTGCCGGCACGGCGAGCTGTTCGGCCTGGCCGTCCTCACGGTCACCGAGGCGGGCATCACCGCGATCACGCTCTTCGACGACCCGGCGCCGGCGGACAGGTTCTCGTCGCCGTGACGCCGCGGCGGTCAGAGCTCCAGCCGGTAGCCGAGGCCCGGATGGGTGAGGAGGTGGCGGGGGTTGGCGGGGTCGGGCTCGAGCTTGCGGCGGAGGTTGGCGAAGTGGACCCGCAGGTAGTTCGTCTCCGTCTCGTACCGGGGGCCCCAGACCTCGCGGAGGAGGCGGCGGTGCTCGACGAGGGTGCCGGGCGTGCGGGCGAGGACCTCCAGGAGGTGCCACTCGGTCGGGGTGAGGTGGACGTCGCCGGTGGGAATGGTGGCGCGCTTGGCGGTCAGGTCGAGGACGAAGGCGTCGGTCCGCACGACCGTCGCCGTCGCCGTCGCCGCCGGGGGTGCGCCGCGGCGGAGGGCGGCCCGGATGCGGGCGAGGAACTCGTCGACGCCGAAGGGTTTGGTGACGTAGTCGTCGGCGCCGGCGTCGAGGGCGGCCACCTTGGCGGGCTCGGAGTGGCGGGCCGACAGGACGACGATGGGCACGGCGCTCCAGGCCCGCAGGCCCTTCACCACCTCGATGCCGTCGAGGTCGGGCAGGCCGAGGTCGACGATGACGAGATCGGGGCGGTGGTTGCCGGCCGAGATGAGGCCGGCGGTCGCGGTCCCGGCGGTGTCCACCTGGTAGCCGCGGGCGGTGAGGTTGATCCGCAGCGCGCGCAGCAGCGGCTCGTCGTCGTCGACGATGAGGATCCGGCTCACCGCAGTATTGTCGCTCACCGCGCGTGACGGAGCGTTGCGGGAGCTCCGTCACACCGCGGCGGGCGCCCGGCGGCCGAGCGGAACCGGCAAGATGGACGCGTGGAGCAGCGGGTCACGGAGCAGGCGGAGAAGCTCGGCACGATCGTGTCCATCTGGGCGCACCCCGACGACGAGACGTACGGTGCCGGGGGCATCATGGCGGCCGCTGTCGCCAACGGGCAGCGGGTCGTGTGCGTCAGCGCCACCGCCGGCGAGCTCGGCACCGACGACCCGGTCGCGTGGCCGCCGGAGCGGCTCGGCCGCACCCGCCGCTGGGAGGCCGCCGCCGCGATGGCCGTGCTCGGCGTCACCGACCACCGGTTCCTCGGCTACCCCGACGGCGGGCTGGCGGCCATGGACCCGGCCGAGCCGGTCGAGCGGATCGCGGCGCTGCTGGCCGACGTCGCCCCCGACACGGTGCTGACGTTCGGGCCGGACGGCGGCACGTTCCACCCCGACCATCAGACGATCTCCGCGTGGGTCGGCGCCGCCTGGGAGCGGGCGGGCCGGCCCGGGCGGCTCCTGCACGCCGCCATGACCCAGGAGCACCTGGCCGCCTGGAGCGAGCGGTACGAGCAGTGGCAGGTCTTCATGACCGACGAGCGGCCGGTCGGCGTCGTGGAGGAGGAGCTGGCGCTGCGCGTACACCTGACGGGAGCGGACCTCGATCGCAAGATCGCGGCACTGCTCGCCATGCACACCCAGGTGGCGCCGGCCGTCGCGCTGCTGGGCATGGAGGAGTACCGCGCGCTGAACGACGAAGAGGCGTTCGTCGAGGCCCGGTGAAGCTCTCCCTGACCGGGCCGGACAGTCACCGGCTGGAGCGCCGGCCCGGCGTCGGCGTCGTCGTCATCGGGCCCGAGGGCGGCACGCCGCGCCCGGACCTGGTCGTCGCGCCCGGCGACGCGATCGACTGGTCGGTGTTCGACCCGTTCACCGTCCCGGCCGGGTACCCGTGGCCGCGCCGGATCGTCTACGACGGCGACGACACAGGCTTCTTCCGCTGGGCCGGGCGCCGGCCGATCGAGACCTTCGACTGGCGGCCGCGCGCGGCGCACGCCGTCGACGCCGCCGCGGCGGACATCGGCACGCTCGGCATCACCCTGCGCGACGCGCCGCTGCGCCTGACGCTGCCGGCGGGGCGCGGGCACCTCATGGTCACCGGCGACCCGCGCCTGCTGGTCCCTGACCTCGCTCCGGGTGCCGCCTGTCCCGGCCTGTCCTTCGCCCCGGACACCCGGCCCGCGCCGGACGGACCGCCGCTGCGGCTGCCGGACCTGCCCGCGCTCGCCGGCGCGCACTCGGTCAGGGTCACCGTGCCGCCGCTACGGCAGCCGTTCGACTGCGCGAGCCTGCTGCAGTTCCCGGAGCTGCGCGCCCTGACGCTCAGCGGGGGACTGGCCAATGTGGACGCGCTCGGCGGGCTGTGCCGGCTGACCGCGCTGCACCTGCACCTGTGCCCCGACCTCACCGGCCTGCCCGCGGTGGACACCTGGCCGGACCTGACCCGCCTGTTCGCGTCCGATGTGGACGCCGTGGTGGGGAGGCGGCTGCGCGGGCACGGCACCGTCACCAGGCTGCGCAGGCCCGAATGGTTCGCCGCCGGGCACGGCCTGCCGTTCGCGAGCTGGCCGTCGCGCACCGCGAAGGCGGCGACGGCGGCGTACCGCGCGGCGGAGGATGCGATCGGGGCGGCCACGACGCGACAGGACGTGGAGGCGGCGGTGCGCGGGTTCGTCGGCGCGGTGAACGCGCTGCCCGGCATCGAGACGACGGAGCGCGAGGACGCCGGCGAGGCCGTCCACCGGTTGACCGCCGCCACCCCGTGCGGGGACCTCACCGAGGCGGCGGCCCGCTGGTTCGACGGGGCCCGCGACTTCTGAACGGGTCGACGACGACCGCCTCGATGTCGCGGGCGCACCGCAGCAGCGCCTCCGGCGGGTACCGGTGGGTGTCGCCCCACAGCGTGAACATGACGGCGTCCACTGCGTCCACTGCGTCCGCGGTGTCCTCGACGTGCAGGTAGAGCGAGCCGTCGTAGGTCTCCTCGTGCACGCCCCAGTCCAGCTTCGTGAGCGGCAGCGCGGCCTCGACGTCGCCGTCCGGCGGGTCCGCGGCCGCGTCGTCGGCGCGGGTCTCCATGCGGCGGTCGTTGAGGTAGCACGACAGGTCGGACTCGCGGCCGGCGACGAGCGACTGGTGCGCCGCGGTGTCGTAGTAGCCGTGCTTGTAGGCGCCGATCGCCGCGCTCCACGCCCGCGCGACCACCTCCTCGAACGGGCCGCCGACGTCGATGACGCACAGCCCGAACTGCCGCAGGCTGCCGACCGCGTCGGCGAACCCGGGCCGGAACCGGTTGCTGACGATGACCTGCACGACGGCGGTGTCGGCGCCGGTGAGGCGGGCGGTGGCGACGGCGTACGCGGCGAGGAGGATCGGCCCGGACGCCACCCTGGTCCGTGCGGAGAGCCGCCGGACCGCGAGGGCGAGGGCCGGCGACACGCACACGATCTCCCGGAAGCGTGGGCCGTCCGGGGGTGTGGACGGCACCGGTGCGGGCGGGACCCGCAGGAGTTGGCGCTGCCAGTACCGCAGCGACTTCCCGCTCTGCCGCAGCGCCTCCGGCGCCCGTTGCCGGCGCGCGAGGTCGAGCGGCTGCGTGCCCTCGGCGGGCGCGGTCGCGAGACCGGTCGCCGGGTCGAGGCGGGCGAGGTCGCGGACGATCGCGTTGATGCCGAACCCGTCGACGACCACGTGGTAGTACATGACGACCACGTGCGTGAGCGTCCCGCCGGAGCGCACCACGGCCATCCGCACCGGCCACTCCGCGAACGGGTCGAACGGCGTCGTCTGGTACCGCACCCGCAGCCGCTCGGCGACCAGGTCCGGCTCGTCGTCCACGACGTCCACGACCTCGAGGGCGATCTCGCCGGAGGCCGACACCACCTGCCGCGGCGGGCCACCGTCCACCGGGGACAGCCGGGTGCGGAGGGCCTGGTGCCGCCCGACGAGGAAGCGCAGCACGGCCGCGACCCCCTCGACGGTCTCGCCGTCGCCGGCGCGGACCGCGCCGCCGATGTTCATCGTCCGGCCGGTGCGCCGCATGAGGTCCCACACGTCGCGCTGGCCCCAGGTCAGCTCCTCGGCGCCCGCTCCGTCGCCCTGGAACGCGACGACGTGGCTCGTCACTGTCTCCACGCGCAGAGCGTGTGCACCCCGGTGCGGTGTGTCAATCAGGTGGCGGCGGCGGGGCCGGTGACCCACCACCCGGTGTGGAACTTTCACGGATGTCGGCGAACTGCGGGGCCAGCTTCGCGAACGCGCGCCGCAGCGGACGCAGGAGGTCCTCGGCGGGCGCGCCGTAGAAGTCGGCGGTGCACACGAGGCCGTCGCGGCGCAGCGCGTGGTAGAGCGTCGCGGCCTGCGCCGCCGGCCGGCCCGCACGTAGCTCGGTGAGGTGCTGGTGCAGCTTGTACGACAGCTGCCGCAGCGCCTCCTCCTGCCGCGCCGGCGGGACGTCGTGGGGCAGCCGCAGCGTCACCGTCAGCGTGGGGGAGTCCACCGGCGGCGGGCAGCGCAGCCCGAGCAGCGCCGCGAACCTGGCCGCCTCGCGGCGCACCGGCAGCGGCCACGGCGCGGCCTCGGCGACGACCCGGTCCAGCCACGCCTGGGCCAGCTCCGGCGCGCCCGCGGTGGCCGCCAGGTACACCTGCCGCAGCCCCGGCGGGTCGGTCCGGTCGCGCAGCCAGTCCAGGACGCCGGCGCCGGTGGCGAGCCGGTCGAAGCGCGGCAGCGCCTCCCGCAGCACCCACTCGCCGGCCGAGGCGCCCAGGGCGCGCAGGTCGGTGACCGCGTCGAACGTCCACCGGAAGCCGCTGCCGACATGGAGGTGGCACTCGTGCCGCGCCGGCGGCTCGGCCGGCGGCACCGGGGACTCGGCGGCGTCGAGGGCGTCGATGAAGACGCCGAGGTCGATCGCGAACGCGCCACCGTGCCGGTCGTTCCACCGGTGCGGCTCGACGGTGACGAGCTCCTGCCGGCCTTCCCGCGTACGGCGGAAGTTGCGCCCCCGCCCGGCGAACCCGTGCCGCTTGAGCACGGGGACGACGTCGCGGGCGAGCAGCTCGGAGATGACGGCCTTCGCCGTCCGGTCCACGGCGGGGCGGCTCACGACGACGGGGGTGCGGTGCTGGCGCGCACGACGAGCCTGGTGGCGAGCTCCACGCGGGCGGGCTCGACCGGCTCGCCGACCGCCAGTTGCAGCACCATGCGGGCGGCGGTCGCGCCCATCTCCGCGAACGGCTGCCGCACCGTCGTCATCGGCGGCCCGCACCAGCGGGTCACCTCGATGTCGTCGAAGCCGACGACGCTGACGTCGTCGGGGATGCGGACGCCGAGCAGGCGGGCGGCCTCGTAGACGCCGAGGGCCTGCAGGTCGTCGCCGCACAGGATCGCGGTCGGCGGGTGCTTCAGCGACAGCAGCTGCCGGCCGAGCAGGACGCCGTCGTCGAAGTCGAACCGGCCGTGCCGCACCAGGGCCGGGTCGAGCGGGGCCCCGGCGGCGTCGAGGGCGCCGCGGCAGGCCTCGAGGCGGGCGCGGGCGCACAGGTACTCCATCGGGCCGGTGATCACGCCGACCCGCCGGTGGCCGAGGTCGAGCAGGTGCCGGGTCGCGGCGATGCCGCCGCTCCAGTTCGTCGCGCCGACCGACGGGATCGGGTGCATCGGCTCGCCGGTCGGGTCGAGCACCACCATCGGCACGCCACCGGCGGCGAGCTGCTCGTACTGGCGGGCCCGGAACGCCGAGTTGACCGCGATGACGCCGGTGGGGCGGCGGGCGAGGAGCCGGTCGGCGGTGCGGCGCCCGCCGGGCGCGGGGCCCTGCAGGTCGGTGAACCCGACGGCGAGGCCCCGGTCGCGGACGACCTGCTCGACGCCGCGCAGGATCTCCATCGCCAGGTGGCTCTCCAGGCCGTAGAAGGCGACCTCGACGCTCGGCGTCGCGGCCGCGCCGCCGTGCTGCTCGCCGCGCCGGTAGCCGTGCTCGCGCAGCAGCGCCTCGACCCGGTCGCGGGTCTCCACAGCGATGCCGGACCGACCGTTCAGAACTTTCGAGACCGTCGGCGGCGACACCCCGGCGAGCCGGGCGATGGTCGCCACGGTGACCTCGCCGCGGCGCCGGCGGCCGCCGGGGGCTGGCGCGCTCGCGGAGTCCACGGCGCCAGTCTATGGCCGCCTTCGTTCGAAGGACATGGAAACATTTCCAGGCGGCGTGGTGCTGGACCGCACGACGAGCGGGGTGGCCAGCTCCAGGCGGGTCGAGTCCAGGGTCTCGCCGGCGGCGAGGGACAGCAGCATCCGGGTCGCCAGGCCGGCCATCTCGGTCAGCGGCTGCCGCACGGTGGTCAGCGGCGGGATCGACCAGCGGGCCTGCTCCAGGTCATCGAACCCGACGACGCTCAGGTCGTCCGGGACGCGCAGGCCGCGCTCGTGCAGGGCCTCGTAGGCGCCGCGGGCCATCTCGTCGGCGCACGCGAAGATCGCGGTCGGCGGCTCCGGCAGGTCCAGCAGCGCCAGGGTCTCCCGGTGGCCGGTCGGGCTGGTGAAGTCGCCGGTGCGCTCGTATCCGGCGGGGACGTCGAGGCCGGCGGCGTGCATCGCCGCCCGGTAGCCGTCGACGCGGGCGCGGGCGCACAGCACGTCGCCGGGGCCGCCGATGACGGCGATCCGCCGGTGGCCGAGGCCGATCAGGTGCTCGGTGGCGGTGAGCGCGCCGGTCCAGTTGGTGGCGCCGACCGACGGGACGCTCGGGTCGGGCTGCCCCGCCGGGTCGACGACGACGACGGGGATGCCGAGGTCGGCGAGGCGCTCGCGCTGGTCGGCGGCGAGCTCGGACAGCACGAGCAGGACGCCGTCGGAGCGGCGCGCGGCGAGGTGCTCCAGCCAGCGGCGGTCGGGCGCGGTGCGGGTGCGCCCGTGCACGGCGGAGACCACGACGCCGGTGCCGGCGCGGTGCGCGACCTCCTCGACGCCGGCGAGGATCTGCATCGCCCACGGGCTGCCGAGGTCGACGAAGACGACGTCGATGAGGCCGGCGGTGCGGGCCGGCGGCGTGCGGCGGGGCAGGTAGCTGCGGGCGCGCAGCAGCGCCTCGACCCGCTCCCGGGTCGCCGGGGCGACGTCGCGCCGGCCGTTGAGCACCTTCGACACGGTGGGGACGGACACCCCGGCCTCGGCCGCGATCTCCGACATGGTGGCCCTGCTGTGCGGCGGCCTGGGGGTCGGCATAGCCCGCGAGTCTACGCCGAAAGTTTCGAGGGCAGCCAGTCCAGCTGGCGCCGCACGTGGACCGCGTCGCCGCCCTCGTGGCCGTTGTACGGGTAGGCGTGCATCACGCGGTCGGCGCACCCGTACGCGTTGTACGCGGCGAACACGGTGCTCGGCGGGCACACGGTGTCGCGCAGGCCGGCGCCGAAGTGGCCGGGCGCCTTCGCGCGCCGGGCGAAGCTGACACCGTCCACGTAGGACAGCGTGCGCCAGACCCGGTCCTCGATGCCGCGGTGCACCGCCAGGTGCTGGGCGATCTCCCCGTAGGGCGAGGCGTCGGTCAGCGCGACCGCCCGCTGGAAGTGGCACAGGAACGGCGCGGTCGCCAGCAGCGCCGCGACGTCGGGCACGAGCCCCGCGACGGCGAGGGCGAGCCCGCCGCCCTGGCTGTTGCCGGCGACCGCGACCCGCGCCGGGTCGACGCCCGGCAGCGCCCGGACCGTGTCGACGGCCCGGACGGCGTCGGTGACCAGCCGCCGGTAGTAGTAGTCGTGCGGCGCCAGGATCCCCTCGGTGACCAGCCGGTACCCGCCGGCGTGCGGGTCGGGGGTGGCGCCGCCGTTGCCGTACAGGTCGCCCTGCCCGCGGTTGTCCATCAGCAGGTGCGCGTAGCCGGCCGTGACCCAGGTGAGGCGCTCGTGCGGCAGGCCACGGCCGCGCCCGTAGCCGGCGAACTCCACCACGGCGGGCAGCCCTGCGGGCACCCCTGCGGGCAACACCGCGGGCAACACTGCCGGCCGGCTGAACCAGGCGCGGACCGGGTCGCCGCCGAAGCCGGCGAAGGTGACGTCCCAGGTGTCGACGAGCCGCAGCCCGGTGGTCACCCGGTCGGCGGCGAGGACCGGCGGCACGGCCCGTGCGTCGCCGAGCGTCGCGGCCCAGAACGCGTCGAAGTCCGCGGGTTCGGCCACCGCGGGGGCGTACCGCAGCAGCTCGGGCAGTGGGAGGTCGAACTGCGGCATGGGTCTCCTCGACCGAAAGTTTCCAGGACGGTCCACACATTGACCAGGAACAGTGTGAGCAGGTCATGCCGCCTAGATCGAGTCCTTGACAGGGCGTAGTGATGAATCTACATTACCCGATGCCTTCCGAATGTTTGCCGAAACTTTCGACCATGGAGGGAGGGGCATGAGACGTCGCACCTGGCGCTCCGCGCTGCGCCGCGACTGGCAGCTGTACTCCCTCGCCGTGCTGCCGCTGCTGTTCTTCGTCGTCTTCCGGTACCTGCCGATGGCCGGCAACGTCATCGCGTTCCGGCGGTTCCGCCCCGGCGGTGACCTCTTCGGCGACACCTGGGTCGGCCTGCGCTACTTCAGGATGTTCTGGCAGGACCCGACGTTCTGGCACGTCTTCACCAACACGCTGGTCCTCGGCGGCCTGACCCTGCTGTTCGTCTTCCCGCTGCCGATCGTGCTCGCGCTGCTGCTCAACGAGGTGCGCACCCGCTGGCTCAAACGCTTCGTGCAGACGGTCTCCTACCTGCCGCACTTCCTGTCGATCGTCGTCGTGGCCGGCATCGTCTTCCAGCTGCTCGCCCTGGACGGCGTGGTCAACGCGGGCCTGCGGGCCGTCGGCGCCGACGCCGTGCCGTTCCTGCAGCGGCCCGGCTGGTTCCGCACCATCTACATCTCCTCCGAGGTGTGGCAGACCGTCGGCTGGGGCACGATCCTGTACCTCGCCGCGCTCACCACCATCGACCACGAGCTCTACGAGGCGGCCCGGATCGACGGCGCCAGCCGGTGGCGGCAGACGTGGCACGTGACGCTGCCCGGTATCCGCCCGACGATGGTGACCCTGCTGATCCTCAACGTCGGCACGTTCCTGTCGGTCGGGTTCGAGAAGGTCCTGCTGCTGTACAACCCGCTCACGTTCCCGACCGCCGACGTCATCTCCACCTACCTGTACCGGGTCGGCGTGGTCTCCGGCAGCTTCAGCTACGCCGCCGCGATCGGCCTCTTCGAGTCGGTGATCGGCCTGACCCTCGTCCTCACGGCGAACTTCGTGTCGAAGCGGACGGTCGGAGCGGGGCTGTGGTGAGGCGCGCCGTCATCGGGCTGGTCCTCACCGCCGTCGTGGTGCTGACGCTGTACCCGTTCTGCAACGTCATTGCCCGCTCGTTCAGCGAGGAGCAGGCGATCCAGGCCGGCGAGGTCAACCTGCTGCCGCGCGGCTTCAACACGACCACCTACGAGGTCGTCATGTCCGACCCCGTGTTCTGGACCAACTACCGCAACACCGTCGTCTACACGGTCGTCGCGACCGCCATCTCGATGCTGCTGACCACCTGCTACGCGTACGTACTGTCGAAACGGCACCTGAAGGGCCGGGCGCTGCTCGTCGGCGTCGCCGTGTTCACCATGTTCTTCAACGGCGGCCTGATCCCCAACTACGTGCTCGTCAGCGGGCTCGGGCTGCGCAACACCATGTGGGCGGTCGTGCTGCCCAACGCCATCAGCGTCTTCAACCTCCTCGTCATGAAGTCGTTCTTCGAAGGGCTGCCGGTCGAGCTGGAGGAGGCCGCCGCCGTCGACGGCCTCGGCACCTACGGCATCCTCTGGCGGATCGTGCTGCCGCTGTCGAAGGCCGTCATCGCCACGATGGTCCTCTTCTACGCGGTGGCCTTCTGGAACTCGTGGTTCCCGGCGTTCCTGTACCTCGACGACGCCGACCTGTTCCCCGTCACCATCTACCTGCGCAACCTCATCGCCGGCTCGACCGGCGGGTCCGACATCTCCACGCCGTCGGACACGGCGCTGCAGATCGCCGCCAACATCCAGGCGGTGACGATCGTGCTCACCGCGCTGCCGATCATGCTCGTCTACCCGTTCGTCCAGCGGTACTTCGTCTCCGGGATCACCCTCGGCGCGGTCAAGGGATGACGCGCCGACCTTTTATCAGTCGCAGCACCCTTCAAGGAGCTCCCCCATGTCGCACTTGAAACGGCGCACCCTGCTCGGCGCGGCCGGCGCCGCCGCGCTCGTCTCGCTCGCCGGCTGCGGTGACGACGACGACCAGGCGAAAGGTCAGGACTACACCGGTCACCGCGACGGCGCCATGGACGGCTACGGCATGGGCCAGCAGTTCACCGCCGCCCAGCCGCTGACGTTCTCCATCATGATGCTCAGCAACGCGGCCTACCCGTACAAGGCCGACTGGCTGTTCTTCAAGGAGCTCGCGAAGCGCACCAACGTGACGCTGCAGGCCACGGTCGTGCCCGGCAGCGACTACAACCAGAAGCGCAGCGTCGTCGTCGCGGCCGGCGACGCACCGATGATCATCCCGAAGACGTACCACCCAGACGAGGAGGCGTACATCGCCAGCGGGGCGATCCTGCCGGTCAGCGACCACCTCGACCTCATGCCGAACTTCCGCGACCAGGTCGCCAAGTGGAACCTGCAGGCCGACCTCGACCAGTTCCGGCAGGAGGACGGCAAGTTCTACCTGCTGCCCGGCCTGCACGAGGACGTCTGGGCCGACTACTCCCTCGCGGTGCGCACCGACGTGCTGCAGCAGCTCGGCCTGCAGATCCCGAAGACCTGGGAGGACCTGCGCACGGTGCTGCGGGCGATGAAGGCCGCGCACCCCGACGTGTACCCGCTGTCGGACCGCTGGAGCAGCCCGCCGAACCCCGGCGGCAACAACCTGCTGTCGATCGCCGGCACCGCGTACGGCACCCTGGCCGGCTGGAGCTACCAGCACGCCAGCTGGGACGACGCGGCGAAGGCCTTCGTCTACACCGGCACGACCCCGCAGTACAAGCAGGTGGTCGAGTACCTCAACTCGCTCGTCGCCGAGAAGCTCGTCGACCCGGAGAGCTTCACCCAGTCCGACGACATCGCCAAGCAGAAGTTCGCCAACGGCAGGTCGTTCGTGATGAGCTGCAACGCGCAGACCCTCGTCAACGAGCTGCGCCCCAGCATCGCGAAGATCCCCGGCGCCACGGTCCTGAAGATCCCCACGCCGACCGGCCCGATGGGCGACACGAAGGCCGGCAGCCGCCTCGAGGGCGGCGTCATGATCTCGGCGAAGGCCCGCGACAGCAAGAACTTCGTCGCGCTCATGCAGTTCATGGACTGGCTGTACTACTCGCCGCAGGGCAAGGTCTTCGCCAAGTGGGGCGTTGAAGGCACGACGTACACCGGCAGCGTCGACGACGGCACGATGAAGCTCGCGCCCGACGTCAACTGGGGCGGACTCAACCCCGCCGGCACGAAGAACCTCCAGGTCGAGTACGGCTTCCTCAACGGCGTCTTCGTCTACGGCGGCACCACGAAGCTGCTCAACTCCCAGTTCCCCAAGGAGGAGCAGGCGTTCCAGGACGTGATGAACGGCCGCAAGAACCAGCCCCTCGCGCCGCCGCACCCGCTCAACGCCGACGAGCGCGAGCAGGCGACGTTGTGGGAGACGACGCTCAAGGACCACGTCAACCAGCAGACGCTGAAGTTCATCCTCGGGCAGCGCCCGCTCAGCGAGTGGGACGCCTACGTGGGCGAGCTCAAGGGCAAGAACATGACCCGCTACATCGAGGTCGTCAACGCCGCCTACAACCGGTACAAGAAAGCGCACGGATGACAGGGCAGCTCGGCGACGCGTGGCGGCACTGCATCGGGGCCGGGCGGTTCGAGCTCGCGTTGCGTCGCGACTACCAGGACTCCCTGGCGCTGCTCCAGCGGGAGATCGGGTTCCGGCACATCCGCCAGCACGGGCTGTTCAGCGCCGGCGCGGGCGTGCACCGGCCGTACGAGTACGGCGGCGAGCGGCGGGTCCTGCACTCCTTCACCTACGTCGACCAGGTCGTCGACATGTACCTGGAGCTCGGGATCCGGCCGTTCGTCGAGCTGGGCTTCATGCCGCCGGGCCTCGCGTCCGGGGACCAGACGGTGTTCTGGTGGCGGGGCAACGTGACGCCGCCGAGCGACCGGGCCGAGTGGGCGGCGCTGGTCCGCGGCACCGTCGCGGGGCGGGGGGGGCGGGGGGGGCGGCGCGGGGGGGGGGGGGGGGGGCTCGCTGGGTTGTGAGTGGCGGGCAACACGCTCAGAGTGGAGCAAGACCCCCACCGCCCCGACAACAA
>NZ_JBEXUD010000068.1:0-50360 GCF_040614215.1 Dactylosporangium sp. NPDC006015
CGACGCCGGGGCGCCGATGGTCGACCTGCACGGGCAGGTCCACTGGTACAACGAGTCCTCGCCGCCGCGTTGCTGGACCACCTGTCCAAGGCCGGCGGCGACACGCGGGAAGCCGCGGCCCAGGCGGGCGAGGGCTGGGGGCGGCAGCTGGCCGCGGCCGCCCGCGAGCACGCCGACCCGGTCGACACGGTCGTGGAGGTGTTCGACGGCCTCGGGTTCGGGCCGCGGCGGGTGCCCGCCGAGCCGGGCACGATCCACCTGCACACCTGCCCGTTCCTGGAGCTCGTCGGGCAGAACCCCGACGCGATGTGCGGCCTGCACCTCGGGGTCGTCCGCGGCATCCTGGAGCAGCGGGGCGGGGCCGGCGGCGGCACGGTGCTGGAGCCGTTCGGCGCGCCCGCCGCCTGCGTCGTGCGCGTGCCGTCGTGAACCCGCGGGTGCCGCTGCTCGCCGCCGGCGGCGGTGCGCTGCTGGCCGGCCTGTACGGCGGGCTGCTCCCGCTCGGCACCCCCGTCCCGGCGCCGGCGCTGCCCCTCGAGGCGGTGCACGGGCCGCTGATGGTCCTCGGCTTCGCCGGCACGCTCATCGCCCTGGAACGGGCGGTCGCGCTGGGCGCGCGATGGGCGCTGCTGGCGCCGGCCTGCTCCGGGCTCGGCGGCCTGACGCTGCTCGTGACCGGTCCGGGCCTGGCCGGCAAGGTCCTGCTGATGGCCGCCTCGGTGGTCCTGCTCGGCGTGTACCGCGCGCTGTGGCGCCGCCAGCCGGAGGCCGCGCTGCTCGCCCAGGCGGCGGGGGCGTTCGCCTGGTACGCCGCGACCCTGCTGTGGCTGGCCGGCTTCACCGTCGCCGAGATCGTGCCGTGGCTGACCGTGTTCGTCGTCGCGACCATCGCCGGCGAGCGCCTGGAGCTGGCCCGCGTCGCCCTCTTCGAGCGGCACGCCGAGCGCTGGTTCCTCGCCGCCCTGGCCGCTCTGTTCGCCGGTGCTGCCGCCGTCACGGTCCGGCCCGCCGGCGGCACGCAGCTGTTCGGCGCGGCGCTGCTGGGCGTCGTGGCGTGGCTGCTCGTGTACGACGTAGCCCGCCGCACCGTCCGCGCCACCGGTCTGCCCCGGTTCATCGCCGTGGGGCTGCTCGCCGGCTACGCCTGGCTGGGCGTCGCCGGGGTGCTGTGGGCCGGCGCGGGCGCCACCGGCGGCGGAGCCCGCTACGACGCCACCGTGCACGCCGTGTTCCTCGGCTTCGTCATGTCGATGATCTTCGTGCACGCCCCGGTGATCCTGCCGGCCGTCCTGCGCGTGCCGTTGCCGTTCCACCCGCTGCTGTACGCGCCCCTGGCCCTGCTGCACGCCTCCCTGCTGGTCCGCGTCATCCTCGGCGACGCCTTCGGCGCGGCGGCGGTGTGGCGCTGGTCCGGCGTCGCCAACGTCGCGGCGGTGCTCGGCTTCGCCGTCTGCGCGGCCCTCTCCCGCCGCGCCCACCGCCGGCCGCCGGTCGCACGAGCGGCGCTGTCGTGACCGCCGTCGCGGTGGGCGCGGACGCCGCACCGACCGGGCGGGCGGCGTGGCACCGGCGGGTCGCGGCGCTGCCCCTCGCCTACCTTGCCGGGATCGCCGCGGTCGGGGTCGGGCACCCGTTCCTGCCCGGCTGGCGCTGGCTGGTCATCCACCTGCTGCTGCTCGGCGCGGTCACCAACGCCGTCGTGGTGTGGAGCGCCCACTTCACCGCCGCGGTCCTGCGCATCCCCGCCCCGCCGCGCCGCCGTGCCGAGGCGGTCCGGCTGGCCGTGCTCAACGCGGGCGTCGTCGCGGTGCTCGCCGCTGGCGTCGCGGACCTGCCGTGGGTCGGCGTCGCCGGGGCCGGGGCTGTCTTCGCCGCGGTCGCCACGCACCTCGCCTGGCTCGCGCGGCAGGTGCGGACCGCGCTGCCGGCCCGGTTCGCCGTCACCGCCCACTACTACCTCGCCGCGTCCGTCGCCCTGCTCACCGGCGTCCCCGCCGGCGCCTGGATGCTGGTGGTCGACGACGGCGCGAGGCCGCGGCTGCTGCTGTTCCACGCGCACGTGAACCTGCTCGGCTGGGTCACGCTGACCGTCCTGGGCACGCTGCTCACGCTGTGGCCGACGGTGCTGCGCACCCGCATGGCCGACGGCGCCGCCCGGGCCGCCCGCACCGCGCTGCCCACGGCGGTGACCGGCCTGGCGCTGCTCGCGGTGGGGGTGCTCGCCTGGTGGCCGGTCCTCGCCGCGGGCGGGCTCGCCGTCTTCGCCGCCGCCGTCCTGATCACCGCCGCGCCCGCGGTACACACCGCCGGGCAGCGCCCACCCGCGTCGTTCGCCACCTGGTCGATCGCCGCCGCGGGCGGGTGGCTGCTCGTCGCGCTCGGCGTCGACGCGTGGACCCTGCTGTCGTCCGCCACCCCGGCCGCCGCGGCGGACCGCTTCGGCGCCGTCCTCGTCCCGCTGCTCGCCGGCTTCGCCGCGCAGGTCCTCATCGGCGCGCTGACCTACCTGCTGCCGGTCGTCCTCGGTGGCGGCCCGGCGCTCGTACGGCAGCGGTCGGCGCGACTCGAACGGCACTGGCCGCAGCGGGTCGCCATGGGCAACGCGGCGCTCGCCGTGTTCCTGCTGCCGGTCGGCGCGTACGTCCACATCACCACGTCACTGCTGGTCCTCGCTGCACTGCTGCAGTTCCTCGGACCGGCGGCGCGCGTCCTGCTCACCGCCCGGAGGTAACGATGCCCGCAGAGCACGCCCGCCCGCTCGGTGGCGTCGCCGCCGGCCTGGCGCTGGTCGTCCTCGCCACCCTCGTCGGCGTCGCGGCGCAGCGGGTCGCGGGCGGCGGCACCGGCGCCGACACCAGGTCCGCGGCGACGACCGGCGAGGTGACGCCGACCGGGCACACCACCACCGTCACCGTGACCGCCGAGGACATGCGCTTCCACCCCGACCACATCGCGGTCCCCGCCGGCGACCGGCTCGTCGTCGAGCTCGCCAACCGCGACCGCCGCCGCCACGACCTCGTCCTGGACACCGGCGCGAAGACCGGCACCGTCGCCGCCGGCGGCACCGCCCGCCTCGACGCCGGCGTCATCGGGGGCACCGTCGAGGGCTGGTGCTCGCTCCCGGGCCACCGGCAGGCGGGCATGACCCTCACGATCACCGTCGACGGCACCCACGACCACCCGGCCGCCACCGCGGAGTTCACGGCACGGGATGCCACGGCGCCGCCCGTACCCCCGGAACGCGTCCACAAAGTCGAGCTGCGGGTGCGGGAGGACGCACGGCAGCACCTGTGGACGTTCAACGGCACCGCCCCGGGACCGACGCTGCGCGGCCGGGTCGGCGACACGTTCGAGATCACGCTCATCAACGACGGCACCATCGACCACGGCGTCGACTTCCACGCCGGCGCGCTCGCCCCGGACGAGCCGATGCGCCCGATCGAGCCCGGCGAACGGCTCACCTACACGTTCACCGCGACCCGTGCCGGCATCTGGATGTACCACTGCTCGACGATGCCGATGCTGCTGCACATCGGCAACGGCATGTACGGCGCCGTCATCATCGACCCGCCCGACCTGGCACCGGTCGACCACGAGTTCGTCCTCGTGCAGTCCGAGCTGTACCTCGGCGGCGACCTGGCGAAGATGCAGGCGGACCAGCCGGACGCGGTCGTGTTCAACGGCCACGCCGACCAGTACACCCACCGGCCGCTGCAAACCCGTGCGGGCCAACGGATCCGTGTCTGGGTCCTCGACGCCGGCCCGAGCCGCGGCAGCGCGTTCCACATCGTCGGCGCCCAGTTCGACACCGTCTACCGCGAAGGGCAGTGGCTGCTGCGGCCCGGCGACCCCGGCGGCGCGCAGGTCCTGGACCTGTCCCCAGCGGCCGGCGGCTTCGTCGAGACCACCCTCGCCGCGGCTGGCCACTACCCGTTCGTCACGCACGCCATGGTCGACGCCGAACGCGGCGCCCGCGGCATCATCGAGGCCTCATGAGCAGGAACCGGTTCGTGCCGCCGCAGCACGGCGCGTGGGCGATGCTTCTGCTGCCGTGGCTCGCCGGGGTCCTCACGGCGGGCTTCCGTTGGCCGCACCTGCCGCTGCTGGTGGCGTGGCTGGCCGCCTACCTGTTCAGCTACTACTTCCTGCAGGCGGTCAAGACCCGCCGCCTCGCCCGGGTCCGCGCGCAGCTGCTCCTCTACGGCCCGGTCGCGGCCGTGCCGGGTGCGCTCGTGCTGCTCGTGCGGCCGCAGCTGCTCTGGTACGGGCCGGCCTTCGCCGCACTGTTCGCGGTCAACGTCGCCTACGCCCGGCGCCGCGACGAACGCGCGCTCGTCAACGATCTCGCGTCGGTCGTACAGAGCTGCCTGATGGTCTTCGTCTGCGCCACCGTCGCCGGCCGTCCGCTGGCGGAGGCCGTGCCGGTGTTCGCGGCCGTGACCGCCTACTTCACCGGCACGGTGCTCTACGTCAAAACCATGATCCGTGAACGCGGCAGCGTCGGCTACTACCGCGCGTCGGTGCTGTTCCACCTCGCCGCGCTCGGGGCGGCCTGGTGGGTCGGCGTGCCGGTGCTGGTCGTGTTCGCCTTCCTGCTGGCCCGCGCGGCCCTGCTGCCGGGGCGCCGCCTGACCCCGAAGCAGGTCGGCCTGATCGAGATCGCCGCCACCGTCCTGCTGCTGGTCCTGCTGCTGGTCATGGTGCCGGTCGCGGGGTGAACCGCTCGCGGGTCACGCTCCCGCGCCGGCCGGCACCTCGTCGTGGAGCTCGTAGCCGGTGACGAGGTCGCAGTCGATGGCGATGACGCAGTTCATCTCCTCGTCCACCCAGGGGTGCAGGAGCCGCTCGTAGCGGGCCTGGCGGGCCGGATCGAGGACGAGCCTGGCGGTGCCGGTGACGACCACCGTCCAGCCGGTGTGGGTGTCCGGGTCGAGGACGTCCGCCTCGTACGCCACGACGACCCCACCGCCCTGGGTGGCCGCTGAGGCCAGGGCGCCGCCCAGGTTGCTGCGGATCACGACGGAGTCACCGTCGACGAGGTGGTTGACCGGCCGGATCGCCGGGAGCGCACGCATGCTGAAGACCACCCGGCCGACCGGCACCGACGCCAGCAGCTCCAGGCAGCGGTCACGGCCCAGGGCCCGCATCGACACCATCCCTGAACTGTTCCCCTGTCGTCCCGCCGCGGCCAGGGCCGTTGGACCCGTGTCCGGCGGGACCTTTTCCCCTGTACGTCACCGCCCGCCGGCCCTGCTGTACACCCCTGGCCGCCGCCTAGCGTGATCCACGGAGCCAATTGAAGGAGCGCGGCATGCGAACAGTGACCGAACCGGAGCTCGCACGGATCCTTGGCGCGCTGCCGGGCATCCCGCGGATCGTCGCCAGCGGCAACTACGCCGCCCCGCGCCGCCTGCTGTCCGTCGCCGACGCGGCCGTCGCGGAGTTCCGGCTGTTCATGCTCAACGCCCAGCACGGCCTGCCGGACCGCGACGGCGTCGTCTACGAGTCCGCGTTCGTCGGGCCGGGGATGCGCGCCCACCCGCGGCTGCACTACTTCCCGTGCCGGCTGTCGCTGGTGCCGCACCTGTTCCGGCAGCGGCTCGCGCCCGACGTGGTGCTGCTGCACACCTCCCGGCCGGTCGGCGGTGCGGTCAGCCTCGGCGTCGAGGTCAACGTCCTGCCGGCCGCGATCGAGTCCGCCCGCGCCCGCGGCGGCATCGTCGTCGCGCAGGCGAACCCCGCGATGCCCTTCACCCACGGCGACGCGCTCGTGCCCCTCGACGCGGTGGACTACCTCCTCGAGGTCGACGAGCCGCTCGCCACGCACGCGGTCGTGGCGCCCGACGCGGTGTCGGCGGCCATCGGGGAGCGGGTGGCCGCGCTCGTGCCGGCGGACGCGACGCTGCAGCTCGGCATCGGCGCCATCCCGGACGCGACGCTCGACGCCCTGCTCGACCGGCGCGGGCTGCGGATCTGGTCGGAGATGTTCAGCGACGGCGCCCTCGCCCTGGAGAAGGCGGGCTGCCTCGACCGGGACACGCCGATCACCGCCTCCTTCTGCTTCGGTTCGGCCGAGTTGTACGACTGGGTCGACGCCAACCCACGTATCCGCATGCTGCGCACCGAGAAGACCAACAACCCGGGCACGATCGCCGCGCACCCCAACCTCATGAGCGTCAACAGCGCGCTGCAGGTCGACCTGTTCGCGCAGGCCAACGCCACCCGGGTCGGCAACCGTACGCACTCCGGCTTCGGCGGCCAGACCGACTTCATCGTCGGCGCCATGCACTCCCCCGGCGGCCACGCCGTCATCGCGCTGCGCTCCTGGCATCCGAAGGCCGACGTGTCCTCGGTCGTGCCGCTGGTGTCCGGCCCGGTCACCTCGTTCCAGCACAGCTACATCGTCACCGAGCAGGGCACCGCCACGATCTGGGGCCGCGACTCGGTGGAGCAGGCCCAGGAGATCGTCGACCACGCCGCACACCCGTCGATCCGCGACGAGCTCCGCGCCGCCGGCCGGACGTTCGGGCTCCCCCTCCACTGACGACCGGGACCAATGGCCCGCATCCGCCGATCCACATGCCTCTGCCGGGTCCGCGCGCACCGGTCGACGCTGATCTCATGGACACCACAATCACGGGCACCACGAGCATCGTCGTCGGGCACGACGGGTCGCAGGCTTCACAGCAGGCGGTGGACTGGGCCGCCGACGAGGCGGAGCGCACCGGCGCGTCGCTGCGGATCGTCCACGCCTACCAGCTCGGCTGGCCGGCGGGTGCCTCCTACCGCCCGACGGCTCAGGAGGCGGACGAGGCCCGGGGCCGCGCCGAGGAGCTCGCGACCGGTGCCGCCGCGGCGGTCCGTGCCCGCGGCACCGGCGTCGACGCCGTCGCCACGGTGGTGCACGCCGCGCCGGCCGCGACGCTGCTCGACTTCGCCCATGCCGGCGCGCGTCTGCTCGTCGTCGGCAACCGCGGCGCCGGCGGGATGGCGAGCCTGCTCCAGGGCTCCGTCAGCCAGCAGGTCGCCACGCACGCCCGGGTCCCCGTCGCCGTCGTCCGCGGCCGCACGGCGACGCCCGGCGGCCCGGTCGTGGTCGGGGTCGACGGCTCCCCCTCCGCCGGCGCCGCGCTCACGCTCGCGTTCGAGGCTGCCGCCGCGCACGGCACCCACGTCGTCGCCATCAGGGCGTACGTCCCGCCGTCCCCCTCGGTGCTGCCGCCGGGCGCCGTCGAGGCCGAGGAGCGCGCGCACCTGCGGGAGTCGCTGGCCGGTTGGCAGGACAAGTACCCGTCCGTGCGCCTGGAGGCGCTGCTGGCCACCGGCCGGGCGGCGAAGGTCCTCGTCGGCGTCTCGCACACCGCACAGCTCGTCGTGGTCGGCAGCCGCGGCCACGGCGGCTTCGCGGGCCTCCTGCTGGGTTCCATCGGCCAGCAACTCATGCACCACGCCGAGTGCCCGGTCCTGATCGCCCACCGTCCGGCCTGATCCGGCGCACATCTGATGGGAGGGGTGAGTCCGGTGGTGGCAGTCATGCTCGTGGCCACGTCCATCGCCGCCGTCTACATCGCGCTGATCGCCCTGCACGTCCAGGCCATCCACGGCGACCCACCGGGCGCCGACCGACACCGGCCGCGTCTCGCGACCTGGCTCGCCACCCGCGAGGAGCGGCGCCGCGGCCGCGCCGAGCGCGACGCGGCCCAGCGCCTGATGTCCGGCTCGCTGGACCAGGCTTCGTACCGGGCGGCCATGGCCGCCATGGCCGCCCAGGACGCGGCCGAGCACCCCGTCGAGATTCCGAACACCTGACGCGACAGCGCCAGAACGCCAGGTCACTCTCCGTAGATGCCGGCTGCCACGGCGAACGATCGCGCCTTGCGCACATCTGTTTGATATGCAGGTGACCATGGCGGCTCCGCGAACCCCTCGCCTCGTTAGCAACTCCAGCGCCGTGTCGCCGGCACCGGCGATGTCGGCCGCAATCGCCTCCAGTCGCAGCCCGTGGCGGATAGCTTCCGGCCCCGATCTGCAGGCCCGCCCCGGGCTCGGCCACCACCCCGCGACCCGTGACGGACCCTCCGGCCCGGCCCGCTGTCGGACAATGGGGGGCGGGCCCGTCGAGCCGATCACCGTCAAGCGATCCTGTGACGACACCTGACCCTGAAGCAGCCCGGGATGTTCCCGTATACGGTCCCGTCGGCAGGCCAAGGCGGGTGGGGGCGCCGTGCCGGCGCCTAACGGGGGCGCTGTCGCGGCGTTGTCATGCCGGTGGTTCCGGCAGGCCGAACAGGTCGGCGAGGCCGCTGACCTGAAACCGTTGGTGCATCGCGGGGGTCAGCGCTTCGAGGTCCAGGCTGCAGCCGGCGTCGTCGCACCAGCGTTTGGCGGCCACGATCGCGCCGAGACCTGACGAGTCCATGAACGTGATCAGTGCGAGATCCACTGCCAGCACGGTCGGCTCCAGCTGCAGTGCTGCACGGACCGCCGTGCGGAACTGATCAGCGGTCTGCTGTTCCAGCTCGCCACTGAGGACGATCGTGACCTTGCCGACCGACGGTATGCCGATCTCGGTCCAGAGCGGCATCGTTCACCTCGATCCATTTCGGTGCTCGGGCTCGACGATACCGACCCATTTGTCCCCCGCAACTCGATGCGACAGGAGATGGATGCGACTGTGCGGCCGGGGATTCCCGGGCCGGGGGCGGTGGTCCCGGGGCGGCGGGCGTGACTGCTCAGAGATGGGCGGGCAGGCGACGCCGCCCCCGAGGCGCTGGCGACCCGCCGAGAAAATCTATGGTGGAGAAGCTAGACATGCTCACTGCCGTCGGTTAACGTTCTTCAGGTCGAGAGAAGAGAACACAAAGACGCTGACGAACCGCCCTACCCGTTGGGCGCAGGAGCAGAGCCGGCAGCAACATTGCAGGTTCGCTCGGCACGGCAGGACGAGATGGGTGAGCCAGAGATGGTGTTGGTGGCATCGCCCGTAGGACGGTTTCATCCGCAGGTGAGGGTCATGAAGTTGCGTGGACCCGCAGCACCGGCGGAGTCCGGCACGCGGTAGGACTCAGAGAAGCAGAGGAAAGGGAGGGCCGTACACCGTTGGATCGCCCGCACCGGCAGCAGTTCCGCCGGGGGTGGACACCGCAGTCTCCATCGAACGAGAGGTGGTCTTCGGTCACGCTTATGCGATCCTCGCACCCGACGCTGTCTGTGGCGTCCGGTGCGGACACGACAAGCCGGCGAACGTGCCGGTAGATGGTGTTTGACCCATAAACCCTTGGGCCCCGGCGCTACTGCGCCGGGGCCCTCGACCTGGAGGCTCCATGGCCCAACCCGATGACATGTTCGGTGACGAGGACTACCCGGCCTACACCATGGGCCGTGCCGCGGAAATCGTCGGTACCTCGCAGGGCTTCCTGCGCCGCCTCGACGAGCTGAAACTCATCACCCCGCACCGCTCCGGCGGCGGACACCGCCGCTACTCCCGCTATCAGCTCCGCCTCGCCGCCCGCGCGCGGGACATGGTCGATGGGGGCACCGCCGTCGAGGCCGCCTGCCGGATCATCATCCTCGAAGACCAGCTCGAGGAAGCGCTGCGCATCAACGCGGCCCGCGACACCACCTGACTGGCCAGCCCCGCCCAGGCCGGTACAGGCGTCAAACGGACGCCGTGCCGGCATTCACGGTCGCCCAGCCGTTCAGCGTGCCAACTGCGATACCCCCCGGCCAAAGTCGCAGCGATCGCGGCGGAGGTCATTACATGGCGACGTATGGGTGCTAGACGCCTTCTCATGCGATGTGGACGTTCCAGTAGTACTCGGCGATGGTGTCGGGCTGGGTTTCGGATCGGTCGAACACCGGATCAGGTTGTCGATCATGGCATCCGGACATGCCGCCGGTCTGGCACTGCGGCTCGGCGGTGACCGTCACGCTTCGTACACAACGCCGGGAGCCTCCGTGCGCACTCGTGCCGATTTCAGTGCATCCGAGCTGTGTTCACCGGTGGCGATCATGTTGGCGCGTTCGTGGTCATCGTGGTGGCGCCCCGGGTCGCCGAGACGATCGGCGCCTTCGACGCAGCCAGCCGCACGCTCCACCTGGACCCGTACGCTGCGGTCCGCGGCGGACTGCGGTAGTCAGCCGGCGATCAGGCAGAACGGGTGACCGGCTGGGTCCAGTAGCACCCGCCACCGGTTGCCGCCCGGCTGATGGTCGGGCCTGACCGCCCCGAGCTCCAGCGCCAGCTTCTCCGCGGCGTCGAGGTCCTCCACTTGGAGGTCCAGGTGGAACTGTTGTGACACCTCCTGATCTGGCCACTGCGGGGACCTGTATCCGTGGACTCGCTGGAAGCCCAGGTCGCGGCCTGAACCATCGGTCAGGGCAACGAACTCGTCGGCGTCGTAGCTGAGTTCCATGCCTGTCAGCTCTTGGTAGAACCGGGCCAGAGCCCGGGGATCGGCGCAGTCCATGGTCACGCCTCGCACCGTGGCGATCGGCATCCTCCGCTCCTTCTCGTCCAGGTTCGCGGGCCACGAAGTGGCCGCAGGTAGTGATCCAACCGCGCTGTCGTGGCCCGGCTCCGCTCAACACCGGTCACACGGGCGGCCACAGGGACCAATCGCGGTGGCCCTGGTCGATATGGAGTCCCCTCGTGTTCAGCTAAGCTGAGGCTGCCTCGAAATATATCGAGGGGGCCTCGACTTAGCAAGGAGGTACGGTGAGCGCCGCGAACATGCCCCAACGCCGGATGCGTGCCGACGCCCGCCGCAACTACGAACGGGTGCTCACGGAGGCGGAGGTCGCCTTCCGGGAACGGGGCACGGAGGCATCGCTGGAGGAGATCGCGCGCCAAGCCGGAGTGTCGATCGGCACGCTGTACGGGCACTTTCCGACCCGGCAGGCGCTGCTCGAAGCGATGCTGCACGAGAGCATCGACCGGCTCGTTGCCACCGCCGAGGAGTTGCTCACGCACCCGTCGCCCGGCGAAGCCCTCGCCCGGTGGGCCGGCGCGACCGCGGCGCACATGTCCGCCTATCGAGGGCTGGCCAGCTCACTGCTGAGCTCCCTGAAGGACGAGAGTTCTCCGCTGCACCGGGCATGCCAGCAGATGACCGCCGCCGGCGAGCGGCTGCTCGATCGAGCGCGCTCGGCGGGTGTCGTGCGGGCCGAGGCCAGCGCCGCGGACATGTTCGCGCTCGTCAACGCGGCTGCCTGGGTCCGCGAGCAGGTCCCCGCCGAGCAGGGCGACCGCCTGCTGGCGTTCATGATTGACGGACTGCGCCCGGTAACCGCCGAGACTCGCCGTCCCGCCGACCCTGGCCCGTGAGGTCACGGGGCCGGGAAGCGCCGAGGGCGGGTGCCGGCTCGCCCCCGCTTGAGCAACGAGGTCTCCTGCGTTCACCGCCTCAAGTCTTGCAACACGTCAAGACGGATGCACGGATCTGCCGCAGGCCGGGCGTTGCGGCTCGGCCGTGATCGTCACGCTGTGTACGCCGTTCCCGCCGGCATGCTCTGCGGACTCATGCGCTCGCGTGCCGATGAGGGCGAACGCTATGCCGAGGGCTCCCGTCTGGATCATTCCAAGCAAAGACAGAAGGGGTGGCCTGCTGGGTCCAGGAAGACCCTGTAGGACGTGCCGGGCTGGTCCGGGTGTTGGGTTGCACCGAGATCGATCACTGCCGCTTCGGCGGCGTCGAGGTCGTCAACGAGCATGTCGAGGTGCATCTGCTTGGGGCGGTCCTGGGTCGGCCACGTCGGCGGCGTGTATTCAGCCACCCGATGGAAGGCGATGCACTGGCCGTCCTCGGAGCAGACCGAAGCCCGGTCGGCGGAGACGTCGATCTTCCAATCCAGCATCGCGCCGTAGAACCTGGCGAGCGCACCAGGATCGGGACAGTCGATAGCGATGAGGGGCAAGCGAGCGATGGCCATGCCGGCCAAGATATCGACCATCGCGGCTGGCGCGCGTCCGGATTCCGCAGTGACGTGCTGGCACTGTTGACCGCCGTACGTCCGCCATGCCGCCGATCGGGCGCGGTGCCCGTCATGGGTGTCGCGCTGGGCCCATCCGGGGATCCCGTTCCTGTCCCGTTAGGGTGAAGTGATCTTGAGGGTAGGCGCGGCGCGGGCGCGCGACCATACGGTCGTCGTCACCGGAGCGGAGTCGGCGACGCCGGTTAGCGTGGGTCACGTGCGGCCGCGTAGTCGGCGCCGATCACGTTGAGCAGGGCCAGCGCCTGCGCATCGCGTGAGCCCAGGGGTGCGCTGTACAGCACGAGGTGCTGGTCGCTGTCGTCGAGGGTGAGTGCGTCGCAGTTGACGGTGATCTCGCCGACGACCGGATGGTGGAAGGTTTTGGTGAGCATCGGCGCGGCCTGCACGTCGTAGCGGTCCCACAACCGCGCGAACTCGCGGCTGCCTTGGCGCAGGTCGTCGACCAGTTCGGTCACCAGTGGGTCAAGCGGGTAGCGCGCTGCGGTGGCGCGCAGCTTCTGCACGACGTGGTGGCGGAACTCGGTGGCGTCGGAGATCCCGTACAGCGGCACGCCGTCGTGCGGCGATTCGAGGAACGCCCGGCGGGCGAGGTTACGGTCGCGGACGCTGAGCGCGCCGAAGTCTTCCATCAGCGCGGCCGTCAGGTCGTTCCAGGCGAGCACCTCGAACATCGCGGAGGTCACGAACGCGGCGGTCTGCGGCAGCCGGTCGAGCAGGGCGAGGATGCTCGGGCGTACCTCGCGGCGGTGCAGCCCGCTACGGGCGGGCGCGGTGCCGGCGAGCACGTGCAGGTGGCCGGACTCGGCGTCGGTGAGCCGCAGCGCGCCGGCGACGGCGGCCAGGACCTGGGCCGACGGGCGTGGCGCCCGGCCCTGTTCGAGGCGCAGGTAGTACTCGGTGGAGATGTGGGCAAGGACCGCGACCTCCTCGCGGCGCAGGCCCGGGGTCCGCCGCCGCGGCCCGGCGGGCAGGCCCACGTCGAGCGGGTGGAGCCGTTCGCGGCGGCTGCGGAGGAACGCCCCGAGTTCCTGCTTGTGCATGCCTTCCAGTCTGCCCGTCCGTGTCCCGGCCATCCTGGTACCGGCTGTACCTGAATGCGGGGCCGGCACCGAGCCAGGCTGACCGCATGACCAATGACATCGTTTCGACCCCGATCGGCCTGCTGAGCGGCAAGGTCGTGTTCATCACCGGCGCGAGCCGCGGCATCGGCGCTGCCGCGGCCCGGCTGTTCGCCCAGGAGGGTGCCGCGGTCGTGCTCGCCTCGCGTGGCCTCGACGCCCTGAACAGCCTCGTCAAGCAGATCCGCGCCGAGGGCGGAGTGGCCGACGCGGTCGCCCTGGACCTCGCCGACAGCACGAGCATCCGCGCCGGCATCGACCGGGTGGCCGAGTTGCACGGCCGGCTCGACGGAGCATTCAACAACGGCGCGACGATCCAACATCCCGGGCCACTCGACGCGATCAGCGACGAAGACGTCGACCGGCAGTTCGCGGTGAACTTCCGCGCGCACTGGACGGCGATGAACGCCGAGTTCGCTTTGATGACCCGCCACGGCGGCGGCGCGATCGTGAACACGTCGAGCATCGGCAGCCGCCGCGCGAATCCGGAGCTGCCGGCGTACGGGGCGATGAAGCGCGCCTTGAACAGCCTCACCGAGACCGCCGCCGTGACCTGGGCGCGGCAAGGGGTGCGGGTCAACGGCATCACACCGGGTGGCACCGCCACCGAGATGATCGACGCGTGGGAGGCGGCGTCGCCCGGCGTGAAGGACCGGATCAACGCGGCGGTGCCCCTAGGCCGTATGGCCGAGCCGCGTGAGGTCGCCGAGGTGGCCGCTTGGCTGCTCAGCGACCGGGCCGCGATGGTGACCGGCGCGATCGTGCCGGTCGACGGGGGCGCCGGCGCCTAGAATAGAGGTCGCGACCGGCGCCTCGACCTGCAGCTTCGTAACCGACTCAGCTTCTCTGTGCGCCGCGACCAAGCGCCCCATCCGCGCACGAGTCGTCACTGCTTGTGCTGTCACGGGTCGGCGGGCGGTTCCAGGTGCACCGCCTCGCCGAGATGTCGATGCCGTATTTCGCGCCGTGGACGATCTCTCCCCTACGTGCCCGGACAGTTCTCACGCCGAGGTCTGGTGCCAGCAACACTGGTGAACCGAAATTGCCGTGCAGGCGAGGAGTAGGCAAAGGCAGGTGTCGGATGAGGGCGATCGTGGTGACGGACCAGGCTGCGGGAACGGCCGGGATGACGTTGGTGGAGCGGCCCGAGCCGCCGGCAGCGACAAAACGACGTCGTCGTTGAGGTTCATGCGTCGGGGTTCGTCCCGACTGAGATGGCGTGGCCGTCGACCTGGACCGATCGCGTCGGCCGTGACCGAACACCGTCGATCCCCGGGCACGAGTTGGCCGGAGTGGTCACCGCTCTCGGGAACGGCACGACCGGTCTGTCGGTGGGACAGCGGGTGTTCGGCCTCACGGACTGGCATCGCGACGGCACCCTGGCGGAGTATGTGGCCGTCGAGGCACGCAACCTCGCGCCGCGGCCGGGCGACGTCGACTTCACGGTGGGCGCGAGCCTGCCAATCTCGGGCCTGACCGCGTGGCAAGGGCCGTTCCAGCACGGCCGCCTTCAGGCGGGGCAGAGTGTCCTCGCGCACGGCGCGGCCGGCGCCGTCGGAACGATGGTGACACAACTCGCGCGTGAGGCGGGCGCGTGTGTCATCGGTACGGGGCGCGCTGCCGACCGTCAGAAAGTGCTCGACTTCGGCGCGCAGGAGTTCGTCGACCTCGACAACGACGTCCTGAAGGACGTCGGCCGCGTCGATCTGGTGTTCGATGTCATCGGCGGCGACATCCAGAATCGGTCCGCTGGCCTGGTTCGCGCCGGAGGAACATTGGTGACCGCCGTCGGACCACCCGAAGCGCGGCCAGCCGACGGCCTGGCGATCGACTTTGTTGTCGAGTCCGACCGCACCCAACTGTGTGAGATCGTCCAGCGGGTGCGGGACCGACGACTGCGGACAAACATCGGCAACGTCGCAACCCTCGACGATGCCGTCGCTGCCCTCAACCCGACCGAGCGCCGCAGGGGGAAGACGATCATCAGCGTTCGTCCGTGAGAACTCGGGGACGCGATCGTCGGGCGGTAGGTCGGCACAACCTGGCCCGCACTCCCTGAGCACCAGGTGAAGATCAAGCTTGTCGCCAAGATACAGCCAGTTCGTTGAGGTCATCTCCCGGCTCTCCCGCCATCCCGGCGGCATCGTCCGTGCGCCAACCTCACCGCCCCGGCGGTGGCAGCTGGGCTTCAATCCAAGATCATTTGCACGCACATGCCGCTGAGCCGGCGCTGCGGCTCACGTCGATCGTCACGGTCCGTACGCCGCTCCACAGGCCATTGATCACAAATCTGACGAGCGCGCCACATCGCGACGATCTTGGCCCGGCTTACGCCACCAGTTCCTCGCTGAGGGTCCATAGACGCGCGGCGGCCTCGGGGTCGCGGGCCAGGGAGCTCGGCTCGATCTGCTTGCCGCGGAAGAAGTAGCCTCCGGTGACCTCGGCCGCCTCCGGGGCGCTGGCCAGGTAGACCGGGGTGGCCGCGCCGGTCTGAACGGTACCCATGAAGGGCTTGGCGGCCGCAACGAGCAGCTTGGCGAGGCCGCGGACCTCGCGGCCCAACTGGGTGCGGATGAGGCCCGGGTGCAGACAGTTGGCGACCACGCCGGTGCCGGTCAGGCGCTTGGCCAGCTCCACTGTGAACAGGATGTTCGCCAGTTTCGACAGCGGGTAGCTCGGCTCGCCGCGGGCCAGTTCGTCCCACGGGATCTGCTCGGCCGAACTATGCGCATTGGACGACACCGTGATCACGCGGGCCGGCGCGCTGCCCACCAACCGTTCCCGCAGCAGGCTGGTCAGCAGGAACGGCGCCAGATGGTTGACAGCGAACATGGTCTCGTAGCCGTCGACCGTGAACTGCTGCTTGAGCATGATCACGCCGGCGTTGTTGTCGAGCACGTCGAGCCGGTGGTACTTCTCCAGCACCTCGGCGGCCAGCCGGCGCACTTCGGCCAGGCTCGACATGTCGGCCGTCAGGAGATCCACCTCTGCGCTGGGCGCCCGATGCCGGATCTCCCTGACGGCCGCTCGCCCTCGCTCGGCATCGCGCCCGACGACGACCACGGTGGCCCCCAGCTCGGCCAGCCGGACCGCCGTCTCCCGGCCAATCCCACTGGTCCCGCCGGTCACCAGGCACACCTTGCCGGACATTGTGTTCATTGGCCCTCCCGGATGTACCTACCGCAGCGCCACTTTCTCCACGGCGACGCCTCGGGTACCAGGTGTGGCTCGACGCCGTCAGCAGACGTGCCCGGTCCGCCCCGTTCTCCTGGCGATCCTCGATGCCGCCGTCAGCCGCCGCAACGTCCAGATCGCTGCCGTTACGCCGACCCACGCACCACCATGCGCTACGAGCAAGATCAGCTCAAGGCCCGTCCTGAACGGGGCCGAGCAACTCATTACAGACATCGGTTTGCGGTACGAGTCCGGCCAGGGAATCCACGCAACCCCGGCATCCGGAATGTGGCCCGAACGGCCAGGGTCATCATCGGCCGTCGTCGGAACTCGGGCCCCTTGCCGCTACGACCTCTTGATCGGATGCACGGACATGCCGCGGACGGAGCTCGCCTCGGCCCTCAATGCTCAGGGATCTTTGACGGCTTGGTCGGCCGATCATTGTGGCAGGACGGAGCGCCGCTGATTGGTAGCGTGCCCAACGGCGCGCCGCAGGCCCGGGCCAGCTGGGTGCTGGTCAATCTCGGTGTTTGCGCTCTGGGTGGTGTGGGTCTTCAGCGCCTGTTGCGGCGGACCAAGAAGACGACAACGCCGACAACGACTGCGATGCAGCACAGGGTGCTGGTCAGGCGGCCGAGCGAGTATGCGATATCTTCCGCTGTGTCTCTGGTCCCTTGTGCCCCGGAGCCGCCGGCCCAGGCTGGAGCGCCAGCGGCGGTCGAGGTGACAACACCGATGACGGCGGCGCAGATGCGCATGGACAGGACTCGCAGGCTCACGATTCGGCAGCGTAGATCATCATCACCGTTGCCACAATCAATCGGCCAGGCCAGACGTCCGGACCTGCCGCTGGTCTCGCGCGGCGCCGGCACCCTGGTCGTCGCAGCGAGCGATGTGCCCCGCCGACATCGACGCTTGCTGTCTTATGGATGAACCTGGCTGAAGTCGGACATCTATTCTTTGGCGGTACGAGCGGCTGCGAGTACTCACTGGGAGGGCCTGTGTCGGTGTGGGCGGGCGTGCGGCAGCGGGTTGAGGCGTTGCGGGCGCATGGCGCGGACGAGCGGGTCATCGGGGCGTCCGCACACGGTTTTGTGCTGGAACCGGTTCTGACCACGGATGAGCTTGCCGGCCTGGAGGCAAATCTCGGCGTGGTTCTGCCGGAGGAGTACCGCTCGTTTCTCACGGAGGTCGGTGCGGGCGGCGCGGGTCCGACGTACGGTGTCTTCCCGGTCCGCCGCGAGCCTGCCGGCACCTGGCGCTGGCACGGCGACGGCGCAGACCTGACGAGGGTGCCGCTGCTCGCGACGCCGTTTCCGGTGCAGCGGATCGGTTCGGCCGCGCTCGCCGAGCTGCGGCAGAGCTGCCCCGATGAGGTGGACTTCGACGACGAGGAGACGTTCGACGCCGCGATGGAGGCGTTCGAGGAGCGCGTCGAAACGCTGCTGTGGGACGACGCGTTGACTGCCGGCGCGATCTGTCTCGAGCACCTCGGTTGCGCTCAGCGCACGTGGCTCGTCGTGAGCGGGCCCGCTCGAGGGCAGATGTGGGACGACCCGCGGTCCGACGAGCTCGACCTGCGCCCGGTCCTCGGTCCGGGCGGGTCGACGCCGGTGACGTTCGCGGCGTGGTACCTGCGATGGCTCGACGCTGCCGAGCGTGCCACGGGCTGACCGACGCTCAATCGTCATGATCGAGTCGGGGTCGCCAGGGCAGCCCGGATCTTCCACGTTGTCCGAGCCCTCACCGCCAGCACAGCGGAAGGTATCGGACCTCCTCCGGCGGGTATCCGCTCAAGTAGTCATTTGTGTCCTTTGTGGACGCCCTGGCGGGGTGGAAAATTGGGGGTGGTTGCCCGCCGACGTCGTCGCGGCTTGGTTCGATGAGACCGTCAAGTAGTCTGACGCTGGGAGCCGGTTCCAGGGCCCTGCATTGTTGCCTTGAGCACGCGAGTCCGCCTCTTTGTTGTCCCTCGGCCCCGCGGGCAGCCACCTGATAGGTGTCCGCGTGGTGCATGACGAGGAGCAAGGGGATGGAAGCAACCGACGAAACTGTCCAGCTTGTGGAGCGGGTCGCCGCGCTGGATATCGGCAAAGCCAGTCTGATGGCATGTATCCGGGTGCCGAACGAACGCACTGCGGGCAGGCGTCGGCAGGAGGTGGCCGAGTACGCCACGACCACCGGTGCGCTGCTGCGCCTGGCCGACCGGCTCCGTGAACTGGGCGTGACCAGGGTGGCGATGGAGGCCACCTCGGACTACTGGAAACCGGTGTTCTATCTCCTGGAAGCCGAGGGGTTCCAGTGCTGGTTGCTCAACGCCACACACGTGAAGAACGTGCCCGGCCGGCCCAAGACCGACAAGCTCGACGCGGTCTGGCTGGCCAAGGTCCTCGAGCGAGGCATGTGCGCACCCAGCTTCGTACCACCCAAGCCGATCCGCCGGCTACGGGACCTCACCCGCTATCGGCGCTCATTGATCCGGGACCGGACCCGGGAGAAGCAGCGGCTGGAGAAGCTCCTGGAGGACGCGCAGATCAAGCTGTCGGTGGTCGCTTCCGACATGTTCGGGGTCTCCGGGCGGGCCATCCTGGCCGCGTTGATCGCCGGGCAACGCGACCCCCAGGTTCTGGCGGAACTGGCCCGCGGCCGGCTGCGTTCGAAGATCAGTCAGCTGCGGGAGGCGTTGACCGGTCATTTCCAGGAGCACCACGCGCTGTTGTGCGCCAAGATGCTCGACCGTGTCGATGCCATGACCGCCGACATCGCCGAGGTGAGCACCGCGATCGAAGCCGCGATCCGCCCCTACGATGCTCAGGTCAACCAGCTCGACGAGGTCACCGGCATCGGCGTCACCTGCGCCCAGGAACTCATCGCCGAACTCGGCGTGGACATGACCGTCTTCCCGACCGCCGCGCACCTGGCTTCCTGGGCCCGGTTCGCGCCCCGCGCCAACCAGTCCGCCGGCAAGAACAAACCCGCCACCACCGGCAAAGGCAACCCCTGGCTCGCCAGCACCCTCGGCGAGATCACCGCCGTCCTGGCCCGCAGCGACACCTTCCTCGGCGAACGCTACCGACGCCTGTCCAGACGCCGCGGCAAACTCCGCGCCATCGTCGCCACCGGCAACTCGGTCCTCACCGTCGTCTGGCACCTGCTCAACGACCCCAATGCCCTCTACCACGACCTCGGCGCCGACTTCCACGACACCCGCTACCACCAACGCCACCAACACAACCTGATCATCCAGCTCGAACGCGCCACCGGACAGAAGGTCACCCTCACCGCCAGGGACGAACCAGCCGCCGCGTAACCCACCACCGCTTCCAACGTCCCCAACCACCCACCACAAACCACCGGGGCTCCGCCCCGGTGCTGCCGCCTGCCCACTCACTGAAGATTTTCGAGTCAGCCGCAGGTCACGCGCGCCAACCGGCTCGGAGATCGTCACGCTTCGTGGTGACTGGCGGGCGCATCGAACCGTGCGGCTGTGCGCGCTCGTGTTGCTGAGCACGATCATGCACGGCGACAGCTGGGGGCGCCGTGGCAATGGTGGGTGACATCTTCGGCTGTTCGCGCCCCGGATAGTCGGAGGTACAGCCCGCGCTGACGCCTCGCAGTTCGGCCGGCACCGCCGCGGGGTCCATGCGGTTCCGACTGCGGAGGCCGGTCACCGCTGAGGTCGGCCTCGTCCCGAACGGGCAAGGCGGCTTCCGTCTCGAAGTCACCCTGCGGACGAAGCTGCCGGAAAGCCTGCCCCGGGAAGCCGGTCGCGAACTCATCGAGGCCACTCACCAGGTGTGCCCGTACTCCCACGCCACACGCGGCAACATCCCAGTCGAACTGCTCGCCGGGTAACCGCCGGACGCCGCCTGGACCGCAACCACCGGAGTCCGCGACGCAGGTGGCGTCGTCGACCCCGCCGATCCACCCGTCCCGGTCCGTACTGCGGTCGCCGCACTGGTGCTCAACGCCGACGCGGTGCGCGCCGCCTGCAGCCTGTCCGGCGGCGCTCGGCGTTACCGGTTGCAGGTGCGCTCCCCTGCCGATGGCGCGGTCTGGCTCACGCGGCAGCAGATCACCGAGTTGTACGGCACCTCCGTGCGGCGCTCATCACGGTGCGTAAGAAGGCCCTGGTTTCGGTGACCTGCTGAGCCTTCGCTGCTGTCGGTGGGGCCCGAACTCGCGAGCAAAACCACCCATCCGGACCGCGAGTGGCGCTTGGCGCTGCGGCATCACCTCATACACCGCCGACGTGGAATGAACGCCCGCGCCTGGGAACAACTGCACCGCAAAGCCTCACCGGCACCGTTCAACGGGTCAGCCGGCCCGTGCCCGGGTTGCCGTGGAGAACGCGGGGCGGTGGAGCTCGACCCCCCTTCCCGCCGCTGGCCGGTGTGCTCAGCCTCTCCTCCTGCCCGGCTGCAGCGGGCGGTGGGGCTCAATCGCCCTTCCTGCCCGGCAGGTGGGCATCGTTGCGGTGAGGCGGGGCCAAGTTGACGACCTCGTCGACGTCGGTGAGGAGGTCCGTGCGGTGGGTGATGAGCAGGACCGCCCGGTCGCCCGCGGCGGTGAGCAGGTCGCGGGTCAGTGCGGCGGCGGTGGGCTCGTCGAGGTGTTCGGTGGGCTCGTCGAGGATCAGGACGGGGAAGTCGGCCAGCAGCGCGCGGGCGAGCGCGAGCCGGCGGCGCTGGCCGCCGGACAGGGTGACGCCGTGCTCGCCGACGGGGGTGTCGAGGCCGGCGGGCAGGGTCCTGACCCAGTCGAGCAGCCGCGCGGCCGTCAGGGCCGTCTCGAGCTCGGCCCGGGTCGCGCCGGGGCGGCCGATGCGGAGGTTCGCCTCGATGGTCGTGTCGAACAGGTACGCGTCGTCGCCCAGGTATCCGACGACCCGGCGCAGGTCGTCGCCGCGCAGGTCGCGCACGTCGACATCGTTGAGCGTCACCCGGCCGGCGACCGGGTCGAGCCATCGCAGCAGCAGCGCCGCGACCGTGCTCTTGCCGGCGCCGCTCGGGCCGACGAGCGCGACCCGGCGGCCCGGGCGCAGCGTGAGCGACACGTCGCGGACCACCACCTGGCCCGGCGTCCAGCCGGCGGACACGCCTTCGAGGCGGACGGTCGGCGGGCCGGCCGGCAACGGCGCGGGCTCGATCGGGTCCGGTGCCGGGTCGGCGGCTGTGGCGATCTCGGCGAGCCGGCCGAGGGCGGCGCGGGCCGCGGCGAGGCGTTGCGCGGCGGCAGGGATCGTGCCGACCGTCTCGAACACGGCGAGCGGGGTGAGCACGACGACGGCGAGCAGCTCCCCCGGGAGGGTGCCGGCCCGGACCGCGACGGCGCCGGCGGCCAGGCCGGCGAGGACACTCAGGCCCGTGCACAGCGCGGTGACCGCGGCCGACAGGCCCGCGGCGGCGCTGGAGCGGCGGGCGGCGGTGAGCAGCTGCCGGTCGGTGCGGTCCAGCGCGGCGAGCGCGTCACCGGCGGCGCCGTGCGCGATGAGCTCGGGCAGCCCTTCCATCAGGTCGACGGTGCCCGCGGCCAGCGCGCCGCGCAGGGGTGCGAGCCTGGCGTCGGCGCGACGGACCGCCGCCGACTGCAGCACCGGCACCCCGACCGCGACGAAGAGCAGCCCGGCCGCGAGGACCGCACCGGCGACCGGCAGCAGGCCGCCGACGAGCAGCACGGTGGCCGCACCGGTGACGGCGGCGACCGCGATGGGCAGCAGCACGCGGGCGATCACGTCGAGCACGGACTCGACGTCGTCGACGAGGCGCGCGACGAGGTCACCGCGGCGGAACGCGGCGATGCCGGCGGGCGCGAGACGCTCCAGCCTCCGGTACGCCTGCACCCTCAACCCGCCCAGCACCCGGAACGCGGCGTCGTGGCCGGTGACCCGCTCGACATACCGCAGCACGCCCCGACCGATCCCGAACGCCCGCACGGCGACGATCGCCACCATCAGGTGCAGCACCGGCGGGTGCTGAGCAGCGCGCGAGATGAGCCACGCCGACGTCGCCATCAGCCCGACCCCGGCTCCGGCCGCGCCGACCCCGGCGATCAACGCCAGTGCGAGCTGCCCTGCCGCCGGCCGGCACAACCGCAGCACACCACGGACAACGCCGACGCCACGGCCGTCCACGGCTCGCTCCCGGCCCACCGCGCCGGCCACGCCACGCCCCCGGGACGCCGCACCGGGCACGCCATCCACGCCGCGCTCCAGGGGAGGCTGACCGGCCGCGCGGGCACGGTCGTCGCGCGGTCGGGTGGCGGCGTGGACGGGGCGGTCATGCGTCCGGGTGGACTCGGCCGGTGCGCCGTGGTTGTGGTCGGGGATCATGTCGCCGTTCTTCGTGGGCGAGGTGGACGGGCCGTTGGGACGGGCCGCGTGGTCGGTGACGCTCATGCCGGCACCGCCATCCGGCCGACCGGAACCACGCGGTCGGCGAGGGCAACAAGCACAGAACGATGAGCCGTCACGATGACCGTCCAACCGTTCGCGGGAGCGCAGCGGCGGGCCGCGTGGTCGGTGACGCTCATGCCGGCACCGCCGAGCGGCCGACCGGAATCACGCGGTCAGCGAGAGCAACGAGCACGGAACGATGGGCCGTCACGATGACCGTCCAACCGTTCGCGGGGGCGCAGCGGCGGGGCGCATGGTCGGTGACGCTCATGCCGGCACCGCCGTCCGGCCGACCGGGATCGCGCGGTCGGCGAGGGCGATGAGCGCGGGACGGTGGGCGGTCATGATGACCGTCCGGCCGGTCGCGTAGGCGCGGATCGCGGCGAGGATGCCCGCCTCCGTCGCGGCGTCGAGGTTGGCGGTCGGCTCGTCGAGCAGGACCAGCGGGGCGTCGCGCAGGAACACGCGGGCCAGGGCGATGCGCTGCCGCTGGCCGGCGGACAGGCCCGCGCCGTCGTCGCCGAGCCTGGTCGACATGCCGTCCGGCAGGGCGTCGATGAACTCCAGCGCGCCGGCCAGGTCCGCGGCGCGGCGCAGCGACTCCTCGGTGGCGGCGGGCGCGCCCAGGCGGATGTTGTCGGCGATGGTGCCGGCGCTGAGCCAGGGCCGCTGCGGCAGCCACGCGACCAGCCGCCGCCACGCGTCGGGGTCGACGGCCGTCAGGTCCTGGCCGTCGACGGTGACGGTGCCGGCCGCCGGTGCGGCGAAGCCGAGCAGCACGGCCAGGGCCGTGGACTTGCCGCAGCCGCTGGGGCCGGTCAGGGCCACCAGCTCGCCCGGGTGGATCTCGGCGGTGAACGGCGGCAGCGACGCCTCGGATCGGCCGTCGTGACGGACGACGACGTCCTCGAAACGCACGGTGCCGGCGGGTGCAGGTGCCGTGCCGTGCGGTGGCGGCGGCCGGTCGAGGATCTCGAACACCGACGTGGCGGCGGCGAGACCTTCGGCGCTGGCGTGGTAGTTGGCGCCGACCTGGCGCAGCGGCAGATAGGCCTCCGGGGCGAGGATCAGCACGAGCAGCGCGGTGGCGAGGCCGAGGCTGCCGTCGACGAGGCGCAGGCCGATGCCGACCGCGACGAGCGCCACCGACAGCGTCGCGAGCAGCTCCAGCACCAGCGAGGACAGGAACGCGACCCGCAGCGTGCGCATGGTGGTGGTGCGCTGCTCGGCGCTGATCCGGGCGATGACACCGGCCTGCCGCTTCGCGCGGCCGAAGACCCGCAGGGTCGGCAGGCCGGCGACGATGTCGAGGAAGTGGTGCGACAGCCGGGCGAGGAGCCGGAACTGGCGCCGGTTCGCCGACTCGGTGTGCAGCCCGACGAGGGCCATGAACACCGGGATGAGCGGCAGGGTGAGGGCGATCGTGCCCGCGGCGACGAGGTCCGCGGGCGCGATGCGGGCGAGCACGATGACCGGCACCAGCGCGGCGAGGACCAGCTGCGGCAGGTACCGCGCGAAGTAGGCGTCCAGGGCGTCCAGCCCACGGGTGGCGAGGACGGCGACCTTGCCGCTGTCGCCGGCGGCGCCCGGGCCGAGCGCCGCGACGTGGGCGAGCAGCCGCGACCTCAGCTGCCGCTTCACGGCCGCGGACGAGCGGGCCGCGGCGACCTCCTGCGCCCAGGCGACCGCCGCCCGCAGCGCGACGACGGCGGCCAGCCAGCCGAGGGCCGGCGCGATCCGGGCCACGTCGGCGCCGTGCAGGTACACGGCGGTGATGCCGTCGGCGAGCAGCGTGGCCTGGGCCACGACGAGCGCGGCGAGGGCGACGCCGAGGGCGACGGACAGCACCAGGTAGCCGCGGGTCGCCCCGGCATGGCGCAGCAGGCGCGGGTCGAGGGGCTTCACGGGTGGGCCGCCGGGATGTGCTCGACCCGCAGCCGCCGGCGGAACACCCAGTAGGTCCACGACTGGTAGCCCAGCACGATCGGGGTGAAGCAGACCGCGACCCAGGTCATGACCTTCAGCGTGTACGGCGTGGACGACGCGTTGGTCACGGTGAGGCTGTCGCCGCCGGGGAGGGTGGTCGGCATGACGTCGGGGAAGAGCGTGACGAACAGGGCGGCGACGGCGAGGACCAGGGTCGCCCCGGTGGCGAGGAACGCCCAGCCTTCGCGGCGGGCCCGCGCGGCCACCACCGCGCCGATCAGGGCCGCGGCGGCCGCGCCCGACAGCGCCCAGCCCCAGGCGTCGTCGTGGGTCAGCTGGGTCCACAGCAGGAACGCCGCGGCGAGGAGCACGGCGGGCAGGCTGAGCCGGAACGCGAGGCGCCCCGCCCTGACCCGGACGTCGCCGTCGGTCTTCAGCGCCAGGAACACCGCGCCGTGCAGCGCGAACAGCGACAGCGTCGTGAGCCCGCCGAGCAGCGCGTAGGGGTTGAGGAGGGTGAAGAACGTGCCGGCGTACTCGTGCTCGGCGGTGATCGGCACGCCGCGGACGATGTTGCCGAACGCGACACCCCACAGCAGCGCCGGCACGAAGCTCCCGGCGATGATGCACAGGTCCCAGCGGCGCCTCCACTGTGGACTGTCGACCTTGCCACGGTATTCGAAAGCGAGCCCACGCAGGATGAGCGCCACGAGGATGATCAGCAGCGGCAGGTAGAAGCCGGAGAAGAGCGTGGCATACCACTCCGGGAAGGCGGCGAACGTCGCGCCGCCGGCGACGAGGAGCCAGACCTCGTTGCCGTCCCAGACCGGGCCGATGGTGTTGATGAGCAGGCGCCGCTCCCGCTCGTCGCGGGCGAGGACCGGCAGCAGCATGCCGACGCCGAAGTCGAAGCCTTCCAGGAGGAAGTAGCCGGCCCAGAGCACGGCGATGAGCGCGAACCAGACGGTGGTGAGTTCCATGTCGTTTCCCTCTAGTACGCGAACGCCAGTGGACGGTCTTCGTCATCTTCGTCAGCTATGTCACTGGGTAAGACGATTTCGGGTGCCCCGGCTCGGGCGTAGCGCAGCATCAGCATCAGTTCGACGACGGCGAGCGCGCCGTACAGGAGCGTGAAGACGACGAGCGAGGTCGCGACGGTGCTCGCGGACACCGACGGCGAGACGCTCTGTGAGGTCTTGAAGATGCCGAAGACGGTCCACGGCTGGCGGCCGACCTCGGTGAAGATCCAGCCGAACGAGTTGGCCAGCAGCGGCATGGCGACCGTGGCCACGGCGGCCGTCCACAGCCAGCGCCCCGCGGGCAGCCGGCCCTTCCGGGTGCGCCACAGCGCGACCGCGGCGACGGCCATGGCGAGGGCGCCGAAGCCGATCATGAGGCGGAACGACCAGTAGGTGACCGGCACGTAGGGCACGTAGTCGCCTTCGCCGTACCGCTGCGAATACAGCTGCTGGAGGTCGTTGATGCCCTCGACGGAGCCGCTGGGGCTGCCGGTCGCCATGAAGGACAGCAGCGACGGGATGCGCACGCTGGCGACCTCCTCGCGCCCGTCGAGCGAGCCGATGGTGAAGATGGAGAACGAGGCGGGTTCGGACGTCTGGTACAGCGCCTCCGCGGCGGCCATCTTCATCGGCTGCTGCTCGGTCATCACCCGCGCCTGCAGGTCGCCTGTGACGAGCACGCCGACGCCGGCGACGAGCACGACCCAGGCGCCGAGGCGCAGCGCCGGCCGGAACACGTCGACCTGGTTGCCGCGGCGCAGGTGCCAGGCGCTCACGGCGAGCATGAACGCGCCGCCGGTGAGAAAGCACGCCGTGACGGTGTGCGGGAAGGTCACGAGGGTCGTCGAGTTCGTCAGGACCGCGACGATGTCGGTGAGCTCCGCCCGGCCGCGTTCGGCGTTCACGGTGTACCCGACGGGGTGCTGCATCCAGGAGTTGGCGGCGAGGATGAAGTACGCCGACAGCATGGTGCCGATCGACGCGAGCCAGATCGCCGCCAGGTGGACGCGCTTCGGCAGCCGGTCCCAGCCGAAGATCCACAGTCCGAGGAACGTCGACTCGAGGAAGAACGCGAGGAGTCCCTCGATGGCCAGGGGCGCGCCGAAGATGTCACCGACGAAGCGTGAGTACGCGCTCCAGTTCATGCCGAACTGGAACTCCTGCACGATGCCGGTGACGACCCCCATCGCGAAGTTGATGAGGAACAGCTTCCCCCAGAACTTCGTCGCTCGCAGGTACTCGGGGCGCCCGGTCCGGAACCAGGCGGTCTGCAGCCCGGCGACGAGCGCCGACAGGCCGATGGTGATCGGCACGAAGATGAAGTGGTAGACGGTGGTGATCGCGAACTGCCACCGCGCAAGGTCCAGCGCGTCCATGGCCCGATTCTCGGGAGCCGGCGCGGGCGGCATCAGGGCCGAACGGCACGTCCGTCCGGGACTGTCGGGCCCTCCTGCGTGAGGACGGTCACGCGGTGCCCGGGCGCGCGTCGGCCGGCCAGTTGAGGACCTTGGCGCCGAGGACCGCGGCCTGCAGGGTGAACCGGTGGGTCGGGTCGGCCGCGTCGTATCCGGTGAGGGCCTTGATGCGCTCCAGCCGGTACGTCACGGTGCGCACCGACACCCGCAGCCGCTTCGCCGACTCGGTGGCCACCCCGCCGGTGGCGAAGTAGACGTCGAGGGTGTCCAGCAGCGGCCGGGCGCCGCCGCGGGCCTGCAGCAGCGGGCTGAGCACGGCGGAGACGAGGTCGACGATGGCGGGCTGGTCGCGCAGCAGGACCCGGTAGACGAGCAGGTCGTGCGCGGTGATGACGGACTTGTCCCCGTGCAGGCGCCCCGCCATGGTCAGTGCCTCGCGGGCCTCCTCGTAAGAGCGGGCGATGCCGTACAGGCCGGGGTGCGGGCGGCCGACCGCGACCCGCCACGGCCGGCCGTGCCGGAGCCGGTTGAGCTCGCCGTGCACCAGCTCACCCAGGTCGCTGTCGCGGCCGGCGGGTGCGGTCGTGCCGGCCACGGCGGGCTCCGCCGGGGCGAGGACCACGAGGAGGTTGTCCTTGGTGGCGACGAGGACGTCACGGTCGCCGAGCCGGTCGAAGATGACCGCCTCGAGGGCGCTGATCGCCGTGTCGGTGTCGGGCAGCCGCCGGCCCGGGGCCGCGAGCGCCACCTGGTGCACCCGGGCGAGGTCGAGCCCGAACGGCTCGGCCCGCTCGACCACGCTGCCGAGGTCGGAGTCGCCGCGCAGCAGGTCGTCGACGAGCTCCCGGCGCAGCGCCTCCTCCCGGCGGACGAGGTCCCGGCGCGCGACCGCGTACCCCTCGGCGAGGGTCGCGACGGCGTCGTCGATGACGTGCAGCACCGCGGCCGCGGCGGCGCGGACGACCTCGCTGTCGCGGGAACGCACCACCATCGGCAGGTCCTGCCACAGCCGCCGGGCCGCCGACAGGTACAGCTGCACCACCCGTCCGGCGGAGATGCCCTGCTCGGCGGCCTGCCGACCGAGCAGCGCCACGGCGTCGAGCTCGGCGCGTCTGGGCCGGCGGCCGCTGACCGCGGCGTCGGCGAGCATCGGCAGGTAGTCGCCGAGCAGGAGCACCGGCACGTCACCGGCGTCGCGGGCGGCGGCGGTGGCGACCTCGGCCAGCCATGCCTGCTGCGCCTGCTGCGGCTGCGCGGTCTTGGGCGCGTCGGCAGACGCGCCGGTCGAGGCCCGCCGGCTGCGGTCGGCCATCGCAGTGCTCACCTCCCGCCGGCGTCCGGCCGCCGGGTCTCCGGCGCGGCGGTGCATTCCCGCCGTGGCCGGTCACCGGCAGTGTAGACCCGGCTCCGCAGGCCCGGCTCCGGTTCCCGCCGCGAGCAGCCGGGGCAGCGGCTGTCCGCCGGTTGCCGGATCAGTTGGTCGATACGGATGTCCGCCCCGCATCCGGTACACCTGCCGTAGCGGCCACGGTCGAGCGCGTGCAGCGCGTGTTCGACGTCGTCGAGCCGGCGCCAGGTGAGCTCGGCCAGCGCCGGCTGCTCGGTGCTGCCGGCGCCGCCCTGCCGCGGCTGGTTGAGCAGGCGGAGCTGGGTGCGGTACCGGTCGCGGTGCTCGTGCAGCAGCACCCGCAGCATGTCGAGATCCCGCTGCCTGCCGCGTGTGTCCATCGTGAAGCTCCTGGTTCGTGGCCGCCGGAGGCGCCGGCCGTGCGGTCCGGCGCCTCAGGGCGGCAGGGGACGGTCAGCGCCCGCGGGCCTGGCAGGGCACGCAGAACCGCGCGTGCGGCAGGATCTCCAGCCGGGCGGCGGGAATCGGGCCGGCGCAGCGTTCGCAGCGGCCGTAGCTGCCCGCGGTGAGCCGGGTCAGCGCGGCGGAGATCTCCTCGATCGCCTGGCGGGCGGCGGCCGTGCGCGCACCGATCGTGTCCGGGTCCTCGCCGGCGCTGCCCGGCTCGGTGCCGGCCGCGGCGAGGACCGCGAGCTCCTCGGTGTGCTGTCGCAGCTGCGTCTGCAGCGTGTGCCGCAGCGGACTCGTGTCGACGCTCATGCTGGTCTCCCATCAACCTGTCAGAACATTGCGGTGGAGCACGCGTGTGCCGGTCAGGGCCGCACGGCGCCGCGGCGCAGCGCGGCGAGCGCGGCCAGGCCGGCGCCGCGCACCGCGGCCAGATGCGGCGCGGCCGGGCGGCGCACCGGGGTGCCCGCGGCACCCGCGATGCGCGCCGCCAGCCGGGGCCGGGCCGCGCCGCCGCCGACGAGGAGCAGACCCCCACGGACCGCCGCGGCGACGACCTGGCGGCGTTGGCCGGTCTGCCGGCGCACCCGGCCGACGAGGTCGGTGATGGCGGCGACGACCGCCGCGTCGAGGTCCGGCCCGTCGACGCCGTCGTGCAGCCCGACGTCGCGCCGGTGGGCCGCGACGATCACGCCGCCCTCGAGCACGGCGACCTCGGTCAGGTGCGCGCCGACGTCGGCGACCAGCAACGGGCCAGGCGCCGCGCCGGCGCCGATCGCCGCCGCGCGCACGGAGTCGATGAACAGCAGCCGTGCCGGTTCGAACACCTTCGTCACCAGCTCGCGCACGGCCGGCTCCATCCGCGGGTCGGTGCCCACGGGCCGGCACGTCACGACCACGGCACCGGCGGGCAGCGGCCGGCGCCGCTCCCATGAGAGGCCGGACAGCAGGGTCCGCATCGCCTCCAGGTCGGTGATCCGGCCCCGGGCGACCAGACCGGACCACGGCGCGGTCACCGTCTCCGGGTAGCTGAGCTGCAGCACCCCACGGCCCGACGCCCAGATCCTGGCGCCGGCGCCGCCGAGGTCGAGCCCCACGGCCGCGGGCTCGTGCGCGGGGTTCGCCGCGCCGGTGCGGTGCCGGGGGTCGCCCGGGCGTTCCAGCCTTTCTAGGGCGGCGCTGCCGGTCGGTTGGGTGAACATGGCTCTCCTCTCGGACACCTGTACGCGGTCCGTGACGACGGTGAGGTTGTGCGGAAAGCGGTCCGGACGCGACCGGGACGGGCTGTGGCGGTGCCGCAGCACGAGGGGTCAGGCGCGTCCGGCGTCGATCGCCGCGGACGCTGTGGCCGGGCCTGCGGTCAGCCGATGACGGCCGGCACGCCGTAGCGGCCGGGCGGCGACTGCCGGCGGAAGCGCTCGAGCCCGATGCGTCCCCGCGCCACACGTGGCCAGGCTGAGGTCGCACCGGGCGAGCCGGTCGGCGCGGGGCAGGCGGCGACCAGGACGGGGGGCCGCTCAGGGCACAACACGCCAGTCACCACGATCACCACCCCTGCGAGCCGTACCGAAGGAATCTCCAGCATCGGCGATCCGCGCACGGCATACACCAGCATCGGTCGGCAACCTTGACGGCGCCCTGCTTGCCGATCATCGGCAATCTGGCCGGCGGCGGGCGCCGTGCCACCGCGTGGCGCCCGGTGCCCGCACGGGGCCCGCACGGGGTCCGGCCCGGTGGCTCTCAGGTCCTGCGCACCGTGGTGACCAGCGCCAGCACCTCGCTGCGCAGCGACTCCGCGAGCTGCGCGAGCCCGGACGGCTTGCCGTCCACGGCAGCGGCGATGCCGTCGACGAGCGAGCTCATCTCGCGGAGGCTCTGGGTCACCGACTCCAGCACCGCGATCGCCGACCTGGCCGCGGCCTGCATGTTGTCCACGTGGGCCACGATCTCGTCGCTGGACGCCGCCGTCTCGGTGGCGAGGGTCTTGACCTCGGTGGCGACCACGTTGAAGCCGAGACCCGCCTCACCCGCGCGGGTGGCCTCGATGGTGGCGTTGAGCGCGAGCAGCCGGGTCTGCGCGGCGACCCGGGTGATGAGCTCGACCGCCCGCCGGATCTGCTCGGAGGCGGCGCGGAGCCCGCCGACGGTCTGCATGCCCTCCTCGGCGTGGCCGACCGCGTCGTTGGCGAAGGACGCGAGCCCTCCGGCGGACGCGCCGACCTGGCTGGCGGCGGCCGCCACCTGCTCCGACACGGTGAGCACCGCGGACTCGAGCTGGTCGGCCAGACCGAGACGGCTCAGGCCGGCCGCCGCGAGGTCCTCGGCGGCGGCGCGCATCCGGTCCGTGGCGCGGTTGATGGTCGCCGCGCCCAGCCCGAACGCGCCCCGCATCCCGCCCGGCAGGAAGCGCCGGTGGTAGCGGCCTTCCGCGGCGGCGGTGAGCGACGCGGTGGACTCGCGCACGAACGCGTCGACCACGTCGATGAGCTGGTTCACGGCGTCCGCCGCCGCGGCGGCGTCCGGGTCGTGCCCCACCACCGGCACGCGGGCCTCGAGGTCACCGCCGGCGACGGCCCGGCAGACGGCGGCCAGCGTCCGGAGCGTGTCGTCCCCGGACGGCCGCGGCTCCTTCGACGCCCGTCTCATGCCGTGACAGCCCCGGTCAGCGACCAGAAGAACTCGTCGTAGGTGCGGCCCTGCTCGGCGAGCTCCCGCTCCAGCAGGCGGGTGGACGCCTCGATCGCCTCCTGCGGCCGGCCGTGGCGGCGTTCCTCGGCGCGCAGCCTGGCGTAGAGCCCGGTGACGGCCGCGACCGCGGGGCGATCCGGGCGGCGGCGGTTGGAGTGGTACCCGACGCGGGCACCACGGGCGTCGAACGACGGCGTCACGTGCGCCAGCACCCAGTAGTGCGCGCCGTCGCGGGCCAGGTTGACGACGTAGGCGAAGAGCTCGTCGCCGCGACCGATGGTGTCCCACAGCAGCTTGAAGACGCACCGCGGCATGTCAGGGTGGCGGATCACGTTGTGCGGGCTGCCGATCGCCTCCGCGGCGGTCAAGGCGGACATCCTGAGGAAGACCGGGTTGGCGTACGTGATGACGCCCCGCAGATCGGTCTTGGTCACGATCAGCTCGTCCTCGCCGAGCATCCGCTCCTGCCCGGTCGGGGCCGCCGTGGCCTCACGCATCACACCTCGCCGTCCGATCGGTCCGTGCCTGTTCCGTCCGTCCCTCTATTCGCCGGGCCGCGCGCGAAGTGTAGGAAAACGCGCGGCGTCACCCGGCGCCAGCAGGCCGACGCCGCCGTCGTAGCGGCGGTAGACCAGGGCGCCGCGGCCGTCGGCGGCGTCGGTGAAGAACAGGAACGGCAGCCAGCCCTCGGCGAGGTGGGTGGCGGCCGCGTCCGGGGTGAGGACCGGCGTCCGGCGCGAGTTGACCGTCGGCGTCGGCGTGCCGTTGGCGGTGACCGGACGCATGCTGTGCTGCCGGGCGACGCGCAGGCCGGTGGGGCCGGCGCGGTACACGACGGCGTCCTCGCCCGTGTCCAGCTCGGTGAACAGGCACACGTCGTAGTCCATCGCGGCCAGCATCGACCCGGCCTGGCAGGCCCGGCGCGGCCGCAGCGGCACCACCTTGCGGCGGGTGATCCGGGCCGGACCGGGCACCGCGAGCGTGCGCCGCTGCGGGTCGGGCCACGGCCACGGCTCCCACCCGGTCTCCAGCCGGGTGATCTGGCGCTCCAGCCGGTCCGCGGCGGCCGCGACGGCGGCCGGCAGGGTCGGGCCGTCGACCTGGATCCGGGCGGGTGCCCCGCCGACGCGCAGGTTCACCTGGATCACGGCCGGGCAGCCCGCGTGGGGTCCGCAGGTGAGGCGCAGCCGCGCCGCGCCGGCCGAGCGGTGCCGCGCGACCACGGCCGCGACGGCCGCCCGGGCGCGGTCCCGGTCGTTCGGGTCGACCGGCCCGCGGCTGCGCACGTCGACGTCACCCGCGGGGCCGATCACTGACACGTCGAGCTCCGGCACCGGTACACCTCCTGGATCGGCAACGGCGTCAGTGTCGCCGCCCGTCACAGGGGCCGACAGTGCCGAAGGTCCCGTCCTCGCCGTCCCGGATCCCGGTGCCCTACCGGTGGCCGGCCTTCTCGTGCTCGAGCCTGGCAAGCAGCCGGTCCTGGAGGAGGTCCACGGCCTCGTACGGGCCGTCCGCGGCCGCCTCGGCGTGCAGGACCCGGCCGTTCAGGTCGATCTCGGCGCGGGCGGTGACGGGCCGGGTGGCGGCCGGGTTCGCGATCCGGTCGAGCCGCACCTTGGCGTAGAGGATCGGGCGTCCCGTGTGCCCGAGCACCGCGGTGACCTTCTCCCGGGCGTACCCATGCAGCCGAGGCTCCATTCCGGCCTGCAGCTGGACCTGGACCTCGACCTCGTCGTGCGTGCGGGACATCGTCTCGTCCTTCCCTCGTCCAAGGGGCGGGGTTCCGACCGCCTGAGATCATTTGATCTCCCCGGTACGGGACGCCTCCAGGGTCTTTGGTCCCGTCACACCGTGGCGGCGCGGGCCGGCCGGGATCATTCCCCGATGCCGCCCGTGGCCAGGTGTAGCGGGCGGCACGGCGGGCAGGTGCGCTGCGACCACGCCGCCCCTGCCGCCGCCACGGACGGTCCGGCACCGCCTGCGGGCTCGAAGCACCGTGGAGGCGGCAGGCACTGAGGCACTTCGCGGGAAGCGAGGCCGACGGATGGACATCAGCACACGCAACAACGGGCGGACGGTGCAGGAGCTGCTGCGCTGCGCCGCCGAGGAGGCCACGCGGGCACCGTCCGTGCTGAACACGCAGCCGTGGCGGTGGCACGTCGGCGAGGACGGGCTCGACCTGCACGCCGACCGGACCCGCCAGCTGCACGCCATCGACCCGGCCGGCCGGCTGCTGATCCTGAGCTGCGGCGCGGCGCTGCACCACGCCCGGGTCGCGCTGGCGGCGTCCGGGATCAACCCGTCGGTGCGGCGTTATCCCGACGCGGCCGACCCGGACCTGCTCGCCCGGGTGCGGTCCGGCGGGATCCAACCGGTGCGGGCGGAGGACGCCGCCGCCGCGGACGCCATGCGGCAGCGGCGGACGGACCGGCGGCCGTTCCTGGCGTCCGGGCCGGCGACCGGCGACACGCTGGACGCGCTGCACGCGGCGGCGACGGCCGAGGACACGACGCTGCACCGCATCGACGGCGACCAGATCGCGTACCTGCGGGCGGCCGAGCACGGCGCGCAGATCATCGAGGCCAAGGACGAGCGGCGCCGGGAGGAGCTGCGGGAGTGGACGGGGCGGCCGGCGGAGAAGGGCGACGGTGTGCCGCCGGAGACCGTCGCGGGACCGACGCCCCGGCCGGTGCCGCTGCGCGGCTTCGGGCTCGGCGACCGGGCCGCCCTGACCCCGGGCACCGGCGACGACCGGTCCGCCGGGTACCTGCTGCTCGCCACGCGCACCGACGAGCCCGCCGCCTGGCTACGGGCGGGTGAGGCGGTCAGCGCGGTCTGGCTCACCGCGATCAGTCTCGGGCTGGCGGTCTCGCCGATGAGCGACGCCGTCGAGGTGCCCGGCGCCCGCGCCCTGCTGCGGAGCCTCCTGCCGCACGGCGGCAATCCGCAACTCGTGCTGCGCGTCGGCGCCGATCCCGGGTCGCCGCCACCGGCGAGCCCCCGCCGGCCGACCGGTGACGTCATCGGCGACGAGACCGGACCGTGACTCCCCGCCGTGGAGCAGGCCGGGAAGCCAGGGAGCACACCCAGGAAGGCGACAGGAGGCACGCCATGCACGCCAAGGACATCATGAGCCGGCCCGTCCACACGGTGCGGGCGGACGAACCCGTCGCCGGCGCGGTGGCCCTGCTCGAACGCGAGCAGATCACGGCCGCGCCGGTGGTCGACGCGCACGGCAGGCTGGTCGGCTCGATCAGCGAACGGGACCTGCTCCGCCGGTCCGCCGGACCGGCGGCACCCGGGGCGGACACGCCGGGCACCCGGGTGGAGGACGTCATGTCCGGGCTGCCGGTGGCCGGCTGGCCCGACACCGACGTCGCCGACATCGCCAAGGTCATGGTCGACCAGGGCGTCCACAGCGTGCCGATCGTGATCGACGAGCACGTCATCGGCATCGTCAGCCGGTGCGACGTGCTCCGCACGATCATGCCCACCGACGACACGGCGATGCGCGAGGCGCAACGACGGCTGACGGAGTACGCCGGCGGTCAGCGTCGCTGGACGGTCGCCGTCACCGGTGGCACGGCGGTGGTCAGCGGCCGCTTCGACAGCGGCACCGAACGCGACATCGCGATGGCGCTCGTGCGCACCACGCCCGGCATCGACACGGTCACCACCGCCGACGAGGAGACGTGATCCGCAGGGCACGGGGCCCTCAAAGGGCCCTGCGGACGGGACGTCAGCCGTCCACCATGAGTTCTCCGACGACCTCGACGGTCTCGGCGGCGGGCCTCCTCGGCGAGTGCGGCGGGAGGGCTCCCGGGGCGGGGACGCCGATCCGGACGCCGATGACGGGATGGGCGACGTCGCCGAGCATGCGGCGCAGCAGGTCCCGGGCGCTGCGGACCTCCACGAGGTCGCTCATCGCGGAGGTGGCCAGCCGTTCGGCGGTCGCGGTGAGCAGCACGGCGGACAGCGCCTCACCCGCGACGAGCCAGGCCGCCGGCTCGTCCACGTCGGTGACGATCACGCCGTACGAGGCGGCGCGGTCCACGGGTTCGGCACCGCTGTAGATGCTCGGGCCCTCGTCGACACCGGTGAAGTCGCGGATCGGCACCGGCCGCGCGCCCACTGCCGCGGTGGTGTCGTGCGGCACCCCTTCGCCGGCGGCGAGACGCGCCCCGGTCCACCTGTCGAGCTCGGCCCGGTACGCCGGGTCGGCCCGCTCGGCGGCGGCGGCGTGACCGGCGGCGACGGCCACCGCGGTGAGATCCTGCGGCCGGACGAGGTGCATGTCGGCGCCGGCGTGGCGGGCCGCGGCGCGCAGCCGGTCGGCGATGTGCTCCGGCACCGGGCGGACGTCGAACGGCCGCCGGTCGGTCCGCCGGGCCTGGATCGCATGCCGGAGCCGTTGTGCGGGCGACGACGGTTGCAGGCGGCCGGCGTACCGCAGCGTCGCCAGCAGGTCCGGGTCGTCGTCGCGGGGCAGCCGGTCGACGACCACGGCCGCGCCCTCGGCCGCCAGCGCGACGCACGCGTGGTGCAGCGCGGCCCCGCAGCTGACCGTCAGCAGCCGGCCCTCCGGATCGATGGGGTCCAGCTGCCGGCGCCGGTCCGCGCGGAGCACGGCGACGTCGTGCTCGATGCGCCAGCGCCAGGGCTGGGTGTTCCAGATGGACGGTGCGCGCAGCGCGGTCACGGCCGCACGCGCCAGGATCCGGCTGACCGCCTCCACGCGGATCGCCGCGTCGGGCTCGGTGTGCCGTACCGTTACCATGACGAACTCCTTCCCGGCCTCATCGTCCAGATCCTTGTGCCGCACCGGTTCCGGCGACGTTCACCGCGCGTCGGCCGGCTCCGGCGACGACTCCGGCACGGGCACGATGCCGTGGTAGACGGGGCACTCCGGCTCGCATCCGCCGTGCACCATGTCGGCCAGCGCGCGCTCCGCCCCCATGCACGTGTCGTCGACGTAGTCCAGCGCGAGCTCGCCGGCGAGCTGCCGCGCCTTCGGGCTGGCGATGCCCTCCTGCAGCCAGATCGCCCCGGCACCGGCCGCGGCCGCCTCCCGGACCAGACCCTCGGCCTCCTCCGCCGGCCGGAACACCTGCACCACGTCGATGTGCTCCGGGACGTCGGCGAGCCGTGCGTACGCGTGCTCGCCGAACAGGACCGTGGCGTGCGGATTGACCGGGACGATGTGCCAGCCCTGCTCCTGCAGCATCTTCGGCACCCAGTGCCCGGGCTTCTGCGGGTCGCGGGACGCGCCCACCACCGCGATCGTGTGCGCGCCGGCGAGTATCTGCCGTGGTGTACGCATCGTGATCAGCTCCTCGCTGTGAAGATGACCGGCGACACCTCCACTGTGCCACCGGCTCGGGACGCTGTTCGGTGCCGAACGGCCTGCTTCTTTGCGACCGCCGGCCCGGGCGGGGGTGCGGGCGGCTGTCACGCTGACGCCGAATGCACGGCGCCCGGCACGGGTGCGGCGTGCTCCTGGACGGTGCCGTGCGCGATGAGCGCGGGACAGGCCATGTCGCGCAGGACCCGGTGCATCACTGAGGGGCTCGGCGGCTGGTCGGGATCCGCCGGGCTGCGGGTGCCGAACACCATGAGCATCGCCCACTGCGAGGCGAGGGTCAGGGCCTCGACCGGGTCGCCGGGCTCGCTGCGCAGCTCCATCTCGACGAGGGGGTGCCGCGCGCGCCACGGCTCGGCCGCCGCCACGAGCGCCTCGTGGACGGCCGACTCGTCGCTGCTCAGGCACGGCCCGTGGTGCCGGCCTTCCCCGTGGTGCCGGCCGTGCAGCCACAGCTCGGGATGCTGCCAGACCTGGATGACGACGAGTCGCTGGCCGCGGTCGGCGGCCTCCTCGAACGCGAGGCGGAGCGCCCGGCGGGCCGGGTCCGACCCGTCGAAGCCGGCCACCACCGGGCCCGTCTGCGGCAGGACCGTGAACGGATCGGCCCAGCGTCGTGCCGCGTGGACCGCGAGCACCGGGCACTCCGCCCCCAGGCAGAGCTGGTCACACACCGAGCCGAGCGGGTCGGCCATGTTGTTGCCGCCGCCGTGGCTCGCCACGACGAGCAACCGGGCCTGCCGCGTATGGCTGCGCAGCACCTCGACCGGGGCTCCGACCTCCGTCACCCCGGCCGCGCAGACGCCGGGTCGCCATCGCACCGCCTCGTCCGCCGCCCGGACGGCGATGTCGGCGCTGCCCGGCGGCACGTCACCGGCGTGCAGGGCCGGGTCGATCGCATGGACGACGAGCAGCTCCCGGTTGTGCCGGCAGGCCTCGTCCGCCGCCCACCGCAGCGCACCGAGACTGTCGGCCGAACCGTCGACGCCGGCCACCACGGGTCCGTACCGGTAGCCCAATGTCGGCCTCCCTCCGCGTCCCCCGAAGTCCCCCGAACAGTCCCCCGAACACGTGCGTCCGGAGCCGGGCGGACCGCCGGCCGTGCCCGGCCCCCACGACCACGGGCGGCGATGCGGTGCCGCCACCACGTCGTCGGTGACCTGCCGCGCCGCCTGGACCGGCCCTGCCGGGGGCGCGCCGATGCCGCAGTCGCGGCTGCCAGCGCCCCGCACCACGTGCGGCGCTCGGGTCCAGCATGATCTCACCGCGGCGCTCTGTGCCAGCACGCCGGACACGAATCATCCGCATCAGGTGATCGATGCCGCGATCACCGTCGATCCGGAAGGGCAGGGGGCGCCGCGTCGGCTCCCGCCGGCGGGCCGACCTGCCCGGCGCGACAGGACCAACGCCTCGTGCGGCCCGCAGCCACGGCGACGAGGCTGGACGCCGGAACCACGACAGCACGGCGGCCAGTCGGCCGGTGCGGCGACGATCGGAGATGACCGGCGATGCGCTGGCGACTCGATGCCGGGACGACGGAGACCCTGCTGCGCGCCGCCGTCGCCGCGCCCTCCATCCACAACACCCAACCGTGGCGGTTCCACATCCACGACGGCGTGATCGACGTGCGCACCGACCCGGCGCGCCGGCTGCGGGTCGTCGACCGCGACCACCGCGCGATGCTGCTCAGCGTCGGCGCCGCCGTGTTCAACCTGCGCCTGGCCATGGCGCTGGACGGGTGGCTGCCGGTGCTGCGGCCGTTTCCCGCCGACGGCCTGACCGTGGCCCGGATCGAGCCGGGCAGGTCCGGCGCCCCCGGGCCCGGCCTGCGCGCGCTCGGCACGGCGCTCTTCCGGCGGCACACGAACCGCGGACCGTACGCCCGCGCCGTCGTCCCGGCCCGCGTCATCGACGAGCTGCGGGCGGCGGCAGCCGCGGAGGGTGCCGAGCTGACCGTGCTGGACCGGGTGCGGCGCGAGGCGCTGCTGACGCTCACCGCGGCGGCCGACGCCGCCCAGCGCCGCGACCCCGCGTACCGCCGGGAGCTGGCCACCTGGACGGCCGGCGGTCCCGGCCGCCGCGACGGCATACCGGCGGAGCTCACCGGCCCGCGCGACGTGCACGGCTGGCTGCCGGCACGCGACTTCGGGCTGCTGTCGGCGGACCCGGGCCGCCCGGCCGCCGTGTTCGAGCCCCATCCGCAGCTCGTCGTGCTCAGCAGCCGCGCCGACGGCCGCACCGCCCGCGTGCGGGCCGGCCAGGCCATGCAGCGGGTCCTGCTCAGCGCCACGGTGCGCGGCCTCGCCGCCCAGCCGATGACCCAGGCGCTGGAGATCCCCCGGCTGCGCCGCGCGATCGCGGACCCCGCCGACCCGTGGGCCCCGCAGATGATCCTGCGCATCGGCTACGGCATGCCGGTGCCCGCGAGCCCGCGCCGGGATCTGTCCGAGGTCGTCGTGGCGGCGGGCGCGCCCACCACCGCGGTGTGACGCCGCTGTCGCCGGCGCCTGCCTACGGTGGCCTTGCCGGCCTACAGCACCGTGGAGGCATGCGATGACACTGGCGACCGTGGCCCGGGCGATCGGCCGCGAATCCGTGCACCACTCCCGATGGAGCGACCTGTCCACCCGCGACCGGGCGGCGCTCGTGGTGGGGACGGCCGCGGAGATCACGCTCACCGCGATCGCCGCCGCCGACCTGTACCGGCGCCCCGCGTCGCAGGTCCAGGGGCTGAAGGCGCTGTGGTGGCCCGCGCTCGCGATCCAGCCGGCGGGCCCGCTGCTGTACCTCCTCGCCGGGCGGCGGCCGGACGAGCACGAGACGCGCCGCGGCCGGGCCCGGCGGCCCTGACCCGGCGACCCTGACACCGGGCCCCGCCGGACCGCCGCCCCGGTGTCAGGACGCCGGGCCGCCGACCGGCTCGTCGTCGTCGGCAGGAGGGCGCACCCGGGCGTCAGGGCCCGGGAAGACCAGCGCCTCATGGCCCGTGTCGAGCCAGCGCACCCTGTACGGCGGCGTGTGATCGGCGTGGCCGACCTCGGTGATGACACCGATCCGCCGGCTGTCGCCCAGGTGGGTGCCCTCGACGATCAGCCGGTCTCCGATGTTCGCCTGCATGATCCGTTCCTCCTCCGCTCGTCCCGCGAGCGGTCCCGCGGGGTCGGGGGTCTCCCTCTCGATCAACCGTGCGCCGCGCGCCACGCCGTTGCCAGGGTCTTCATCCTCTTCCGGTCGCCGCGTTGTCGTGGGCGGTCGGGGAGACGGCGGCACGCCGGCCATCTGCCACGTGCGGCGCGACGGCGCGCCGGGCAGAGCCCCGAGCGCGTGGCGGTCCGGGCCGCGCGGCCCACGGCGGGCGGGACCTTCTCCGGTGCCGCCGACCGTCCGCCGCGGTAAGGATTGAGGTGCGACACCCGCTGCCGGGCACAGGTCACGACGAGCGGAATGCCAAGGACGGCGACGAGGGCCGCCAGGTTCGCCATCACCAAGATGGTCACCGCACCGGGCTCCCCAACAGCGGGTGTCGTTTCGCGCCGGCCACCCGGACGTCAGACACGAAGCGCCGGCGCAGGACGACGGAACGCCGAAACGGCCAGGGGATCCGTGGAAGGAGACGCGTGATGGAGCACAAGCATGACGTCGTCGTCGGTGTCGACGGCTCACCGGAGAGCCTGGCGGCCGTGGACTGGGCCGCCTGGGACACCGCGCGCCGGGGACGCCGGCTGCACATCGTCCACGCGTACGCGTGGCCCGTCGCCCACCCGTCGCTGGGCGCCCGCCGGACACCCGCGCTGGACGAGCTCGTCCGGCACGCCGCCGACACCGTCGTCGACACCGCCGTGGCCCGCGCGCGCACCGTTTCGTCCCAGTTGCCGATCACCACCGATACGCCGATCGAGCCGGCCGCCGCCGCGCTGGTCCACGCCTCCGGGTGGGCCGGCACCGTCGTCGTCGGCAGCCGCGGCCTGGGCGGATTCGGCGGTCTGCTGCTCGGATCCGTCGGCGCGCAGGTGGCCGCGCACGCCGCCGGCCCGGTCGTCGTGGTCCGCCGGGGCGAGCCCGCCGCCGCCGTCGAGGCGGGCCGGGTCGTCGTCGGCGTCGACGGGTCCCACGACGCCGAGCACGCGATGCGGTTCGCGTTCGAGCAGGCCTCGTTCCGCGGGGTCGGGCTGACCGCGGTGCACACGTACCGCTGGCCCGAGTCCACCGGCCCCGGCGACATGCTGCCGCTCGTCTACGACACCGAGGACCTGCTCGACGACGAGCGGCGGGCCCTGGCGGAGTCGGTCTGCGGCTGGGCGGACAAGTACCCGGACGTCGACGTGCGCCGCCGCACGGTGCGCGGCGGTGCCGCGTCGGTCCTCAGGCGGCTGTCCCACGGCGCGGAGCTGATGGTCGTCGGCTCGCGCGGCCGCGGCGGCTTCACCGGGCTGCTGCTGGGCTCGGTCAGCCAGGCGTTGATCCACCACGCCGCCTGCCCGGTCGCGGTGGTGCGGTAGCCCGGCCGGGCCTCGCAGTCAGGTAGGGCGGTCAGGTGGGCGGGACCAGGACGGCGGCGCCGTTGACCCGGTCGGCGGCGAGGTCGGCGAGGGCCTCGTCCGCCGCCCCCAGGGGGTACTCCGTGATGCTCACCCGCAGCGGATGCTCCTGCGCGAACGCCAGGAAGTCGCGGCCGTCCTGGCGGGTGTTGGCGGTGACGCTGCGCAGCGTCCGCTCCTGGAACAGGTGGTCGGCGTACCGCAGGACCGGGATGTCGGTGAGGTGGATGCCGGCCACCGCGAGCGTGCCACCGCGGTCCAGCGCCGACAGCGCGACCGGCACCAGGTCGCCCACGGGCGCGAACAGGATCGCGGCGTCCAGCGGCTCCGGCGGCCGGCCGGCGGCATCGCCCGCGGACGCGGCGCCGAGGTGCAGGGCCAGCTGCTGCGCCTGCGCCGAGCGGGTCAGCACGTGGACCCTCGCGCCCTGCGCGATCGCGACCTGCGCCGCCAGGTGCGCCGACGCGCCGAACCCGTACAGGCCCAGGCGGCCTCCCGGGGGAAGCTCCGCCCGGCGCAGCGCGCGGAAGCCGATGATCCCGGCGCACAGCAGCGGGGCGGCGTGGGCGTCGTCGTAGCGCGGCGGCAGCCGGTAGACGAACGCCGCCGGCGCCACGCAGTGCTCGGCGAAGCCCCCGTCGGCGTGCCAGCCGGTGTACCGCGAGGACGGGCACAGGTTCTCCGCCCCCGCGCGGCAGTAGGCGCAGGCGCCGCAGGTGTGGCGCAGCCACGCCACCCCCACCCGCTCACCCACCCGCAGGTCGCCGGCGTCCGGCCCCAACCGCTCGACGTCGCCGACGACCTCGTGGCCGGGCACCACACCGGGCCGCAACGGCGGGAGGTCGCCTTCGGCCAGGTGCAGATCGGTGCGGCAGACCGCGCACGCGCGGACCCGCACGAGGACCTCGCCCGGCCCCGGCTCCGGTACCGGCGCCGAATCCATCCGCAGGGGACGCTGCTGGATGGGGCCCGGCCGCTCGACCCGCCACGCGGTCATCCGTCGCACCCGGCCTTCCTGCCCGCCCGGACGCCCACCATGCACGCACTGCGGTCCCCGTCGTCCGTTGCCGCCGGGCCCTGGCCGGCCACGCACCCGGCGCGGATGGTTGGTGGTGGGGACAGCGGTGGCGGTGCGCGCCGCCCGCGACGCCGGCCGGACACGCCCGCGCGACCCGCCGTCCCGGCGACGGCGCAGGAGCGATCGTATGGAGCTGCCATGTCCACGTCATCCGTCCCGGCCACTGCTGTCGTCGCCGGCGTCGACGGCTCCGCCGGCAGCATGCGGGCCGTGCGGTGGGCCGCTGCCGACGCCGCCCGGCGGCACCGGCCGCTGCACCTGCTGCACGCGCACGACTGGCCCGACCTGGTGTACCCGCCCGTGGGGTTCGCGCTGCCGGTCGCCTACGAGACCGACGTGCGGGCGACGGCGGCCCGGGTGCTCGCCGACGCCGTCGTGGTGGCCCGTGACGTCGGCGCCGACCTGCGGATCACCACCGAGTTCACGACCCGGCTGTGCGTGCCGGCGATGCTGGCCGCCTCTCGGCTGGCGTCGCTCGTCGTCGTCGGCAGCCGCGGCCTCGGCGGCTTCGCCGCCCTGCTGGTCGGCTCGACGGGAGTCGAGCTCGCCGGGCACGCCGCCTGCCCGGTGGTGATCGTCCGGGAGGTCGACCTTGCCGACGGGCCGCACGCCGGCCGGGTCGTCGTCGGTGTCGACGGCTCGCACGGCGCCGACCTCGCGCTCGGCCTCGCGTTCGAGCAGGCGGCGTTCCGGCGGGCCGGGCTGACCGCGGTCACCGCGGTCCAGTGGCACGTCGCCGGGCAGAGGGACGGGGTCGCCCCGCCGGTGCACGGCGAGCACGCCGAACTGCTCAGTGCGCGCCGGGTGCTCGCCGAGGCGATCGCCGGATGGCAGGAGAAGTACCCGCAGGTCGACGTCCAGCTCGAGGCCGTCGCCGGACGTGCCGGCGGCGTGCTCGTCGACGCCTCGGCCGCCGCCGAGCTGCTGGTCGTCGGTGCCCGCGGGCACGGCGGCTTCACCGGGCTGCTGCTCGGCTCGGCCGGCCAGGCCGCCGTCCACCACGCACACTGCCCGGTCGTCGTCGTCCGCCCGCCGAGGTGACGCGGCGGCCACCCGACTGTCAGGAGGGCCCGCGATGACGAAACGCGCCCTGGTCTGTTACGACGGTTCCGCCGCCGCGAACGCCGCGCTGCGGGCCGGCACGCAACTGCTGCCGGACGCGCACGCCTGGATCGCGTACCTGTGGACGCCACCGTTCGCCGAGGAGGGCCTCCGCCGGCGGTTGTGGGCCGGCCGGGACCACATCGAGGAGTTCGTCGAGGCGCTGCGCGGGGAGGGGGCGTGGCGGGCCGAACAGGTCGTCGTCACCGGGGTCACGATCGCCCGGACCGCGGGCTGGCGCGCCGAGGCCCTCACCCGGCCCGCCGAGGGCGGCGAGGGGTTCGAGCTGGCCAGGACCGCCGCCGCCCTGGAGCCCGACGTGGTCCTCATCGGCTCCCGTGGCCTCGACGGCTTCCGCGCGGTCCTCGGCAGCGTCTCCGACGTCCTCGTGCACTACAGCCCGAAGCCGGTGCTGGTCGTGCCGTATCCCATGCTCATGCGGGACGCCGCGGCGGTCCCGGGCGGACCGGTCGTCGTCGGCTGGGACGGCTCCCCGGGCGCCTCGGCCGCGGTCGTGGCCGCCGACCGGCTGCTGCCGGAGCGGGAGGTGGTGCTCGTGTCGGTGCACGACAGGGCCGAGGAGTGGCCGTCGACCCCGCCGCCGGACGGGAGCCGGTCCGTCAAACCGGTCCTGGTCCGGCCGGGGAACGGAACACCGGGACACGCCATCGCCGACGCCCTCGGCCGGTACGCGGCGGACCGGTCGGCGGCACTGGTCGTCGTCGGCTCGCGGGGGCGCTCGGCGGCACAGGAGATCATGCTCGGCAGCGTGGCGATGGCCACCCTGCACCACGCCCACCGGCCGGTGCTGGTCGTCCCGCGGCCCCACGGTGCGCCCGCCGGTACACCGGCGGGGCGGGGCGCCGCCTGAGGCACCGCACCCATCCGCCGGGTGGCCCGACCAGGATCGGGTACCAGGGTCTGCGCGCGGTCAGGGCCGGTCGGCGCATGCGCCGGTGTCGCCGCCCGCGGTGGACGGGACCATCGGCCCTTCCGGCCGGCGCGGCGGTGGACGACCGTTGAAGACACCGCCGCACATCGTGAGGAGGCCGTCATGACCACCATCCAACGGCCGGTGATCGTCGGCGTCGACGGCTCGCCGGCCGCGTTCGGCGCGGTCCGCTGGGCCGCCGACGAGGCGGTCCGGCTCCGCCTGCCGCTGCGCATCACGCACGCCCTCGGCGTCCCCGGCCCTCCGGAGGAGGTCACCGACGAGCAGGGCCTGGTCCTGAACGCCGCGGTCGAGGCCCGCCGGTGGTATCCGGGCCTGCACGTGACGACGTCGACGTGGTTCGGGCAGCCCGCGCACGCGCTGCGCGAGCAGTCCCGGCACGCCGAGCTGGTCGTCGTCGGCAGCCGCGGGCACGGCGGCTTCCACTCGCTGCTGGTCGGCTCCGTCGGCGTGCAGCTCGCCGGTTACGCGTACTGCCCGGTCCTCGTGGTGCACCACGCCGAGCGCTGGTCCGGGCCGGAGGCGCAGCTGCCGTCCCACGGGCCGGTCGTCGTCGGCACCGACGGGTCCGCCGGCGGCCTGCTGGCGCTGGAGGCGGCGTTCGGCGAGGCGTCGGCCCGCCGGGTGCCGCTGGTCGCGGTGCGCGTGTGGCAGCCGCCGACGAGCCGCCTGGCCCGCCGCCCCGACCCGGACAAGCTGGCCGCCGAGCTCGACGCCGACCTGGAGCGGCTGCGGGCGAAGGACCCCGCCGTCGAGGCCGAGGCGCGGGTGCGGCAGGGCGTGCCGGTGCCGGTGCTGCTGGACGAGGCGCGGGACGCGCTGATGATCGTGCTCGGGGCGCGGGGGCACGGGGGCTTCACCGGGCTGCATCTCGGTGCGGTCGCCCAGCACGTGCTCGAGCACGCGGACTCGCCGGTCCTCATCGCCCGGCACTGACGGCACCACGCGCCGCCGGGCGGGGCCGGAGGTCCCGCCCGGCGAGGAGACCCCGGCCCTGTCCGGCCGGACCGTCACGAAGGAGGACTGCGATGGACGCACAGCGGATCGTCGTCGGATTCGACGGGTCGGGCGAGGCCCGGGCCGCCGTCGACTGGGCCGTGGACGAGGCCGAGCGGACCGGGTCGCGCCTGCACATCGTGTACGCCTACCAGCTCGCCTGGCCCGGCGGGGAGTACGCGGGACCGGCCGGGGAGATGGCCGCCGAGGCGCAGGAGCGTGGCGACGCGTTGATCGCCGAGATCGTGGAGCATCTCCGCCGGCGCGGCACCGGCGTCAGTATCGACGGCACGGCGGTCCATGCCGCGCCGTCACCGACCCTGCTCGAGCTCGGTGACGCGGGCGCCCGCCTGATCGTGGTCGGCAACCGTGGCGGCGGCGGGCTCACCCACCTGCTGCTCGGGTCGGTCAGCCAGCAGGTCGCCACGCACGCGCGCACCCCGGTCGTCGTGGTGCGCGGCCGGGCCGCGGCCGGCGGCCCGGTGGTGGCCGGCGTCGACGGCTCCCCCAGCTCCGACGCCGCGCTGGGTGTCGCGTTCGAGGCGGCGCGGCTGCGCGACACCGGCGTGCTCGCCGTCCGTGCCTACCTGCCACCCATGGTCACCTCCCTGCCGTACGCCATGATCGAGGCGACGGAACAGCAGCTGCTGGAGGCGGCGGTGGCCGGCTGGCGGGAGAAATACCCGGCCGTCGCGCTGGAGACCCGGCTCGTCAACGGCCGGACGGCCCAGGCGCTGCTGGACGCCTCCGGCACCGCCCAGCTGGTCGCCGTCGGCAGCCGCGGGCACGGCGGGTTCGCCGGCCTGCTCCTCGGCTCCGTCGGCCAGCACCTGATGCACCACGCCGCGTGCCCGGTGCTGATCGTCCACGCGCCGGCCGCCCCTTGAGCACACCGGCAGCGTGCGGCCCGGCCCGGGGTCAGCCGCGGACGAGGTCGGCGGCGGCGCGCAGCTGCCCGACCGGTGCCGGGCGGGCCAGGTGGTACCCCTGCGCGTACCGGCAACCGAGGCCCACGAGCTCGGCGAGCTGCTCGGCGTCCTCGACGCCCTCGGCGACGACCCGCAGGCCGAGGGTGTGCCCGAGCTGCACGACGGCGGCGAGCAGGCCCCGGTGGCGGTCGCTGCCGACGAGCCCCTCGAGGAACGACCGGTCGATCTTCAGCACATCGGCGGGGATGTCCCGGAGGTAGCCCAGGGACGAGTACCCGGTGCCGAAGTCGTCGATGGCGATGCGCACGCCCGTCGACCGCAGCCGCTCCAGCCGCGGCGCGGTGCCCGCCACGTCGCGCATGAGGGTGGTCTCGGTGACCTCCAGGACCAGCGCCTCGGGGCGCAGGCCCGTCTCGCGCAGCGTCCGCGTGACGAGGTCCGGCAGGTCGGGGCTGTCCAGCAGCACGGCGGAGATGTTGACGGTGATCCAGTCGGGGGCGCCCGCGGCGTCGTCGTCCTGCCACGCGCGCAGGGTCAGGCAGCTCTCCCGCAGTATCCACCGGTCGATGTCGGTGATGAGCCCGGCGCTCTCGGCGAGGGGCAGGAACGTGCCCGGCGCCCGCAGCCCGGCCGCGGGGTCCTGCCACCGCACGAGCGCCTCGACGCCCTCGGTGCGGCCGGCGAGCGTCTCGACGATCGGCTGCAGGTGCAGGCGCAGCTCCCCGCGCTCGATGGCGGTCTTCAGCCGGCGCTCCTGGTCGAGCTGGTCGACGATGCGGGCGTGCATGTCGGCCTGGAAGTCCACGCAGCGGGCCTTGCCCTGCTCCGAGCAGCCCGCCGACCAGGAGCACGAGCAGCACACCGGAGCCGCAGACGACGGCGATCGTCAGCTGCGCCCGGCCGGTGGAGGCGACCATCTCGTCGTAGAGGGGGGTGTATTCGAGGATCACCGCGCCGAGTGTCACGTCGTCGCGGCCGACGAGCGGGACGACGACCTGTTTGATGCCATCCGGGTGGTCGTCGCTGACCTCGACGAATGTCCGCGGCACCCGGTCGCGGATCGTGGCGCCGACCTGGTCCGCGGTGTCATGGTCGAAGGTGGTGCCGACGTGGTCCGGGACCGCGCCGCCGAGCACCACCTGCCGGCGGTCGACGACGACGATGTCGCGGCCCTGCAGGTCGCGCAGCCGCCGCAGGTAGGCGTCGAGCCACTCAGGTCTGTCGTACAGCGGGCCGGGGTCCTGCTCCCCGGCGGAGTCAGGTGGCAGCCCGAACGCGACGTCCCTGGCCACCCCGAACGCGACGTGCTCGGCCTCGGTGATCGCCGCGCGGCGCGCGGACCCGACGTCGACCCGCCAGGCCACCACCCCGACGAGCGCCACCAGGACCGCGACCAGCAGGTACCCACCGACCAGCTTGCGCCGCAGGGTCACTGCCATCCTCCAGGAGTCAGTCGTCAACCGCACTATCGGCCGCCGGACCCCGGGCCTGAAGACTTGCCGCCGCGCGTCCCCGAACGACCCGGCCGGCGACAGGGCCGTAGGTCCTGCCATCGGAGGGCTCGCGGCTCTACCTGGGACCGGCCGGGGCACGTTGTCTGGAGGCGGAGACCACCACACGACGGTTGAGGTGAGATCGATGATCACCGCGCACGATCTGCTCGTCGAGCATCCGTTCATGGCCGGAGTGCCGGACCGGTTCCTGGAGCGCATGGCGCACTATTCGCACCGCGTGACGGTCCGCGCGGGCACCCGGCTCTTCAGCGAGGGCGGCAGGGCCGACAAGTTCTGGCTCATCCGTGACGGGCTGGTGAGTCTCGACACGCGCCTGCCCGGCCGCGGCGACGTCGTCGTGGAGACCATCGGCGCCGGACAGGTGGTCGGCTGGTCGTGGCTGTTCCCGCCGTACCGCTGGCACTTCGGCGCCACGGCCGACACGCCCGTCCTGGCGATCTGCTTCGAGGCCGCGGGCGTCCGCGCGATGTGCGCCGACGAGCCGGAGCTCGGCTACGAGCTGACCCGCCGCCTGATCGAGGTGGTCGTCGCGCGGATGCAGGCGACCCGGCTGCGGATGCTCGACCTGTACCGGGAAACAACGCCGACGCGGTGACCCCCGCCTCGCGGCCGCGCCGCCGCGGTGCCGAATCACGCCGGTTTGTGGCAGGTCCGCGAGTACCGTTGGAACGGTCACGCCTTCACCCAGCACGACGGCCCGCTCAGCTTCTTCGGTCGACCCGGCGGTCGCCGAGGATCGCCGGCGTCGCAGCACCGCTGTTGGTGACACGTTCGCGGGCAGGGCCGCCACGGCCCAGGCGCCCGCCTTCCGTCCGAGATCGACGCGAGCGCCCGGACCGCGGCCCGGCCGCGGGACCGTCGGAGGTGACGCGTCGCCCCGCGACGCGACGAACGACCGGACTGGAGGAGATCATGCCCACGACCAAGCACTGGACGGTGGACCTGCTGATCGGTGAGACCGAGGGGGAAACCCACGCCGAGGCCCGGCTGCACGCCAACGACGACAGCCACCAACTCGGCGTCGGCCGGGCCCGTCTCAACCCCGCCGACGAGAACGTGCCGGAGATCGGTGACGAGCTCGCCGTCGCCCGCGCGCTCAACGACCTCGGCCACCAGCTGCTGCTCTCGGCGGCGGCCGACATCCAGGCCATCACCGACGAGCGCGTGCGGCTGCTGGCCTGACCGCGCCCGCCCGCACCTGCCGGACCGGAGGCCGCCGGTCCGGCAGCCCGATGCCGACATGCGCCCGACCCGGGCGCTCACTGGGAGGCCCGGGTCGGGGGTTCGGGGGTTGCGGGTGACGGTCAGGCGCTGACGAGCGCCTGGTCGGGGACCGCGAAGCCCTTGGTCCCGGGGGTCGCGGCGGCGTGGACGAGACCGGCGGCGCCGAGCAGGAGCAGCAGGCCGGCGGCGAAGTACGCGACGAGCGCGGCCTGGCCGGCCTTGGCGCCGAACTCGCTGAAGCCGTACGAGGTGAGCAGCAGGCCGCGCAGGGTCTCGCCCTTGAACACGGTCTCGCGGGCCGTGTTGGCGTCGGTCAGCTGCTTCTGCAGGTCGGCGGCGGCCGGGTCGTCCTTCGGCAGCGCGGCGATCTTCGCCTTCAGGTCGGCCTGGACGTCACCCATCTGGGCGTAGGTCTTGCCGCCCGCGATCGACTTGAGGTGCAGGCCGATGAACTCGTTGGCGTAGCACTCCGCCTGCTTGCCGGTGGTCAGCTGCTGACCGGCGTACTTGACCAGGCAGGCCGACTCCTTCTCCTCCGCCGTCAGGGTCGCCGCCGGCTTGAAGGAGATCTGTTGCTGGCCGAGCTGGTCCTTGACGTAGTCATTGGCGAAGTTCGCGTTGCTGGTCAGCACCAGACCGGCCACCAGCAACAGCCCTGCCAGGACGACGAGGCCGAGACCGACGAGGATGTCGAGCGTCTTGCGCTTCATGGCGTGCCCTCCGGGGCCTTGGAAAGTGCGTCGATGTGATGGCATCAGCCTGTGGCACTGGCACCGGCCCGCCACAGAGCACAACCACCCACATCGACGGGACCTACGTCCCGGGGCACCGCGGGACCTCCGGCCGGTCGATGCCGAAGGGCCGGTTCAGTGCCGAGGGGCTGGTTTCAGTGCCGAGGGCCGGTTCAGTGCCGAAGGGCTGGGGCGGCCCGGGACTTTCGGCCCGCCCGCGCGGGTGGCCACCGGGTGACAATGAAGCCATGATTCGGGTGTATCTGCTCGACGACCACGAAGTCGTCCGGTTCGGCCTGCGCGAGATGCTCGAGCGGGAGGGTGACATCGAGGTCGTCGGCGAGTCCGGGTCCGCCGTCGACGCGACGCACCGCATTCCCGCGCTGCGGCCCGACGTCGCCGTGCTCGACGG
>NZ_JBEXUD010000069.1:0-49351 GCF_040614215.1 Dactylosporangium sp. NPDC006015
CACGGTCAGCACCACGTGACCGCCCGGCGCCCGGGCGGCGACCACGCGGAGGACCGCGGCGAGGGCGTCGGGGACGGCGACGGCGTGCGGGCCGAGCAGGACGGTGCCGTCGTCGATGCGGCGCTTCGGGTTGGGTTCGAAGGCGGCGGGGTCGGCGCGGGCCAGGCGCTCCGCGTCGAGGCCCGCGACCAGGACACCGTCCGCACCGGCGTGGACCCCGGACGGCAGCTGCTCCCGGCCGTCGAACAGGACCGGCCGCACCCGGCCGTCGGCGCCGCACACCACCGCGACCGTGCTGGAGGTGCCGAGGTCGATGGCGAGCCGGTCCACGACCAGCAGCGTACGCCCGCCGCCCATCGACCGCCGCGCACGCAACGACCGCGGGACACCCACCGGCCATCGGCGCCGCCGCGCACCCGACCGACGCGGGCACCCGCCAGCCATCGGCCGCCGCCGGGAGTCCGGCGCGGGCGGCGCTACACGATGGCGGCCAGCTGGGCGGCGACCTCGTCGGGGTGCGGGCGGGCGGCGATGCTGGCCTTGAACCTGCCGGCGGTCACCCGCAGCCCGTAGTCGGACAGGAGGCGGTGCAGCTGGTCGGCGGTGATCGCGGACGCCGACATCGCCCAGCCGGCGCCGGAGCGCTCCACCACGCCCGCGTTGTGCCGGCGGTCGCCGGGGCCGGGGACGACCAGCTGCGGGACGCCGGCGGCGAGCGCGCCGAGGACGGTGCCGGCGCCGCCGTGGTGCACGACGGCGTCGAGGGTCGGCATGAGCGCGTCGAGCTGCACCCAGCCGGTGGTGTACACGTTGCCGGGCAGTGGATCGGGCAGCCCGCGCTCGGGCCGGACGAGGAGGATGTCGGCGTCGACGCCGGCCGCGACGGCGACGATCGCGCGCATGATGCCGCCGCTGCCCGGCCCGTCCACGGTGCTGCGGGTGACCGCGATCCGCGGGCGCGCCCCGGCGGGCGGCAGCGGCGTGACCGGCTCGCCGCCGGGGCCCGCCGAGCCGCCCGGACGCGCAGCGCCGCCCACGCCGGCGGGCGGGCCGCCCAGGTCAACGGCGGAACCGCGCAGGTCAGCGAACGGGCCGCGCGGATGGGCGAACGAGCCGGTCCGGTTCGGGGACGCCCCGACCGGCAGGCGCCGCATCGGCAGGCCGGGCCGCTCCCCCACGAGCTCGGCCGGCGCGATCTGCACCACGGCCGCCGGGTCGGGCAGGCCGTCGACGCGGTGCCGGCGCAGCGCCGGCCCGGCGGTCACGGCGGTGAGGACGGCGCCGTCGAAGAGGTTGTTCTCGTGCCGGACGGCGGGCACCCCGCGCCGCGCGGCCACGACCGCCCCGGCCACCGCGAGGGGCTCGTGCACCACCAGGTCGGGGCGGAACCGGTCGGCGGTCGCCGCGACACCGTCGACGAGCTGCTCGTTGACGGTGCCGAACAGCAGGCCGACGCCGCGGGTCCCGCCGGTGCCGGCCAGCTCGGCGCGCGCGATGAACGGGTGCCGCAGCATCGTCCGCCGGGCGATCCGGGCGAAGGAGAAGCCCGGCGCGACGTCGACGACCGGCAGCTTCGCGGTCCGTCCGGCGGTGAGCGCGTCGGCGGCGGTGGCGATCAGCACGTCGTGCCCGGCCCGGCGGAGCGCCTCCGCGAGCGGCACGAGCGGCAGTATGTGGCCAAGCAGCGGCGCGGACACGAACAGCACACGCATGAGGTGGACTCTAATCGATCTCCTCGGATCGCAGGTCCCGGATGGTGCGTTGGGCCGCTTCGAGCTGGTCCTCGAGGTCGATGATGCGGCACGCCGCCTCGAGCGGGGTGCCGCGGTCGCACAGCTCGCGGGCGCGGGCGGCGAGCCGCAGCTGGTGCCGGGAATACCTGCGGTGCCCGCCGTCGGAGCGCAGCGGGCTGATGAGCTTCAGCTCGCCGAGACGGCGGAGGAAGTCGTGCGAGACGCCGATGATCGCCGCTGCGCGGCCCATGGTGTAGGCGGGGAAGTCGTCGTCGTCTAAAGGATGGTCCGAGGGGGACACGTCACCTCCGCGTCGAGGGCCCCGGCGCTTTCGCGCCGGGGCCCAGGGTATTGGGTCGTTACACCATCTACCGACACGAATGCCGGATTGTCATGTCCACACCTGCCGCGATGCGCGGCGACGGTGCGGGGATCGCATCTGCCAGACCGGAGACCACCTCTCGTTCGATGGATACTGCGGTGCTCGCCGGACCGTGTGCACGGTCCACAGCGGGCGATCCAACGGTGTGAACCCTCCCCTTTCTCTCGTCGTTCCCTTCCAATCGTGCCGGACGAGTCGCAGCCAGTCGCGGCTCTGTCCCTTCACCCTCGGAGGGGTGGCATCGTCAGCGTCGTTTTCCGACTCTCTTGACCCCAGTAACGCTACCCCCGCCCACCACGAAAATCTAGCGTCGACGTACCAGGTTTTCTGACTTCACTCATGGGGGTTCACTGACGGCGAACCGCTGACACGAGCCGCCGGGCAGTGGTACAGCCCCACCGCGGCGAGGTGGCCGTCAGCCGGCCACGCGGTAGGCCTGCCCGGCAGGGGTCGCTGTGGTGCCGTCCTTGTACAGGCCGTAGGGCAGCGAGTCGCCGACCGCCGGCAGGGAGAACCAGGCGTAGCGCTCGATGTAGGACGTCGCCTGCATGCGGGTGGTCGTCGCGGTGATGAACGCGGTGATCTGCGCGGTGTTCGGGAACTTGGGCGTACCGGAGAAGTTCATCAGGCCGTACTCGGTGACCCAGATCGGCAGGCGGTACCGGTCGTACACGGCCTGCAGGTAGCCGGCGAACTGTCCGGCGGCGGCGTCGCTGAAGTCGGAGCCGTACCAGTGCAGGGTGATGAAGTCGACCCGCCGGTTCTGCTGCCGCGCACCGGTCATGAAGCGGTCCAGCCACCCGCCCGGGGTGTTGCCGCCGTACGCGACGGCGGGGCTGCCCAGCCGCATGCCGGTCGACTCGAGCCGCGGCCACAGCGAGAGGGCCTGCTCGACGGTCATGTTGGCCTGCCCGGCCAGGTCCGGCTCGTTGAAGCCGAGCAGCACCTTGCCCTCGCTCTTCGCCTTCGCCAGGGTCGCGTCGGTGACGTTGGCGGCGCCCCAGATCATCGGCACGAACTCCGCGGCGGCGGGCATGCTGTCGTTGCTCGGCGACCAGTTGTAGTACCAGCCGGCGCCGACGTTCGTGACGGCCTGCGACAGCCCCGGGAACTCCCAGGTGCTGACGCCCTTCTTCTTCGCCGTCACCGGCGGCTGGGACGAGCCGGGCGGGGTCGTCGGGGTCGTCGGGGTGGTCGGGGTGGTGGTGCCGCCGGGCAGCTTCCAGGCCTGGTTGGCGCCGCCGCTGCAGGCCCAGATCTGCAGGCGGGTGCCGTCGGCGGAGCTGTTGCCCGACGCGTCCAGGCACTTGCCGGAGTTCGGATTGACGAGGCGGCCGCTGCTCGCCGTCCACCGCTGCGCTCCGGTGCCGTTGCACGCCCACAACTGGACCTTGGTGCCGTCCGCGGTGCCGGACGCGGCCACGTCGAGGCACTTGCCGAGCGCGCGGACGCTGCCGTCGGACTCGACGGTCCACTGCTGCGCGCCGGTGCCGTTGCAGGTGTACAGCTGGACCGCGGTCCCGTTGGCGGAGTTGGCGCCGGCGACGTCGACGCACTTGCCGCCGATCCCGGTGATCGGGCCTGCGGTGGCGGCAGCGGCATTGGTGAGCCCGAAACCGAGCCCGACCACGCCGAGCGCGGCGACGGCGGCGGTCGAGACGATGAGCGCGAGGGTCCGTCGGCGGACGGTCCGATGGAGCTTCATGCGCTCAAGCTCGCCGATGCGTTCGGGCACGTCAAGCCGGAGAACCCGACTTCATCAAAGTCTAAGCCAAACTTGAGAGAGCGCTCTCCGACCGGTCTTTCCGGAGCGGGCCGCACTGTCCGGCGTCGCCGCCGCAACGCCGGACAGCGGTCCCGGGATCAGCGCCGCGGCAGCTGCCGCGGCGCCTGCGGGATGCGCGGCTGGACGAGCGGCGGCCCGGCCGCCACCAGGTCACCCTGCACCGTCCGCAGCGACTTCTTCGGGTTGTACGAGGCGTCCCACAGGCACCCGAGACCCTCCGGCGGGTTCTTGAACCAGCCCGGGATCCACGAGTACCTGTCGGTGAAGCCCCACACCGTGAACGACAGGCAGTGCCGGTTCATCAGGCACGCCTGCAGCAGCACGTGGTAGTTGTACGCGGCCGCCTGGTCCCGGGCGTTGACGTCGGCCCCGGGCGCCGGCAGCGTGGGGTCGGCGGCGTTCTGGGTGAGGCTGCGCGCGTCGACCTCGGTGAGCGCGACCGCGAGCCCCAGGTCGGTGAAGCGCCGCAGCGCGTCGGCCACCTGGAAGACGTCGTAGTTGCCGTACTGCGTGGCGAGGTGGCCCTGGCTGCCGACACCGTCGATCGGGACGCCGCCCGCCCGCAGGCGCTTGACCAGGTCGTAGACGAACTGGGTCTTGTCACCGGCCCCGCCGTCGCCGAACGCCTCGATGTTGTAGTCGTTGTAGAACAGCAGCGCCTTCGGGTCGGCGGCCCGCGCCGCCCGGAACGCCTCGGCCAGGTAGTCCGGGCCGAGCAGGTCGGCCCACTTCTGCTTGAACGACCCGGCGTTGCCGCCCAGGTGGATGGCGCTGGGCGTCTCCCACGGGTCGCTGACGGCCTCGTTGACGACGTCCCACTGCCAGATCCGGCCCTTGAAGTGGCTGACCACGGCGGTGATGTGCTGCTTCAGCAGCGCGCGAAGCTGCGGGCCGTCGATCGAGCCGTCGTTGATGCCGGCGCTCAACCAGCCCGGCACCTGGCTGTGCCAGACCAGCACGTGCCCGCGCACCAGCTGCCGGTTGCGCACGGCGTTGTCGATCAGCGCGTCGGCCGGCCCCCAGTTGTACGTGCCGCGGGTGGGCTCCAGGCTTTCCCACTTCATCGCGTTCTCGGCGGTGACGGTCGAGAACTGGGTGTCGACCATCGTCTTGTAGGTGGTGTCGGCCGCGTACGCGGCGGGGTCGACGGCGGTGCCGAAGTACAGCCCGTGCCGCGCGGCGAGCGAGCGCAGCGTCTGCTCCTGCGGCTTCGCCGGCGTGGCGTCGTGCGCCGACGCCGCGACGGTGCCCAGCGAGCCGACCGCCACGACGGCGAGGACGCCCGCGTGCACCAGTCTTCGCAATCGCATGCATGCTCCGTTTCAGGGTGAACCGTCGGGCGCGACCGCCCGGCCGGTGGCGGTGGAGATCATGCCGGCGCGCAGGCCGCGGGCGGTGAGGTCCGCGACGATCTGCGGCACGGCGTCGATCGTGGCCTGGTGGCCGTCATGCATGAGCAGCACGCCGCCCGGCTGGAGCGTCGAGGCGGCCCGCACGATCCGGTCCGTGCTCGCGCCGTTCCAGTCCTGCGTGTCGACGCTCCACAGGACCTCGGTCAGCCCGAGCCCGGATGCGACTGCCTGCAGGGCGGCGTTCGTCTCGCCGTACGGTGGCCGGAACAGCCTCGGCGTGGTGCCGGTCGCCCGGCGGACGGCCCGCTGGGTCCGCGCCAGCTCCGAGGTCATCCGCGCGGTGTCGAGCCGGGTCAGGTGTGCGTGCGTCCAGCTGTGGTTGGCGACCCACATGCCGGCCGCCCGCTGCGCCCGGGCGAGCGCCGGCTCGGCCTGCACGTGCCGGCCGACGTTGAAGCACGTGGCCCGCGCCCCGGCCGACCGCAGGGCGTCCAGCAGCGCGCCCGTCGTCGCCGGGTTCGGCCCGTCGTCGAACGTCAGGGCGACGTAGCCGTCGGCGGCGCGGCTGTCCACATGGGTCACGTGCCCTCCGGGTGGCGGGTTGGCGGCGGGGTGCTTCGTTGATATCCGCCGATTCCCGGCCCGGGAATGAATTTCGGAAGCTTTCGAAAGCCCTTGACAGCTACGGTGCGCTGACCGTGCTCTGCTCGATCAGTGCGATGAGGTCGGTCCAGTCCTCGAGCAGCTGCGCCTGGTCGATGCGGGCGAGGCGGCGCTGCGCGCCGCGGCCGGCGGTGGCGTCGGCGAGGTGCCGGCGCAGGATGTCGTCGACCTGGTCGACGGTGGAGTGCTCGCCGAGCAGGTCCTCCGCGTCGTCGAGGTCCAGGTACACGACGAGCTGGGCGCACAGGTCGCGGCAGCGGCAGACGAAGGACGGCAGCCAGCGCTGCGGCGGGCCGCCGAGGTGCTCGACGAGCAGCTCGAGGTCGAAGTGCAGCTCGTCGCCGCCGTCGGTGCGCACCTGCCACGGCGGCGTCGCGATGAGCCGGTCGGACGGGTCGGCGGCGGCGTGCCTGGCGAGCGCGGCCGTGTCGGGGAAGAGCAGCAGCCGGCCGTCGGGGTCGGCGGCGAACACGTGCTCGAACGCGTCACCGCAGTGCAGCTGCCCGCGCAGCGTGACGCCCTGCAGGCTCGGGGTGACGAGCTCGATCAGCTCGACGTTGACGAGCACGGTGCCGTCGGACCCCGGCGGCGCCGTCCAGACCGGCCCGTCCGGCCGCGGGACCTGCCATGACTGCTCCCCCTGCCACGCCGGAGGCTGCCCTTGTGGCGGCTGCGGCAGGTGTACGGGCGGCGCCGGCCACTGGTGCTGCGGCGGCACCCACTGCCGCTGCGACGGGACGGGCGCCTGCTGTGGCGGGACGGGCTGCTGGGACGGCCATCCCGCGGGCTGTGCGGGAGCGGGCGGATGCGGTGGCCACCCCGCGGGCTGCTGCGGGACGGGCGGCTGCTGCGGTGGGGCCTGGTGGTGCGGCCATCCCGTGTGCTGCTGCCATCCGGGCGGCTGCGGCTGTCCGGGCGGCACGGGCCCCGGATGGATCTGGCCCGGCATCGGCTGCGGCGGGCCGGACGTCGGCGCCGGGTGCTGCCACGCCGCCGGCGCCTGCGGGGACAGGGGCACCGCGCCCGAGGTGTCGCCGCCGGAGATCGGGACGGGACCCGTCCAGCCGATCGGGCGCTGACCCGCCGGTGGGCCGGCAGGCGGCAGGCCGGTCACCATCGGGTCGATGCTGCCGGCGGCGACCACCAGCTCGGGCTGGTCGATGATGGTCGGCGCGATGCCCAGCGCGCGGTGCAGCATCGTGGCGACGAGCGGCATCCGGCTCGCGCCGCCGACGAGGATGACCGCGCCGAGCGGGCGCAGCGGCACCGGGCACTCGGCGAGGGTGGCGATGACCGCGGCGACCGTCCGCTGGATCAGCGGCGCGGCGAGGCCGTCCAGCTCCTCGCGGGTGAGGATCTGGTCGGTGTCCAGCAGCGGCAGGTAGAGCAGCGCCGAGCTGGTCCGGGAAAGCATCTCCTTGGCGTTGCGGACGTCGTCCCACAGCTGCCGGCGGGCTGCGCGGTCGGCGACGGTCGCCGGGTTGTCCAGGCGGGCCCACAGCTCGGGCGCCCCGGACCGGCGGCGCAGCAGGTCGACGATCGCGGCGTCGACGTCCTGGCCGCCGGTCTCGTCGAGGCCCGCGCTGCACAGCACCTCCATCCCGCCGGTGCCCGGGCCGCCGCTCACCGGGCCGTGGCGGACGACGGCGACGTCGAAGGTGCCGGCGCCGAGGTCGTACACGAGGAGATCGGCGGGCGCGGGTCCGTGCCGCCGCAGGTGGAACGCGGCCGCGGCGACCGGCTCCGGGACGAGCCTGACGCGGGCGGGGTCGAGGCCGGCGGTGGCGGCGGCCCGCAGGAGCGTGGCGCGGCGGCCGGGGCCCCACGCGGCGGGGTGGCAGATGGTGGCGCCGGTGACGCCCGTGCCGCCGATGCGCCGCGCCTCGGTGACGACGCGGTGCAGCAGCGCGCCGAGCAACGCCTCGACCGTCACCTCGGCGCCGAGCAGCACGACGCCGTCGTCGATGCGGCGCTTCGGGTTGCCTTCGAAGCGTTCGGGCCGGGCGCGGGCCGCGTACACGGCGTCCCGGCCGACGAGGAAGTCCCCGGCGTCGCCGGCGAGGACCGCGGACGGCAGCAGCGGCGCGCCGTCGAAGAGGACCGGCTCGGGCGCCCCGCCGTCGCGGCGCAGGAAGGCCACGGTGCTGGACGTGCCGAGGTCGACGCCGAGCTCCACCGCTGACCCCGCTCCTCCCCTGTGCCGTCCGACCATCGAAGTCGCGGACCCCGGCGGGTGTCAAGCCACCGGGCAGGCGCAGGACCCCGCCGGAGCGGTCGGCCGGGACCGGGCGCGCCGGAGCGGTCAGGCGGGACCGGACACGCGCCGGAGCAGGTCGGCGGTGGTGATCGGGTCGACCCGGGTGCTGGGGACGGTGCACGCGTGCGCGCCGGCGACCGCGCCGTACCGCGCGCAGGTCGCGGCCGGGGCGCCGGCGAGGTGGCCGTACAGGAACCCGGACACGAACGCGTCGCCGGCGCCGTTGGAGTCCACCGCGGGCGCGGGCAGCTCGGCGACGGGCACGTGGACCACGTCCGGTGCGCCCCGCTCGAGCAGGTACGCCCCGTCCGCGCCGGCCGTCGCGACCGCGATCCGCGGGCGGCCCATCGCGAGGACCCGCCGCAGCGTGCCCGGCACGTCCGGCAGCGCCGCCGCCGACATGAAGACGATGTCCGCGCCGCGGGCGAACTGCTCGTGATACGCGTTGACCCCGTCCCAGTCGTGCAGGTCGGTGGAGACGGTCACGGGCAGCCCGGCGAGCACCTCGACGGCGTGCTGGCACGGGTGGGTGATCGACACGTGCACGTGCCGGGCGGATCCGGCGAGCGACAGCAGCAGCTCGGCGGGGAAGAGGGCGGCGGCGTCCTGGCGGCTGCCGTCGTAGAGCGACAGGCGCCGGCCGAGCGGGTCGACGAGGTTCACGGCGCGCTTCGTGCCGGCGGGCGTCGGCACCGCCACGAACCGCACGCCGCGCCGCTCGTGCAGGTCCCGCACCAGCCGGCCCTCGGGGTCGTCGCCGAGCACGTCGAGGTGGGTGGTGGGCAGCCCCAGCGCGTGCAGCCCGAGGGCGACGCCGTCGCCGGTCTGCCCGGCGCGGGTCTGGATCGCCGGCACCAGGTAGCTGTCGGCGAGCGGCAGCGGCAGGGCCGGCACCGACACCACCGTGTCGACCCCGGCCCCGCCCAGAACAAGGATCATGCACCGACCCTAATACCCGGCCTTCAGCGCGGGGCGGTCCAGTCGGTGGCGACGCGGCCCAGCCGGACCCGCTGCGGGTGGTCACCGACGGCGACCGAGGCGACCTTCTGGCCCGTGGCGAAGCTGATCGCGGTGACCTGGTCGGCGCCGGACTCGGAGATGACACAGTCGCGGCCGTCGGCGCTGACGGTCGCCCAGTACGGCTTGCTCGCCGACACGAGCGGGCCCGGCGTGAGCGTCGATCGGTCCACGACGGTGGCGTAGTCGTCCATCGTGCCGGCGACGCAGACCCTGCTGCCGTCGGGGCTCATCGAGAGGCCGTGGTGGCGGGAGTCGTTCACCCACGTGGTGCGGTCCTCGCTGGTGGCGGGGTTCTTCGGCAGCGTCGCGATCCGGGTGATGCGGTCGGCGGCGACGTCGTACTCGACGAACCCGTTGAAGAACGACACCTGGAAGTACAGGGTCGACTCGTCCGGCGTGAACACGGCCGGGCGCACCGCGTCGGACAGGTCCGTGCGGCCGTACGCGTCGAGCCGCTGCCGCATGTCGATCACCTTCGCGGTCTGGAAGGTCGCGGTGTCCACGACCGTGATGTGCCGGTCGCCCTTCGTCCAGTCCAGCCACGGGTCGTCCAGCGCGGTGTTGACCTCACCGATCGACATGTTCCACAGGAACCTGCCGCCGGCGGTGTAGACGTTCTCGTGGGGTTTGTCGCCGGTACCGAAGGACCCGACCTGCCGCCCGGTCACGATGTCCAGCACGTGCACGGTGTTGGAGGTGGAGGCCGACACGGCGACCCGGGTGCCGTCGGGCGAGACGGCCATGTGGTCGGAGCGGAACCCAGACACGGGGAAGCGCCACCGCAGCGCGCCGGTGCGCAGGTCGATCGAGACCACGTCGGCGAAGCTCGGCCGGGACACGACGAGCGCGGAGCCGTCGGGCGTGGTGTACATGTCGTCGACGAGCTGGTCGTGGCCCTCGCCCGGACCCTGCTGGACGCCGAGGTAGAAGGCGAGCTTGACGGGGTTGAGGTAGATCTCCCACAGGCGCTGGGTCTTGTCCGGCACGACGTTGATCCGGCCGAGTCTGGTGTACGCGCCACTGGGCCGGATCACGTCGACCGTGCCGTCCCAGTTGTTGCCGACGAACATCACCTGCTGCAGGGCGGCGGCAGCGGCGGTGGGTACTGCGGCGGTAACGGAGGCGGCGATCGGCACGAGGGTGGCGGCGGCGACGAGACCGGCGACGAGCGCGCGGCGGGCTCGCTGGAGTGTCACGGGGCTCTCCTGACGGCGGGGGGGCGTTGTTACCTTGCGGTAACAGAAAAGCCGCGGTACAAACGCATCGATAGTCGTCAGAGTGCAACGCCCGGCGGGTGGATTGTGCGCGGGCCACAACGGCGGGGGGCGGGACGATGTCGCTGGGGCCGCTGCTGCGGGACATGGCCGGGGACCCCGGCATCGTCGACGAGCTCGTCGCCGCGGCCCGGGCGTGCTCGGCGGAGGTGGCGCGGCTCCCCGAGGAGGAGAACCGGCGGCACATCGCGGTGCTGTTCATGGCCGGGCTCGCCGCGTTCGAGCGGCTCACCGATCCCAGCGCCGACGACTTCGCGGAGGCGACCCGGCTCGGCGCGGACCGGGCCGCGCAGGGCGTGCCGCTCAGCGCGCTGCTCAGCGCCGTGCAGGCCGGCCGCACCCGGGCGTTCGAGATCGCGGTGGTGCGCGGCCGGGCCGCCGGCATCCGCGACGAGGTCCTCCTCACCGCGGCGCTGGAGTTCGACCGGTACGCCGGCGCCCTCGAACGCCATGTCATCGCCGGCTACCGCACCGCCGAGCTCGAGCTGCGCCGCGACGGGCACGACGAGCGTGCCGCGCTGCTGCGCCGGCTCCTGGCCGGCGAGCCCGCCGACAGCGCGGACCTCGCCCGCTTCCGCCTGCACCCGGCCGGCCGCTACCACTGCCTCGTGGCGTCCTGCGCGATCGACCAGCGCGGCGGGCTCTTCGGGTCCGTCGACGGGCGGCCCTCCGGGCTGACGCCGCGGCGGCCCGCCGACGCCGAGGTCGGTCCGCGGACACTGGTCGTGGTGTCCCCCGCCGTGCCGCTCGCCGAGGCCGCCGCCGCGTACGCGCTGTGTCTCGACGCGCTGCCCACCGCCGTCCGGGACGGGCGGCGCGGGGTGCACGACGTCACCGGGCTCGCCGCCGGGACCGCGCTGGCCATGCAGCCCCGGCTGGCGGCGATGCTCAGCGACACCCTGCTCGGCGGGCTGCGGCAGGACGACGAGTTCCACCGGGAGCTGGCCTGCACCGCCCTGGCGTACCTCGATCACGGGCAGCGGCTGGACCAGGCGGCGTCGGCGCTGCACGTGCACCCCAACACCGTGCGGTACCGACTGCGCAGGCTCCAGGAGGTCACCGGACTGCCGCCCACGGAGGGGGTCCTCGACACCGTGCGCGTCTGGTGGGCACTGCGCACCTGGCTGGACGGCGCCTGACCGGGCTTGACCTTGCCGCAGCGTCAACGTTTCTACTTGAGGCATGCGGATCGGCGAGCTCGCCGCGCTGGTCGGGGTGTCCACCCGCACCGTGCGGCACTACCACCACCTGGGCCTGATGCCCGAGCCCGAGCGGCTCGTCAACGGCTACCGCGAGTACCGGCTGCGCGACGCCGTCGCCCTCGCCCGCGTGCGGCGCCTCGCCGAGCTCGGCCTGTCCCTCGACGAGATCCGCGACGTGCTCGCCGACGACCAGGGCCGCGAGCTGCGGGAGGTGCTGCGGGAGCTGGACGACGACCTGGCCCGGCAGCAGGCCGCCCTCGCCGCCCGCCGGGAGCGCCTCGCGGCCCTGCTGGCCTCCCCCGACCTCGGCCCCGACTCGACCGTGTCGCCGGAGATGGCCGCGGTGCTGCGGGACCTGCCGGCCGGCGCGTCGGCGTTCGGCGCCCTCGACCGCGAGCTGCTGGCGATGATCGACACGAACGCCGGCTCGGACCTCGCCGACCTCCTGCGCCCCCTGACCTCACCGGAGGCGCAGGCCCGGGGCGCGTCCCTCTACGCGAGGATGGACGAGCTCGCGGCCGCCGACGTCGCCGACCCGCGGGTCGGCGCGCTCGCCGAGGCGCTCGCGGACTACCTGCCGCCGCAGATGGCGGCCGCGATGACCGGCGCCGGGCCCGGCCACTGGATGGACACCATCACCGCGGAGATGTCCGCCGCGCAGGCCGAGGTGTTCCGCCGGCTGCTGGACCTGCTGCGGGAGCGTGGCTGATGCGCGCCGCGTACGAACGACTCGTGCCGCTGCGGCTGCGGCGGATCATCGGCTTCGACGCCAAGGGTGCGGTGAGCCTGGTGCTGTGGCTGACCGGCCGCCGGCACGGCGTGCCCGCCGGCGCCGTGCCCGTGCCGTACTTCGGCGCCCAGGCCCCCGCGCTGCTGGTCTTCCTCGGCGCGATGGTGGTCGAGCTCTTCGTCGTCGAGGTCGTCCTGCGCTCCCTCGGCGCGCCCTTCGCCGTCCGCGCGGCCCTGCTCGCGCTCGACGGGTACTCGATCATGCTGGCGCTGGCGGTCATCGCCGCCTACGTGACCCGGCCGCACGTCGTCTCCGCGACCGAGGTCCGCATCCGCTCCGGCGCGTTCTTCGACCTGAGCGTCCCCCGCGAGCAGATCGCTTCGGTGCGCCGGATCCGCGCGTACAACGAGAAAGGCAGCGTCCGCGTCGACGGCGCCATCCTCACCGTGGCGGTGTCGTCCCAGGCCAACCTCCAGCTGGAGCTGACCGGCCCGGTCACCGCCGTGCGCCCCCTGGGCGCGCGGTGCGAGGTCCGGACCGTCCGCCTGTTCGCCGACGACCCGGCGGTCTTTCTGGCCGCCTGCTCCCATGATCCGGAAGACCTTGTGCACCCCTGACTGCACAAGGTCTTCCGGATCATGAAGCATCAGGCGAAGGTCCACCGCTGGTTGGCACTGGCGGCGCAGTCCCAGATCTGCAGCGGGGTGCCGTTGGCCGAGGAGACGTCCTTGGCGTCGAGGCACTTGCCGAGGGCGCGGACCGTGCCGTCGGCGTTCGCGGTCCACTTCTGCGCGGCGGTGCCGTTGCAGTCCCACAGCTGGACCTTGGTGCCGTTGGCGGAGCTGGCCGCGTTGACGTCCAGGCACTTGCCGAGGGCACGGATCGTGCCGTCACCGGGGCGGGACCACTTCTGCGCGCCGGTGCCGTTGCAGTCCCAGAGCTGGACCTGCGTGCCGTTGGCGGTGTTGGCCGCGTTGACGTCGACGCACTTGCCGCCGATGCCCGTGATGCGGTTGCCGGTGGCGGGCGGCGGGGTCGTGGTGCCGCCGCCGGTGGTGTACGCGTAGACCCGCACGTAGTCGACCGTCATCGTCTGCGGGAAGGTGGTGCCGCCGTCGGGCGAGCCGGGCCAGTTGCCGCCGACGGCGACGTTGAGCAGCATGAAGAACGGGTGGTCGTAGACCCACTTGTTGCCGCGGGTGTCGGCCGGGGTCTGGCGGAAGTACTGGGCCCCGTCGAGGTACCAGGTGACCGAGTCGGGCGCCCAGTCGACGGAGAAGGTGTGGAAGTCGTCGGCGAGCGCGCGGCCGCCGGACAGCACGGTGGATCCGGTGAGCGGGTTGCCGCCGGAGTAGCCGGGGCCGTGCAGCGTGCCGTGGACGGTGCCGGGCTCCTTGCCGACGTTCTCCATGATGTCGATCTCGCCGCTGTTGGGCCACGGGTTGGTGCCGATGTCGTCGCCCAGCATCCAGAACGCCGGCCACAGGCCCTGGCCGCGCGGGATCTTGATGCGCGCCTCGAAGCGGCCGTACTTCTGCGTGAACTTGCCCGCGGTCAGCAGCCGGGAGGAGGTGTACGTGCAGCGCCCGTACCAGCAGTTGTAGTTGCCGGGGTTCTCCTTGCGGGCGGTGATGACGAGGTTGCCGGCGCCGTCGAGCGCCGAGTTGGCCGCGCCGTCGGTGTAGTACTGCAGCTCGCTGTTGCCGAAGCCGCCGCCACCGACGTCGTGCTTCCACTTCGACGCGTCCGGCGCGGCGCCCGACGGGCCGTTGAACTCGTCTGACCACGTGAGGTTGCCGATGCCGGCGGACGCCTCGGGTGTGTCGTGCAGGGTGGTGGCGACCAGACCGGCGACGGCGAGCGCGAGGGCGGTCGCGATCACCGTCAGCCGGCGCCGGGTGGAGGTGCGCACAGATGCTCCCGAAAGGTCTGGGGATTGATCACCTACCACGCTATGGAGAGAGCGCTCTCAGGGTCAATCTCCGCACCTCAAGGGCACCGTTCGGTTTCCTTATCATTCGCTTTGCTCACTGATCTGCACGGTGAACAGATCACCCGGCTGGCACGACAGGACCTCACAGAGTGCGGTCAGCGTGGTGAAGCGGATCGCCTTCGCGTGCCCGTTCTTCAGCACCGACAGGTTCGCGAGCGTGATGCCCACCTTCGTCGCGAGGTCGGTCAGCGTCATGCCCCGCTCGGCGAGCAGCCGGTCGATGTGCACCTCGACCCGGTGGTCGTCGGCCGGTGGCATCAGATGACCTCCGCCAGCTCGGCCTGCAGCGCCCGGCCCCGCTGGATGATCTCGGCGAGCGCGAGGAACCCGGCGCCGCACAGGCACCATACGAGCGGCACGTCGGCGCCGGTGCTGGGCGGCTCGGCCACCACCGTCGCCGACAGCTGGAACCCGGCGAGCAGCTCGATCTCGAACGCCGCAAGGCTGCCCAGCAGCACGACCCAGCCGACCGCCCTGAGCCGCCGGACGTTCGCGGCGGCGAACGGATCGCCGCGCCGGGCGGCGCGGACCACGAGCAGCAGCATCACGAGGGCGAACACGACGATCGCGAACCACGGCAGGGACTGCGCGGCGTGCCACCCCACCTGCGCCACGCTCGGGTGGTCGACCAGGACGTGGAGCTCGGTGTCCGGGTCGAGCCGTACCCCGGGCCGCAGGCCGGTCACCGCGTCCGGCGGGACCGCCACCCCGGCGCCGGCGACGACGCTGATCGGGTCGCGGGCCACCATCGCCCACACGTTGACCACCGCTACCACGGCGGCCGCCCCGAGCGCCACGAACAGCAGCGTCTGCAGCTCCCCGAGATAGTCCGGACGGCGGAGCCGCGCCAGCAACCGCTTCATCGGTACACCTCCTGCTTATCGTTTTTCGATATACCGATAATCGATAAGAGCGCGAACTGTGTCAAGCCCGCTACGATGCCGCCTTATTGACTGCCGTCTGGAGGCTCCCGCCGTGCACCCCGACCAGCCGCACCCCGACCCACGCCTCGACGTCGGCGCCGTGTCGCCCGCTCGCCGGTGGAACTACTGGCTCGGCGGCAAGGACCACTTCCAGGTCGACCGGGACTCCGGCGACCGGATCGCCGGCGCGTACCCCGCGATCCGCACCGCCGCGCAGGAGGGCCGCGCGTTCCACAACCGCACGATCCGCTTCCTCGCCCGCGAGGCCGGGATCCGGCAGTTCCTGGACATCGGCACCGGCCTGCCCGCGCCGCACAACACGCACGAGGTCGCGCAGGCGATCGCGCCGGAGACCCGGGTCGTCTACGTCGACAACGACCCGATGGTGCTCGCCCACGCCCGCGCCCTGCTGATCGGCTCCGAGGAGGGCGTCACCAACTACGTCGACGCAGATCTCAACGAACCGGCCGCGATCCTCGGCGCGCCCGAGGTGGCCGCGACGCTCGACCTCGGCGAGCCGGTGGGGATCCTGCTGTACGCGGTGCTGCACTTCATCCGCGACGACGAGCACGCGCGGAAGGTCGTGACGGAGCTGCTCGCGGCCGTCCCGGCGGGCAGCTACCTCGTCGCGACGAACTCCACAAAGGACTTCGTCGAGCCGCCCGTCGCCGCCATGTACGACCAGCTCCTCGCGCGGGGTCTGGTGGATGCCTGGCCGCGGGACCGGGACACGTTCGCGCGGTTCTTCGACGGGCTGCGGATGGTCGAGCCGGGCATCGTGCCGATCAGTGAGTGGCGCCCCGACGCCGCCGGGCACCCGACGCCCGCCGAGGTCTCCATGTACGGCGCGATGGCCGTCAAGTAGCCCCAGGCCAGTCCCCGGGCGGCTCGCCGTCGTCCGCTCGATCGGGCGGGCGCACCCGGGCATCGTGACCGCCACCGACCGGCGAGGTGGCGGTCCGCCCGTGGATGTCCGCCTCCCGGCCAATACTGACTGATGGGGTGAAACGGGCGCAGTTGGCATATCCGACACCCCGGCCCGGACGACGCTGGGGCCATGCACAGCGTCACCAAGATCCTGCCGTTCGTGTGCGTCGCCCTCGCGGGCGGGTGCACCAGCTCCGCCGGCGGCGCCGCGCCGGCCCCGTCGCCGCGGGTGTCGTCGGCGACCGGCACGTTCGCCCCCTACACACCGGGCGCGACCGCCATCACGTACGACCCGGCGCTCGTCCCGGACGGGGCGGTCGCCACCCTCAGCATCACCGAGACGTCGTCGGACAGCCGGGTCTGGTTCACCGTCGCCGGGCTGCTGCCGAACCGCACCTACGGCGTCCACCTGCACACGAACCCGTGCGGCGCGACACCCGACGCCGCCGGGCCGCACTTCCAGCACCGGCACCCGCCGGCCACGCAGCCCAACGCGCCGTCCCCGCCCGGGCCCGTGTCGCCGCCGCAGACGGCGTCGCCGGCGGTGACGCCGCCGGAGACCCCGGCCGCCCCGATGAAGGCCGACCCCTCGTACGCGAACCCGCAGAACGAGGTGTGGCTCGACGTGACGACCCGCGCCGACGGCCGGGGGTCGGCGGTCGCCACCCACCCGTGGACGTTCGACCCGGCGCCGAGGTCCCTGGTCATCCACGCGACGGCGACGAAGACCGCTGACGGGCAGGCCGGCGACGCCGGGCCCCGGGTCGCCTGCCTGACCCTGCCGGCGTGACCGCCGCCGAGCCCGACGCTGACGAGTCGCCTGATCAGGGGTCCGACGACGAGCCGGCCGGCGCGGAGTTGGTCGAGGCGGCCGAGGATGCGGTGCCGGACCTGATCACGGTGCCGCTGCCGCCGGGGGCGAAGGCACTCGTCTGCGGCGACCTGCACCTCGCGCCGCACCCGACCGACGCGTCCGCCCAGATCGAACGCGACCTCGCGGACCGTCTCGACGGATGGGGTGACGGCCCGGGCGCGGTCGTGCTCAACGGCGACGTGATCGAGCTGTGGGGCGAGCCCGGCGGCACCGTCGAGGCCGCCCTGGACGCGCACCCGCGGCTGACCGGGGCCCTGCGGGCGTTCGCGGCGGCGCCCGGCCGGCACGTGGTCGTGGTCGTCGGCAACCACGACGCGGCGATCGCCTGGGACGGCGTGTCCGCGAAGACGTTCGCCCGGCAGGCCGGCGCCCGCTGCGCCCTGGCCGTGGAGCTGGACGTCGAGACGCCCGCCGGGCGCAGGGTCGTGCGGGTAGAGCACGGCCACGCCTACGACCCCGCCAACGCGCTGCGCGACCCGCGCAACCCGCTCGACTCGCCCCTCGGGCAGCACATCGTGCAGGAGGTGCTGCCCGAGGTCCGGCACACCCCGCTGCTCGCGGACCTCACCGCGATCGCCGACCCCAACGCCATCGGGCAGTACGTCGCGTCGCGGCTCGTGTACCGCAGGCTCGGCCCGCGTGCCTGGTGGCTGCTGCTGCCGCTGCTCGCGGCGGTGCTGCTGCGCGTGCCGGAGCTGCTGACGCGCTCCAGCGTGCTGGGTCGGCTGCCCAGATGGACGGCGCTGGCCGGCGCGGGACTGATCGCGCAGGCGGCGCTGCTGGTGCTGCTCGCCGTCCTGACGTCCCGGGTCCTCTACACGGCCATGGCCGGCAGCCGGCTCGGTCCCCGCGGCATGCACCTCAACGGCACGCCGCGGGCGGTCGCGGCGTCGCTGTGCGCCGACGGGCTCGCCGGGCTCGTCACCGGCCACACCCACCAGCCGGAGCTGGCCGCGGTCCCCGGCGGGTTCTACGCCAACAGCGGCTGCGGCGTGCGGTGCGTCGAGGCCCGGCCGGCCCGGTGGTTCCTGCCGCCGGTCTTCGCCCCGGTCCTGCGCCGCTCCTGGGTCGAGGTGACCGCCGGGCGCGACATCCAGGTCGACCTGGTCGTCGGCGAGTCCGACGGCGGCGGGCAGGCCCGCCTCGAGCGGCTCGCCGCCCGCCGCCGGCCCGCCACCGGCGTGCCGCCGGGCACGCCGAGGGTGGTGGCGAGCCTGCCGGGCGCGGCGGGCTGGCCGCTGCACCACACCGGGCTCGACCGGCGGGTCAGGGACGAGCGGACCCGGCGCGTGGCCGCGTGGGCGGTCGCCGCCGTCGCGGCGCTGAGCCTGGTGTCGGCGCTGACGACACCCCTGCGGGGGCGGCTCGCGGCGCTCCTGGAGCGGCTGCCGGTGGAGGTACCGCAGGCGGCGGCGGCAACGGTCGTCTTCTCCGGCACCGCGCTGCTGCTGCTCGCCTGGGGCCTGCGGCGCGGGCGGCGGCTCGCCTGGACGGCCACCGTGCTGCTGCTCGCGGCGACCGCGGTCCTGCACGTGGTGAAGGGCATCGACGTCGAGGAGGCGGCCCTCGCCGCGGTGGTCGCCGGGTGGCTGGTGTGGCACCGGGGCGCGTTCCCGTCCCGGCCCGGGAGCCAGCAGGTCCGGCGGGCCACGGTGGCGCTGCTCGCCGGCGGGCTGCTCGTCGGGGCGGTGTCGGCCGCGCTGGTCCTCGCCGCCGGTGAGCGGGGCCGCGCCGGGCCCGGGCACGACGCCGGGCTGACCGCCCGCGCCGTCGCCGACCGGCTCGTCGGCGACCGGGTCGTGCCGCTGCCGGCGGCCGTGCCGTTGCTGGCGCCCGCCCTGTACGCGGCCGGGCTCAGCCTGCTGCTGATGGTGGGGTGGCTGCTCGTACAACCCCGGCTGCACCGGCCGCCGAGCGTCGCGGAGCACCGGGCGGACCTGGAGCGGGCCCGCCGGATCGTGGCCGAGGACGGCGGCGACACGCTCGCCTACTTCGCGCTGCGCGACGACAAGTCGTGGTTCTTCACCGGCGACTGCGTCGTCGCCTACGCGGTCCGCGACGGCGTGTGCCTCGTCTCCCCCGACCCGATCGGGCCGCCCGAGCAGTGGACGGCGGCGTGGGCGGAGTTCACGGCGTTCGCCGACGGGCACGGCTGGCCGGTGAGCGTCGTCGGCGCCGCGGAGGGCTGGCTGCCGGTCTACCGCTGCGCCGGCCTGCGCCCCGTCTACCTGGGCGACGAGGCGATCGTCGACTGCGGCGCGTTCACCCTCGACGGGCGGGCGATGAAGGGGCTGCGCAGCGCCTGCAACCGGGTCCGCCGGGCCGGCTTCACCGTCCGCTTCCACGACCCCGCCGCGCTCCCCGACGGCCTGCGCGAGCAGCTGCGGGCGCTGATGACGCAGAGCCGCCGCGGCGACGTCGAGCGCGGCTTCTCGATGACGCTGTCGCGGCTGTTCGACCCCCGGGACACCGGGCTGCTCCTCGCCGTCGCCTACGGCCCCGACGGCCGCGCGGCCGGCTTCTGCCACTGGATCCCGGCCGCCGACATCGCCGGCTGGTCCCTGGACGTGATGCGCCGCGGCACCGACCCCGACCTGCCCAACGGCCTCACCGACTTCATCATCGTCGAGACCATCGAGCGGCTCCGCTCGCTGGGCTCGTGGGGCCTCGGCCTCAACTTCGCCGTCATGCGCCAGGTGCTGGCCGGCGAGCGCGGCGAGGGGCACCTCAACGACCTGCAGCGCCGGCTGCTGCACCGTTTCTCCGGCAGCATGCAGATCGAGTCGCTGTGGCACTTCAACGACAAGTACCAGCCGCTGTGGCGCCCCCGGTACCTGCTGCTCAGCGGCACCGAGCTGGCCGCGCAGGGCGTCGCGGTCGCCGGCGCGGAAGGCGTCTCCGAGCTGCCCGTGATCGGCCGTCTGCTCAACCGCTCATGAGCCTGCTCCTGGCGCTCGCCGCGGCCTTCGGCTACGGCGTCGCGTCGGTGCTGCAGGCCTCCGGCGCCCGGCGCTCCCCGGGCATGCTGCAGACCCTGCGCGCCCCGGCCTACCTGACCGGCATCTGCCTGGACCTCGTCTCCTGGCTGCTGTCCCTCGCCGCGTTGCGGGTGCTGCCGGTGTACCAGGTGCAGGCGGTCCTCGCCGGTTCGCTCGCCGTCACGGTCGTCGCGGCCCGGGTCATGCTCAAGGCCCGCCTCCGTGGGCGGGACGTGGCGGCGGTCGCGGTCACCGTCGTGGCCCTCGCCGCCCTCGCGGCCGCGGCCGGCCCGCAGGCCCCGGCGGCGCCGCCCACCGCCATCCGGCTCGCCCTGGCCCTGGCCACGGTCCCCGTCGCCCTCGCCGGCTGGGCCGCCGCCCGGCACGGCGCCCCGAACCTCGCCGGCGCCGTCGCCGGGCTCGCCTTCGGCGGCGCCGCCCTCTGCGCCCGGGCCGTCGGCTTCTCCGGCGCGTTCCTGCTGGAGCCGCTCGTGTGGGCCCTGGCCGTCTTCGGGGTGACGGGCATGCTCCTGTACGCCCACGCCCTCGAGCACGGCCAGGTCGGGCCCGTCACCGCCCTGCTCTGGATCGTCGAGGTCATCGTCCCCTCCGCCGCCGGCGTCCTGCTCTTCGGCGACGACGTCCGCACCGGCTGGGCGCCGGTCGCCGTCACCGCCGTCACCGCCACCGTCGCGGCGGCCGCCGTCCTCGCGCACGCCCCGGCCACCGCCGCCGCCCAGTGACCGCCCTGGGACCGCCCTGGGACCGCTCAGCTCTCCAGGGCAGGCTTCAGGACCTCCTCGCACCATTGGCGGAAGGTGGTCGGGGTGGTGGTGGCCAGGGTGCGGGGTTCGGCGTTGTCGAGGCCGGCGTCCTTGGCGAGGAACATGTCGACCATCGCCTGGGCCATCGGCTCCGACACGCCGTGGCCGAGGAGGCCGGCCTTGAAGGCGTCCGGCGGGGTGCGCTCGAAGCGGACGGGGCGGCCGAGGACGTCGGACAGGATGCGGGCCATGTCGGTGTACGACAGGTCCTCGGGCCCCAGGACGGCGACGCTGCCGGTGCCGGTCCAGGCGCGGTCGAGCAGCAGGCGGGCGGCGACGGCGGCGATGTCGCGGGCCGCGCAGGTCGGGGCGCGGACGGCCCTCGACGCGGTCACGGCGGCGCAGCGGCGGGTCCGGCACGCGGGGCAGCCGGTGCCGGGGCTGCGGGTCGCGCTGAAGGCCGACTACGACGCCGGGCTGCTGCCGGGGATCCTCGCCGCGTTCCAGGCGTCGTTCCGGGACGGGGCGGTGGCGCCGCCCGTCGAGCTGCTGATGGGCGGCAAGGGCGAGCAGGCGCCGGCGCTCCGGGAGGGCAGCGCGGACGTGGCGCTGCTGCCGCTGCCGTTCGACGACCGGGGGCTGGACCGCGAGCCGCTGCTGACCGAGCCCCGGCTCGTCGCGCTGCCGGCCGACGACCCCCTGGCGGCCCGGTCGCGGCTGTGCCTGGCGGATCTGGCCGGCCGGGTCCTGCCCGACGGCGCGCCGGCCGACCCGCTGCGCACCCGGCGCGCCCGCCGGGCAGGGCGCGCCGGCCGGGCCCAGGCTGGATCTGGCGCAGATCTTCAACCTGGTCGCGCTGGGCGGCATGGTGTGGTTCCCGCCGGCGTCGGTGGCCCGCCGGCATCCCCGGCCCGAGATCGCGTACCGGACCGTCGACGACCTCAAGCCCAACACCCTGGTGGTGGCGTGGCCGCAGGACTCCCGTTCACCGGCCGTGGCGGCGTTCGTCCGGTCGGCGATGAGCGTGGCCGCCGCCCGCACCGACGCGGAGCCCGTGCCGCTTCCTTGATCACATGCTCTGGCGGAACAGGTACAGCTCCCGGAAACGGTGCCCGAGCCATGGCGCCGACGCGTCGACGACGGTCGTGCCGCCCTGGTCGAGGCGGGCCACCTCGTGCGCCCGCCAGGCGCCGCCGAGCGCGGTGATCTCCGCCAGGTCCGGCAGGTCGCGGTGTCCGTGCGCGGCGCCGAAGTCCTCGACCATCACGTCGTGGAACGCGGCCGCGGTGAGGCCGTCGAGCCCCCACACCGCCAGGAGCCGCAGGATGCCGCCCCAGCACGCCAGGTACGCGTCGTCGGGGGCGGCGAAGCACTCCGGCACCACCCGCAGCGCCTCGCGCACGGCCGGCGGGACCGCGTCGTCCGGCACCGCGTAGATCGTGCTCTCGTAGTTGTAGTCGCTGGTGTGCACGACGAGGAGGTACGGCGGGCCGTCTTGTGGCCGCGGCAGGTCGCCCTTGATCTCGGCGCCGAGCGCCTCCAGGAGCGCCCGGACGCGGGCGCGGGCCTTCGCCGCGTCGCCGTCGCCGAACACCGCAGGGACCAGGGCGGACGCCGCGTCGTGGCGGCTGAAGAGGTCGTCGTCGGTCACGGGCCGGATCGTTCCATGCCGGCGCAAGGGCCTTTGTGAGGGCCTTGTGAGGGCCTTGTGCAGGGACCGGCGCGGGTCGGCGGTGGTCGCGGCGGTACGGCATGATCGGCGGGATGAGCGCACGACGGCTGACGACGGTGGCGGTGACGGTGGCGGTGGCGGCGCTGGCCGGGTGCGGCACGACGCCGGCCCACCCGCCCGCGGCCCGGCCCGACGTGTCGATCCCGGCGATCGGGTCGGCGTCGCCCTCCCTGACGCCGACGCCGGTGCCGGCACCCGCGCCGACGTGCGACGCCGCCGGGGTGGCGCTGTCCGTCGGGGAGGTCGACGCGGCGATGGGGCTGCGCGCGGTCGGGGTGACGCTGCGCAACTGCGGCACGACCGTGTACACCCTGAACGGCTACCCCGACATCGCCGTCCTCGACGCCGAGCAGCGGCCGCTCGACGTCGCCGTGCTCGACGGCACCGCCAACGTCGCGACGATCGAGCGCTACGACGGCGTCCGCCCGAAGCGCCTCGACGTGCCGCCCGGCGGGACCGCCGTCGCGGTCCTGGTGTGGCGCAACCTCACCACCGACGCGGCGACCGTCGCCAAGGGCGAGTACATCTCCGTGGCGGCCGCCCCGGGGCAGGCGCGGCACACGCTGACGCTGTCGACCGACCCCGGCAACACGGGCAAGATGGGGGTCAGCCCTTGGGTCGCCGGCTGATCGTGCTGGCCGTCCTGTGTGCCGCCTGCGCGGTCCCCATCGGCACGCCCGGGGCCGGCTGCCGGACGGCGCCGCCGGAGCTGCTCGACCTGCTCGCCGGCGACCCGGTCCTGACCGCCGACGTGCCGGGCACCGAGATCACCGCCCGGCACCGGAGCAACCCGTGCGACCCCGGCGAGGAGACGCGCGGGTCGGTGACGGTCGAGCGCACCCTCGCCGCCGGCACCGGCTGGGCCGACGTCCGCGCCCGGCACGCCGACCTGCTGGCCGCGAACGGCTGGACCGTCGCCACCGCCGAGCCGCTCTGCGCCACGCGACCGGTGTCCGGCCGGGTGGTCGCGTTCGAGCTGCACCCCACCCGCGCCACCTTGATCGAGGCCGCGATCCGGTTCTGGCCGTTCCCGCGCGACACGGCCTGCTGACCGTCACCCGGCCGTGGTGCGGGCGTGACACGGCCGTCATCTTGACGTCGCACCGTCGCGGAATGGACGCCACCGCGCTGGCCAGGTCGCTGCTGGACCCCATCCCGGCGCACCGCACCGTGGGACTCGAGGTCGTGCGCGCCGTCAACGGCGTCGGCGTGGTCACGGTGACGGCGCCGCCGGCCCTCGCCAACGTCATCGGCTCGCTGCACTCCAGCGGCCTCGTCACCCTCGCCGACGCGGCCGGGCTCGCCGCGATCATCTCCGCGTGCCCGACCCCCGACGCGGTCCAGGGCGTCGTCCCGCTCGGCGCCGCCGCGACCATGCGCTTCCTCGCGCCGGCCCGCGGGCACCTGACCGCCACCTGCCGGCTCGACCCGGACGCCCGTGAGACCCTCGCCGAGGTGTTCATCGGCGTCGCCAACCGGGTCCGGATCGCCACCACCGCCGACATCACCGACGAGACCGGCGTCGTGGTGTGCCAGGGCACCTTCGACTGGAGCGTCCGCCGCGCGCCCGGCGCCGCCTGATGCGGGTCCGGCTCGCCGCCGAGTTCGGGCTCGTGTTCTTCGTGCTCATCGCGGTGTACGCCGTGGCGGCACCGCCCGGCGGCCCGATCCCCGTCCTGCTGCTGCTCGCCGTCGTCGCCGTGCTCTACCTGCGGCGGCAGCCCGGCTTCGACCGCCGCGACCTGTGGCGCCCAGGCGCGCTGCCGGCCCGCGACGTCTGGCGGCCGATGCTGGCGCTCTGGTGCGCCACCGCCGTGGCGATGACCGGCCTGGTCGCGTGGCTCGCCCCGGACCGGCTGTTCGACCTGCCCCGCGAGCGGCCGCTGCTGTGGGCCGCGATCGTCGTGTTCTACCCGCTCGCCTCCGTCTACCCGCAGGAGCTGCTCTACCGGGCGTTCCTGCTGCACCGGTACGCGCCGCTGTTCCCCTCACCGGCCGCCGCAGCGCTCGCCGGCGCGCTCGCGTTCGGCTTCGCGCACATCATCTTCGGCAACGTCCTCGCGGTCGTGCTGACCCTGGCGGGCGGCTGGCTGTTCGCCCGCCGCTACCAGCAGACCCGCTCCCTGTTCGTGGTCTCCGTCGAGCACGCCGCCTACGGCCTGCTCATCTTCACCGTCGGCCTGGGCGGCTTCTTCTACCACGGCGCGTGACCGGTCCTCCCGGTCACGCGCCATGCCCTGTGGTCCGTTTGCGTCAGGCCTCCATGACAGGCCTTCGGGTCAGGCCTCCATGACAGGCCTTCGGGTCAGGCTTTCTGCAGGGTCGAGGTGCCGGCCTCGATGACGTACGACGCGCTGGTGCTCACCGGTGCCGTCCGGCTCGCGATCGTGTCCACCGTGCGGGCGTCGGTGCGCCAGCCGTACCGGTTGAGCTCACACCGCAGGTAGCCACGCTTCGAACCGTCGAAGTAGCGCACGTGCGGGTTGAGCGTCGGGTTGACCGCCTTGAGCGGCCCGTCGAACGCGATCGGGAAGTCCGAGCTGATCGACGTCGCGGTCAGCTCGACCGCCACCGACGGCTGCTCGGGCCGATCGAAGTCCAGCTTGAGCTCGCTGAGCCAGGTCGAGTGGATGTCACCGGCGAGCACGACCGGGTTGGCGACCTTCGCGTCGACGAGGTGCCGCAGCAGCCGGTCGCGCTGCGGGACGTACCCGTCCCACTGGTCGAGGTTCGCCACGATCGGCGGCACCCCGCCGGTCGGGTTCGGGAACCTGACGCGGCTCATCATGACCTGCTGGGCGATCACGTTCCACCGCGCCGGCGAGTGGTCCAGCCCCCTGGCCAGCCACCGCTCCTGGTCCTCACCCGTCAGCGTCCCGCCCGTGTTCGCGGTCCCCGCCCCCGGCAGCCCGAAGTCGCCCGGGAACCCGCCCGGCTGGTCCGTGCGGTACTGCCGCGTGTCGAGCACGTTGATCCGCGCCAGCCGCCCGAAGTCGAACCGCCGGAAGATCCGCAGGTCGGCGCTGCCAGGCTTCAGGTTCGCCCGGATCGGCATGTGCTCGTAGTACGCCTGGTACGCCGCCACCCGCTGCCGCGCGAACACCTCCGGCGACTGGTGCTGCCCGCCCGTGTCGTCGATCTCGTCCGTCAGCGACGCGTAGTTGTTCTCCGTCTCGTGGTCGTCCCACGTCACGATCCACGGGAACGCGGCATGCGCCGCCTGCAGCAGCGGGTCGCTCTTGTACTGCGCGTGCCGGGCCCGGTAGTCGTCGAGCGTCCGCAGCTGGTCGAGCCCGGGCGTGGCCGGCGTCGTGTGCTGCCGGTCCGCGTACGCGCTGTGCGGGTCGTACTCGTAGATGTAGTCCCCGAGGTGCAGCACCACGTCGAGGTCCTCGGCGGCCAGCCCCGCGTAGGCCGGCCAGTAGCCGTTCTGGAAGTCCTGGCAGTTGACGATCCCGAACCGCAGCCCACCCCGGTCCGCCGACGGCGCCGGCGCGGTCTTCGTCCGCCCGACCGGGCTCAGCTCCCCCAGCGCCCGGAACCGGTAGAAGTACTCACGCCCCGGCCGCAACCCCCGGGCGTCCACGTGCACCGAATGCCCCAGCTGCGGCACGGCGACGGTGTGCCCCGACCGCACCACATCACGGAACCGCTCGTCCGACGCCACCTGCCAGTCGACCCTGACCGGCCGCGCCGCCGGCGGCCCCGCCGCCCGCAGCAGCCGGGTCCACAGGATCACCCCGTCGGGCAGCGGATCGCCGCTCGCCACCCCCAGCGCGAACACCCCCGCATGCCCCGGCAACGACCCGCCGTGCGCCACGGCCGGGTCCGCCGCCGTCAACGGCAACACCACCGCCCCAGCCGAGACCGCCGTCGTGGTGAGCATCTGACGCCGAGTGACCATGAACCCTCCCCAGAGTTGGATCCGCCCGTCGCCCCACTCTGCGCCACCCCGCCAACGCCTTCCGAAACACCGGACGAACGCCAGCCGCACGTTCCGAACCACCCCCGCCGCCGACAATCTCTTCCGGCGCGAACCTCTCACCCGGCGCGGCGCCAGGGGCAGCAGACGCGACACGAACCATGCGCCCGGCATCCCTGGCCACACCAAACAGGCCGGACCGCTCAAGCCACGCCGCTCAGGCCACACCACCCAGGCGACACCGGTCAGGCCACACCACCCAGACCGCGCCGCACCGCTCAAGCCGCGCTGCCCCGAGCAGCAACCCAAGCCGCACCGCGCCGCCCAGGCCGGGGGCCCAGGCGGCGCTGCCCAAGCCGCGTGGGCCGGGAGTGCCCCGGGGTCAGCTGACCTGGTGCTGGTCGGGGAGCTCGGTCAGGCGGATGGTGCACAGGCCGCCGCGGTCCGCGTGCACGTCGGTCACCTGGAGTTGCGTGCCCGGGGTCAGGATGAACTCCTCCTCGCCGGTGAAGGCGGAGAACCGGCGGATGCCGACGGCGCGGGTGGGGTGGACCTCGAAGAGGGTGCGCTTGCCGCGGCGGCCCAGGAACGCCTCGGCGATGCTGAGCTTCGAAGTACACGAGGAGACGCCCCACCAGGTGACGGTCTGACCGGCCGGGTACTGCGCGCGCAGGTCCATCGACACGCCGCGCCACAGGGGCTCGGTGCGGGCGGGCAGGCGGGAGACGGCGGAGAACAGCAGGCGCAGATACGGCAGGTAGGGCACGACACGGGAGCGGTCGGGGCTGCGCAGGCTCGCGTTGATCTGCCGGTAGAAGGCGGACTCGCAGGTGTAGAGGTACAGGGCGGCGACCTCGGCGGCGGACAGGCCGTCGGTGTCGGCGCGGGACGTGCCGAACTGGTGCGACTGCTCGACGTGCCAGTCGAGGCCGGCGAGGACCTTCGCGGCGGGGGCGATCGCCTCGCGGAAGTCCATGAGCGGCGTGTCGAAGACGCCGGTGATGGCGGGGAGGGCAAGGCCCTCGTCCTTGACGCTGGCGAGCCGCTCCAGGTAGAGCTGGTGCAGCTCCATTGTGGACGCGATGAAGGCGCCCATGCGGTCGGCGGCGGCGGCCGACGCATTCCACCCCTTGCTCGGCAGCCAGTCGACCTCGTCGGCGCCGAGGGCGTCGAGCGCCGCGTTGACGGTGCCGAAGTGCTCGCCGTCGCAGAAGATGTCGCCCTGGGCGGCCGGGTTGGCGTGGTCGATGTGGCGGACCCGCACGCCGGGATAGCGCTTCTCGAGGCGCTGCACGACGCTCTTCAGGCTGCGGGCGTGCGCGCCCCACCAGGCGAAGACGACGCTGCGGTCGGGCTCGTCGGCGTCCTGTTTGGCCTTGAGGATCTCCTCGACCAGCCGCTCGACGACGGGGCGCCAGAACGCGGTGTGCTGGTCGGTGGCCATCGCGCCGTCGCTGCTCGCGGTCAGCGACGCGTTGAGCAGCAGCACGCCCTGGGTGAGCATCGCCTGGAACCACTCGGGCGGCTGCACGGTGTCGTGCTCGCGCAGCAGCTTGCGGATGTCGGCGATCGGCGTCTTCTTCGGGATGCCGTGCTTCCACATCGCCGCGGCCTTGATGATGCAGCGGATGGAGATGACCTTGCCGAACTGGCTGTCGTCCCAGTCGTGGAACGTGTTGTCGAACATGGCGATGCCGGTGGCGCTCTCCGGCCGTGGGTAAGGATTCTGCCCGAAGACGACGACCTTCCACTTGTGCGGAGGGTTGGGCTTCAGCGCCTGGAACGTCAGCTCCCGCACGGGCACGACCTTCGGGCTGCGGCCCGGGCCGATGAACGAGGCCGCGGCCGGCTGCGCCTCGATGACGGGCTTCAGCAGCGGCAGCCACGGCTCGCCGCCACCGCTGAACAGCTCGGCAAGGCCCAACTCGTCGTCGCTCATGATGCCCCCAGGTCGCCGTCGATGGGGCCAGGCCCCGAAAACGCCCGGAGACTAACACCGACCTCTGACATTTTTTCCGCCGAAGCGCACCCGGTACGGTCCGGCGGAAACCGAAGCCACAGCCGAACCCCGATCGGAGCGAGCCATGCCCGAAAGCGCCACCAACACGCAGCTCAAGGTGGTCCTCAGCGACGTCAACGCCAAGGTCGTGCAGGCCTGGCGGTCGGCGTTCCAGGACAATCCCGAGGTCGAGATCGTCAAGGGCTCGATCCTCAACCAGCGGGTCGACGCCTGGGTCAGCCCGACCAACTCGCAGGGCCTGATGGACGGCGGCGTCGACGCCGTCGTCAAGCGGCACCTCGGCGCCGGCATCCAGCTGCGGGTGCAGCGGGCCATCCGCGACGGGTTCGCCGGCACGTTGCCGATCGGCAGCGCGGTGTGTGTCCCGTCCGGCGCCGCCACCCCCAGGTTCCTCATCTCCACCCCGACGATGACGCAGTCGGTGCAGAACGTCCGCGAGACGCTCAACGTGGCCCTCGCGTGCGCGGCGGCGTTCCAGGCGATCCACATGCAGAACGCGGCCGAGCCCGGCAGCATCACGTCGGTCGCGCTCGTCGGCATGGGCGCGGCCACGGGCAAGGTGCCGCCGCAGGTGTGCGCCAACCTGATGTGGGCCGGCTACACGCTGTTCGGCGACTACTCGTTCGACGACTACGACGAGCTGCGCGCCACGGTCAGCGCCCAGCTGGACGACATCGAGCGCCGCCCGGAGCAGGAGCGGGTCCGGATCACCCCGCCGCAGCGCCGATAGGCGCTTGCACGAGAACTGCACGCGCCCCGGGTCACGCTGCCATCGTCGAGCGTGGCCCGGGTCGAGGATGGTCGCACATGTTGATGGTGGGGTTCGTGGTGATGCTGCTCATCGGGGTGGTCCACCTCGTCAAGGGGGTCCGCTCCTCGGGCAGCGACCGGCGGTTCCTGGCCCGCGCGGTCCGCGTGCCCGGCGTCGTCGTCGACGTCAGCTGGGATTTCGTCCCCACCGCCTCCGGGGTCCAGCTGGGGATGCCCATCTTCCAGTACCACACCCGCGAAGGCCGCCCGATGCGCGCGACGGACCCGGTCGGGGCGAACCCGCCCCGCTTCCGGCCCGGCACACCGGTCGCCGTCCTCTACGACCCCAAAGCCCCGCACGTCGCCAAGCTCGAGGCGAACCTGGGCACCGGCAAGGGCCTGAACATGCTCAGCGCCATCGGCGGTACCGCCGCCGCCATCGCCGGCCTGATCGGCCTGGTCGTCATGCTCAGCGAGTAGCGGCCGGCATCGACGGGTACCAGCACCGGCATGCGCCTCGCGTCACTCGTCGCCGTCCGTCTCCTGTTGCCGGTGCTGCTCCTGTACGGGCTGCTCGTCGGACTCGGACTCCTCGTGACGCGAGCACTACCCGGCGTGTGGCCGCTGACCGTCGAGGACGGCGTCAACCGTGCCCTGGCGGCGGAGCGCACCGGCCCGCGCACGGACGTCTCGCTCGTGTTCAGCACCATCGCCAGTACGCCGGCAATCATCGCCGTCACAGCGGTCGCCGCGACCGTCCTCGTCCTTCTCCTGCGCCGCTGGCGCGAGCCGCTGTTCCTGTGCGCGGCCGTGAGCGCCCAGGCGGCGGTGTTCCTGTTCACGACCCTCGCGATCCACCGGCAGCGGCCGGCGGTGGATCGCATGGACGGCTCGCTGCCCACGTCGAGCTTCCCGTCGGGGCACACGTCCGCCGCCGTCGCGCTCTACTGTGGACTGGCGTTCCTGCTGGCCCGCGCCGCCACCCGCCCCTTCACCCGGGCCGCCGCGTGGGCGCTGGTCGCCATCCCGCTCGGTGTGGCGTTGACGCGGATGTACCGCGGGATGCACCACCCGAGTGACGTCGTCGCGTCGTTCGTCAACGGGGCGGCCTGCCTGTACATCATGGCCCGCGGCATCCTCGACAAGACCGTGCCCTGGAACCCGGGCGGCCGCTCCGCCGTGCCCCGCCGGCGCGAGTCCACCACCGGCCCGCTCACGACGGCGGCACCCCCGCGACCCCTCCGACCGGGACCGGCGGGCCCCGCCGCGACCTGACGCCCACCGGCGCCGCCGCAGACCGCACCCTATTCAACCGACCCAGCCCTTCGTGGCCGCCCACGGACCGCACCCCTGCAACCCACCCTGCACTCCGTGGCGTCCGCGGACCGCAGGCCGGGTGCCGGCCTGCGTCCGGGTCGCCACGGCGAAGCGGTGCGGGGGCGGGTCAGGCCAGCTTCACCACCTGGCGGTCGTCGGCCGAGCGGCGGGCGGCCTCCAGCACGGCGAGCGTCGCGATCGAACCGGCGGGGTCGACCGGCGGCGGCGCGCCGTCGCGGAGGGCGAGGACGAGGCCCTCGTAGAAGCGCTGGTACGCGCCCGGTTCGGTCACCACCGGCTGGTCCTTCCCGTCGACGGTGAGCACGCCGTGGCGGGCGGGGTCGTCCTCGCCCCAGCCGGGCTCCGTCGGCAGGCGGCCCGCCCGCAGCGCGTCCTCCTGCACGTCCATGCCGTGTTTCGTGTACGCCGCGCGGTCACCCAGCACCCGCAGCCGCGGCCCCGGCGAAGCGGCGAGCGCGCTCATCCACAGGTGCGACCGGGCGTCGCCCTCGTGCCGCAGCGCCACGAACACGTCGTCGTCGACCTCGATGCCGGCGCGGCGGGTGTGGACCTCCGCGTACACCTCGGTCGCCGGACCCAGCAGCTGCAGGGCCTGGTCGACGAGGTGGCTGCCGAGGTCGTACAGCAGCCCACCGGCCTCGGCGGGGTCGGCGCTCTCCCGCCAGCCGCCCTTCGGCACCGGCCGCCACCGCTCGAACCTCGACTCGAACCGCAGCACCCTGCCGAGCGCCCCGGACTCCACCAGCCGCCGGGCCGTGAGGAAGTCCCCGTCCCAGCGCCGGTTCTGGTACACGCTGAGCAGCAGCCCCCGCTCGGCCGCCAGCCGCACCAGCGCCTCACCCTCCGCGGCGGTCGCGGTCAGCGGCTTGTCGACCACCACGGGCAGCCCCGCCTCCAGCGCCGCCCGGGCCAGCGGCGCGTGGGTCCGGTTCGGCGAGGCGACCACCACCACGTCGAGCTCGCCGGCCGCCGCCCACAGCTCCTCGGCCGCCGCCAGCAGCGTCGCTCCGGGGTACGCCTCGGCCGCGGCGCGGCGGCGCTCCGGGTTGGCGGTGACGATCGCGCTCAGGGCCAGCCCGGGCGTCGTGCTGATCAGTGGTGCGTGGAACGCCGCGCCGGCCGTGCCGTACCCGACCAGCCCGACGCGCAAGGTGGTGTCGCTCATGCCCTGAAGTCTCCCCTACCCCGCCGCGGCCCATGCGGAGATCCCTGCCCGAGCCCGTAAGCGGAGTGCGGCCCACCGGCACGACACCCGACCGCGGCGGTCGCGGGCTTGCGGTCATGTCACGAGGTCCTGCAGGTCGCGGGCGATCTCCGAGTACGTGACGGCGTCGAGCCCGACCGGCGCCACACACGCGGCGCAGGCCACGCCGGCAGCGGTCCTGGCGGGCGCGACGCCCCCGTCCTGCGGCCGCCGCCCTCCGGGATGGTCATGCAAGACACGGACCGTCACGGTCTGCTCGCCACTGCCGTCGGACCGGCCGACGAACACGCCAGGTTCCAGGTCGACCACCACCAGCCAGCCGCCTGGCACCCGCCGCGTCACCGACCGGATGCGCCCGCCGTCGCCTGCCTGTGCGCGGACCCAGCCGCGCCGGTCGAGGACGTACAGCCGCCGCGCATCGGTCGTCCGCCCGTCCACACCGAGCCGCGCGGCAAGGTCCTCCCCGGGACGGACCGCGCTGCCGGCGCTTGTTGCGGCGGCTGGCTGGTGTACTGCACGGCCCAGCTGAACGAACGGCTGAACGATCTCGTAGTCGGCGAACAACCGCACCCAGGCACCGAGACCTTCCCTCAGGGTGACCGGATGCACGATCCCCACCACGGCGTCAGCGGCAAGGACGAAGGGCTCGTCGTCGACGTCGCTGAACGTGAGGTCCTCCGCGACACGGAACGCGGCAAGGAACGCCCCGCCCGGGCCGTCACCAGCGGCGGAGAACGTCGCCCAGACAAGGCGGCGGGCGAGCTCACGCAGCACAGGGTGGGCGACGATGCCGTCGCGGAAGCCGGCGGCAGACCAGCGCCGCTGATCGACCATCGCGGCTTCGAGGCGGCGGGTCTGCTCGGCGGCGATCGTGCGGGCTTCCCTGCGCAACTCGGCGAACCGGGCGTACGCCGCCGGCGCCAGCACCGGGTCGTCCTTCGCCCCGGGCTTCGGCAGCTCCCGGCGACGCGGCTCCCCACGGCTCGGGTCGCCGCGGTGGTGCGCGGGGTCTTCGAGGAGGTACGGGCGGAGTTGTTCGTCGAGACGGACGGTGAAGCGCCGGGGGCCGTAGTCGAGTGTCAGGGCCCCCTCGGCGGGGAGGTCGAGGTCCGGCACGAGGCGGTCCGCAAGCTCTTCCGCACCGAGCCCGACGGTGGCCGCGGCCTCGGCGGCCCGGCGGCCGGCGTGCTCCTTCAGCTTGCCGCGAGCGCTCCCCGCGATGCGAACCAGCTGCCGCAGCGCGCCGAGCGACCCGACACCCGACGGCGGACCGGCAAGGCTCGGCGGGTCAGCCGCCGGCAGGCCAGGCGTCGGAGCGTTGAGGTCGGGGGTTGAGGGAGCGACGGGAGCGGTGCTCAGGGTGGCGAGGATGTCGACGGCGACCCGGGCGTTGGTCAGCTCACCCGCGGCGGGCCAGGCGAGCGCGAGCGGGGCCAGCCGCACCGCCGTCGAGTCGTCGCCGATGAGTCCGAGCGCCGTGAACGCCCACCGCTGCGATGCGGGGCCGCCCGCGGCGCGCCAGCCCTGGTAGAGCGACCAGCCGAACTCCGCCAGGCTCCCCGGGTCGCAGACCTGCCGGACGACGGCAACCCCCGCGTACGGGTCGTCGAGGGTCGACATGGCCAACATCGTCACGAAATGCCGGGTCGCGTCAGCAGGCAGAACCGCGTCGACGGGCGGAACCGCGTCAGCGGGGCGGGCCGGGTCGGCGGGCTGGGTGGAGCGGACCCGGAGGGCGGGCAGGAGCAGTGCGTCGGCCCAGGTGGGCGTGGTGGGGATGCGGGCGGGGAGCAGGTGCAGCGGGTCGGTGGCGAGCAGGGCCTGGACGCCGGCGAGGGCGGCCGGGCCGTAGCGGTCGGCTGCGGCGAGGACGGTGGCGGTGTGTCCACTTCGGACGAGGAACCGCAGGGCGGCGGAGGCGTCGCGGCGGGCCGTGACGGGGCGGGCCAGCGCCGGTGGGATCAGCGCGGACGCGGCCTCGGCCGGGTGGCGGCGCAGCCACTGCTCGGCGACAGGCCGGGTCTGCGTCGAGCGGGCGAACCAGCCGGCCATCCATGCCGCGACGTCGGGGCCGACCCGGTCCAGCAGCGCGTCGGCGCTCGCCGCGGCCCAGGGGCCGCCGCCGGGGACGGCCGGCGGGTCGGGGCAGACCAGGCCGGGGACGACGGGGGCGGCAGGCGCGGTGGTGGTCCAGGGCGGGGTGGTCAGGATCGGCGGGACGGCGGCCGGCGGTGCGGACTCCACGCGCAGCATCGCCCCGACGCGGGCGGCGGCGGGTGGGCTGAGGGCCGGCAGCAGGCGGGCGGCGCGGGCGGGGTCGGCGCGGACGTGCGCGGCGAGCAGCACGTCGATCGTCGGTGTGGCGGAGGCCTCGGCGAGGCGGCGCAGGGCCAGGTCGGGGAAGCGCTGGATCGCCTTGGCGAGGGCCGGACGCACCCGGCGCTCGCCGGAGCGCGAGACCAGAGTGTCGAACGCGGAGTCCGTCGGGAACGTGGCGAGAATCGCCGCCGTCCACGCGACGGCGTCGGCGGTCAGCGGCTCGGTGCGCAGCCAGTGCGTGAGGTGCGGCTCGATGGCGGGGCCGATCGCCGCGGCCAGGCCGGAGATCGTCGGCTCGTCCCAGAACAGCCACTGCGGCGCGACGACCCGCAGGAGCACGTCGAGCTGGTCGAGGCTGCGGACCGACGGCAGCAGCAGCCGGCACATCGTCTCGTCGCCGGCCGCGGCGAAGGTCGCGCAGTCCTCGTCGACCCAGACCGTCACGGCCGGCGCGAGCAGTGAGGCCGTCAACCGCCGCAGCGGCCGCGGGTCGGACCGCAGCGCGGCGAGATCCTCCGCCATCGCCGCAGCCTCGGCCGTGCCCGACACCGCCGCCTCGGCCACGCCCGCGCCCGGCCCGACCGCCGAAGCCCCAGCCACACCCGACCCGGTCGCGCCCGACACCGCAGACGCTGCCACGCCCGACCCGGCCGCCCGCGGCGCCGCCTCGGACAAGGCCGCGCCCGGTGCCATCCCCGCAGCCCCGGCCGCGCCCGACCCGGCCGCGCCCGGAGCGACCGCCGCAGCCTCATCCATGCCCGGCACCACCGCTGCGGAGACGGCCGTGGGCGGCACCACCGTCGCGGGGGCGGTCGTGAGTGGCGCGGGAAGGTGTGGCCGCAGCCGCAGGGCGAACCGTGACCAGGCGTCGCGGAGGAACGCCTGGCGCGGGCCCCCGGGCGTGGACCAGGCGACGAACGCCGTCGCGCCCGTGCGGCCGGCGCCGGCGTAGAGGCCGGCGAGCTCGGCCACCGCCCGTGCCACGTGCCGGGCCCCGTGGGTCGCCACCCAGGTGTCGACGAGCGCGTCGAACTCGGACTCGGGAAACCGGTCGAGCCGCCGCGCGAGCACGGCGACGGCGACCGCGAGCCCGAGCGGCGAGGACGCGGGAGCGGCGGCGATCTCCGGAGACGTCTCGACATGCCCGAGCACCGCGGGCAACGCATCATCGAGCGACTGGCGAACAAACATCAAGCACCCCCTGATGCCGTCACCATAACGCCACCCCCCGACAAAAAATCCGGGGACGATAGCGTAGGGATCATGTTCAACGTCGCCCTCACCGAAGCAGCGCAGCTACGGCCGCTGGAGCCGTGGCAGGCCGGGGAGTTCCTCGCCCACATGGACCGCGCCAGGCAGACCGTCGACCCGTGGATCCCGTGGGCCGGGGTCAGCACGGACCTGGAGACGGCGCGGGCGACGCTGCAGCGGTACGCGGACCTCGCCGCACGCGATGCCGGCCGACTGTTCGGCATCTGGCTCGACGGGACGCTCGTCGGCGGGACGATGTTCGTCGCGTTCGACGCGCAGGCCGGCACCTGCGAGATCGGCTGCTGGCTGGAGCCGGCCGGGCAGAAGCGGGGGCTCATCACGATGGCGGTGCGGGTGCTCATCGACTGGGCGGTGCACACCCGCGGCATCCACCGCGTCGAGTGGCGCTGCCGGACGGACAACACGGCCAGCAGCGCCGTAGCACGCCGCCTCGGTATGCGCCGGGACGGCGTGCTGCGGGAGGTTCACCCGTACAAGGGGATCCGTCACGACCTCGAGATCTGGTCGCTCCTGGCGTCCGACGGCTTCTCCAGCGACGGCCCCTCCGGACCGCCCTCCAACGAAGGCTCCCCAGACGGCTCCGAAGACGGCTCCGGCGCGTGACGCAGGCTCAGCAGCACCGACCCCGCCAGCACGGTCACGACCACCGCCAGGCTCACCAGTGACGGGATCTCCGGCACGGAGGTGCTGATCGTCTTGTGCGCGGCCTGCAGGACCAGCTTCACGCCGATGAAGGCGAGGATGATCGCCAGCCCCTTCGACAGGTACCGGAAGCGGTCCAGCATCCCGGCGAGCAGGAAGTACAGCGCCCGCAGGCCGAGGATCGCGAAGGCGTTGGAGGAGTAGACGATGAACGTGTCGTCGCTGACCGCGAGCACCGCCGGCACGCTGTCGACGGCGAAGACCAGGTCGGCGGCCTCGATCGCGACCACGACGACGAGCATCGGGGTGGCGACCCACTTCACGCCCTGCTTGACGAAGAACTTCGCACCGGAGTACTCGTCCTGGACCGGCAGCACCTTGCGCACCAGGCGCACGGCGATGTTGGTGCTCGGGTCGTAGTCGTCCTCGTCGTCCTTCAGCAGCTTGTACGCGCTCCACAGCAGGATCGCCGCGAAGACGAACAGCACGACCGTGAACTTGCTGATGATCGCGACGCCGGCCGCGATGAAGATCGCCCGGAAGATGAGGGCGCCGATGACGCCGTAGAAGAGGATGCGGTGCTGGTACTGCTTGGGCACCGCGAAGTAGCCGAAGATCAGCGCGAACACGAAGAGGTTGTCGACCGACAGGCTCTTCTCCAGCAGCCACGCGGTCGTGAACTCCACGCCCGCCTCCGCGCCGAGGGTGGCCCAGACGAGGCCGGCGAAGGCCAGCGACAGCGCCACCCACACCGCGCTCCACTTGGCGGCCTCGCGGAAGCCGATCACGTGTTCCTTGCGGTGGGCGAGCAGGTCGACCGCGAGCATGACGACGACACCGATGCCGAACGTCGCCCACAGCCAGATCGGTACGTCGAGCATGAACCATCCCTCCAGATAGCAAGCTGTCTGGGTTCAAGCGTCACCCGCGACCCGGGCCTCCCGCTGCGTCGGCCGCAGGACATTCGGCCGGGTGAACGTTGCCGACGACCGGCAAGGAAGAGCGGCTTGAGGACCGCTAGTCGAGGGGTGTCGACGGCCAGTCGAGCAGTCTCGCGGCCGTGACCGCCGCGTGGAGGGTGAGCCGCTCGGCAGGATCGGCCGGGTCCCTCCCGATCAACTCCGCCACGCGCGCCAGCCGGTACGTGACGGCCCGCACCGACAGGTTCAGCCGGGCCGCCGTCTCGGTCGCGACGCAGCCGGTCGAGTAGTACGCGTCGAGGGTCTCGACCAGGTGGCCGGCACCGCCGCGGGCCCGGGTGAGCGGGGTGAGGGTGCTGCGGACCAGGTCGTGGACGGCCGGCAGGTCCTGCAGCAGCACCCGGTAGATGGTGAGGTCCCGCGCGTCGACGAGGGGCTGCTCCAGGCGGAGCCGGTCGGCGAGGTCCAGGGCATACCGCGCCTCGTCGTGGCTGGTCCGCACCGCCGAGGCCCCGATCCGGGGGCTGCTGACCGCGCCCCGCCAGGCACGCCCCGGGCCCCGGACCGCCCGGTCCAGCTCGCGGGTGACGACGTCACGGACCGTGGCGACCGCCGCGGCGTCGGGTGCGGCGAACACGCACACCACCTCGCCGGAGCGGATCAGCACGAGCGGCTGCGCGTCGCCGTGGCGGCCCTGCAGCGCCCGCTCGAGGCGGCCGGGGATGGCGGCGGTGTCCGGCCCGCCGAAGCCCGAGGGCCGGCGGACCACCAGCACCGCGACCGGCCCGGACAGCGTGAGCCCGATGTCGGCGGCGGGGCCGGTCGCCTCGATCGCCTGCTGGCCGCCGGCGAGGAGCGCCTCCATGACGTCGTGCTTGACGGCCTCCTGGAGCCGGATGACGTCGGCCCGGGCGAGCTGGAACCCCTCGACCAGCGCGGCCACGCCGTCGTCGGCGGCCCGCAGCACGGCGAGGGCGGAGCCCCGGACCCGTGCGGCGTCCCCGCCGGCCACGTCGGGCGCGTCGCGCCACAGCCGCCACGCCGCCGACAGGTACAGGTCCACCAGCGCGCGCAGCGCCACGCCCTGCACGGCCGCGCGGCGCCCGGACGCCGCGCACGCCTCCAGCTCACGGCGCCGCAGCCGCCGGCCGTCGGCGGTCGCCGCGACGACCGCGGTCAGGAACCCGCCGAGCAGCGACGGGTCCAGCCCACCCGCGTCGCCCGCCGCGGCGGCGGCGATCCGCTCGAGGTCGGACACCCTGCCACCACCCAAACGTACGAAAGCCCGGACAACCAGGCTACAACCGCCGCGGCGTCATACCAGGCAGATACAAGGCAGATACAAGGCAGGCCGCCGCGCGCCGGTCTCAGCCGCGGGCGGTGCCGAAGCCGAAGAGGACGGCGATGCCGAGGGCGCTGCGCGGCGCGTACGGCTGCCGCCACAGCCCGCCGTGCGCCGCCGCGAACGCCTCGTCCTGCCACGGATGCGTCCCCGGCGACGGCGGGACGTGCAGGTCGTGGACGAGCAGCGCGGCCATGAGGGTGTTGCTCGTCGCCGGTTCGAAGATCTCGATGCCGAAGCGGTGCGCGCCCGCGTAAGCGGCGGCGAGCAGGCGGTTCTTCAGGACGCTGCGGGTCCGGGTCGCCGGCGCGACGGTCAGCGACACGGTGGCGCCGTCCGCCCGGGCGTGCGCGGCCCGCCACCGCTGGAGCCGCTTCGCCAGGGCGTAGTTGGGGCCCTGCTGCGGCACCAGGCTGTCGTTGATGCCCGGGAGGGTGCCCGGGTAGTTGGGCGCGAGCAGCCGCCCGCCGCTGAGGACCCGCAGCGGCCCGCGGAGCCGCCCGATGCCCTTCGCGGTCGCATACCGCCGGCCGGACTCGTCGACCGCGTCGTCCGGCACGGCGAACACGTCCGTCGGCGTGGCGAGGAACGCGAGCGCGAGGTCGGGCCGCGTCTGCCGCAGGCGCACGGTCAGCGCGTCCACGGCGACCGCGACCCGGACATTCAGCGGGCCGTCGGCGTAGACGTAGTTGCCGAGCACGGGCGCGCCGTCGACCTCGCCGAGCCAGTCCGCGACCCGCCGCAGGTCGTGCAGGAGGTCCGCGCCCGCGTGCTGGGCGAGGTCGGCGCCTTCCTGGGCGACGGGCACGTGCAGGCGCCCGCCGGAGCGGTGCGCGGTCTCCAGGAGCCGCTGCCAGATGGCGGGGCGGGGCAGGTCGACGGCGACGACGTCGGCGCCCCAGCGCAGCAGCGCCGTCAGCGGCCCCATCTCCGCCCCGGCGCCCAGCACCACGACGGGTCGCCCTTCGAGGGTGAGCCACGCCGGGTTGGCGGCGACGGTCCGCACCGCCTCCGCGCACGACGGCTCGATGACGCCGCCGGCGACCCACGCGTCGAGCTGCCGGAGCAGGCGGTCGCCTTCGAGCCGCTCGCCGCGGTACGGCACGACGAGCGAGCGCCGTGCCTCGCCCGACCCGGCGACGGTGGCGGTCCGCAGGGGCGCGCCGGCCGGCGAGTCGAACACGCTGTCCAGGGGCTGCTCGTCGGCGTCCGGCGCAGGCCGGAACCGCATCCGCGACCGCAACGACGAGAGCCCGTCGCCGGCGATGGCCAGCGCGGCCTCGCGGGACGGCAGCCCGGCCTCGACGAGCCGGTGGAAGTGGCGCAGATACTCACCGCGCCAGTTCTTCGTCGTCTCCGCCTCGCGGGCCCAGTCGGGCGCCACCGACCGCAGCGCGTCGGCGACGACGCCCCGCCCGAGTGCGGACGTGCTGGGCGCACCGTCGACGGTGGGGATGACGATCCCGCTGGGCATGTCGCTCATGGGGGCAGTCTGCCAAAACGCCGGCCGCCCCGGACCGAAGGCCCGGGGCGGCTGTGGAAAACGTGGCGGTTGTGGAAAAACCTAGAGCTTGACGTCGAAGCGCGGGTCGGCGGCGACGCGCTTGAACGCGGTCAGCGCCTGCGGGGTGTCGTCGACGCGGATGTCGTGGCCGGACTGGTCACGGGCGGTCTCGAAGTACACGAGGCCCTTGATCGCCGGCATCGCCGCGAGGTTCTTCAGCACGGTGTCGAACGTCTTGGCCTTGTTGGCGCCGTTGACCTTCGCGGACGAGTCGTACACGCCCCACTCGGCGACCATGACGGGCTTGCCGGGGTGCTTCGTGGTGGCCCAGGTGTAGAAGCCGGGGTACTTCGACTTCTGGTTGCCGGTGGTGCGGTTCATCAGCGAGGTGAAGTCGCCGCTGTGGAAGCCGTTCGGCTGCGCGTTGAGGTAGGAGTCGACGCCGATCCAGTCGATCACGTCGTCGCCCGGGTACAGGTCGCCCCACCACGGGGAGTTGTTCCACTTCTCGTAGTTCATGTAGGCGATCGTCGAGACGGCGTTGGTGACGCCGGCGGCGCGCAGCCGCAGGATCGTGTGCCGGTACATGGCGGCGAAGTCCTTCGCGGTCATGCCCGAGCCTGCCTTCGGGTTGACGTCGTTCTCCGGCTCGTGGTGCAGCACCAGGAAGAACGGCTTGGTGAAGTTGGCCTGCAGGTAGGCGGCCTCGCGGTCGATCCGGGCGTCCTGCGCGCCGGCGGCTACCTTCGCCCACGTCGAGCCGTACGCGACCTTCCAGTTGAGCATGAGGGTGCGCGGCCGCGCCGGGTCGGCGGTCATCGCGACCTCGTCCTTGGTCGGGAAGAGCTCGTTGCCCTTGTGGTAGGTGTGGTAGATCGCGGCGGTCCGGCCGGTCTTCTGCTCGAAGGTCTTCAGCGCCTGGTCGCGGGGCACGTCGGAGAAGCCGCCGGCGGCCGCGCCCCACAGCACGCCGCAGGTCGGGACGAGCTTGGCGTCCACCGTGCACTGCGGGCCCGCGGCCGTGGCGTCCGCGGCGAACGCGGCCGTGCCGGTGCCGGCGCCGGCGAGGACACCCGCGGCGAGCACTCCGATCGGCAGCAGGCGGCGAACGACGCGACGGACACGGTCGGAGTTCAGCGTGGCGAACGTCAAAAGATCTCCCCAGGTACTCGCGCCGGGCCCCTGCGGCCTGACCAGAACAAGATTCCGGGGCGGGCGGAGCGCCCCCGGTTCGCCACCGGTTGCCGTTGAGGTGTCCGCCCCACGCTCGATGTCCGCGCCACCGGTGGACACCGGTGGACACCCGTGAACACCGAAGCCGGCACGCACGTTGCAGCGCGGTATCGTTCCGCGGGTGCACATCCGATTCGACGTCCCGGCAGACCCCGCGTACGCGGCCCGGGTCGCCACCGTGCTCAGCGACGTCTACCTGCGCAAGTACCGCTACATCGGCTTCGGGCTGATCGCCTTCGGGCTGGTCGGCCTGTGGGTGCCGATCGGCGGCCGGGACTTCGACGCGAGCCCGTTCTTCACCGTCATCCTGATCGTCGGCGTGCTGTCGATGCTGTTCCCGTTCTGGGCGCGCCGCTCCGCCCGCCGGCGCCTCGACGGCCTCGCGGTCGACGGCGGCTACGACATCAACGACGACACGGTGACGATGCGCAGCGGCACCGAGCGCGGCAGCCTCGACTGGGACGACGTCACCAAGGTCACCGAGGACCGCGGCTTCTGGGTGCTGTTCACCGGCCGGCTCCCCTACACGGTGATCCCCCAGCAGTTCATGACCGCCGAACAGCAGCAGTCGCTGCGCGAATTCCTGGTGGCGCGCGGCAGCCTGCCACCGGCCGGGCCCTGATATTCAGCGTCCGCTGACCGAACAGCCAACGGCACCTACTTCGCGGTCGCACACGGCGGTATCAGCGCGCTCGGCGTGTACGTCTATTCCACCTCCATCTGAACATTGGAATGACGTAGCAATTCCGTGAAATGCAAGGAATGGTCCGCCACGCATCGCGGCGGGCCATTCCGGCGTGCCTTCAGAAACGATTAATCAGGTGCGGTGCCGCACGGGCACCGATAGGTTCGGCCACAGGCACAGACACACGAAGAGGAGAACGGTCATGCAGGCATCCGGCGCTCACCCCGGCCTCCCGTCCGTCTCCCCCGCCCGAAAGGCGCTTCGTGTTCCGTCTGTTCGAGAACCCCACGGACCCGTTCCCGCTTGACGACCGCGCCCCCGCCGCCGGGGTACGGCGGTTTCTCCTCGAGGAGTTCCGCCCGCTGCGGCCGGTGGTGGCCGCGGCCGCCGCCACCACGCTGCTGTCCGCGGCGATCGAGGTGTGGCTCATCGGCTACGCCGGGCACCTGGTCGACCTGCTCGCCACCGGCAGCCCGGACACGCTCTGGGCCACGCACGGCAGGGAGCTGCTCACCGTCGCCGCGTTCGTGCTCGTCGTCTGGCCGCTGTTCACCACCGCCAGCGAGGCCCTGGACGACATCGCGTTCCGGGCCAACGCACGGCCGCTCGCCCGCTGGCGCGCACACCGGCACGTGTCGCGGCAGTCGGTCGGCTGGTTCCGCGACGACCTCGCCGGGCGGATCGCCACCTGGGTCCGCGACGGCGGCGACGCGGCGAGCACCGCCGCGTACTCGGTGATCCACACCCTCCTGCACGTCGTCGCGTACGTCGTGGGCTCGGTGTGGCTGATGGCCGGCACCGACGCCCGGCTGCTGCTGCCGCTGGCCGGCTGGATCGTCGCGTACGCGCTGCTCATGCGCTGGGCGGTGCCGCGGTTCCGGCGCGCGTCGGAGCGCCTCCAGGACGCCGAGTCGGAGCTGACCGGGCTGCTCGTCGACTCCTACGCCAACGTCGACACGCTCGCGCTGCTCGGCGGCCGGGGCGCCCGCACCGAGCACGACCGCCTGGTGTTCGCGCGGACCCGCCGGGCGCACCTGGACCTGCAGCGGGTCGAGGTCACCATGAACTGCGCCATGCTGGCGCTCGGCGGCGCGCTGCTGGTCGGCCTCACCGGCTACGGCATCGCGCTGTGGCGGACCGGCGCCGCGCCCATCGGCCTGGTCGCGGCGGCGCTGGCGCTCAGCTTCCGGATCACCGCGATGGGCGAGTGGCTGCTGGACGCCGTGTCGGCGCTCTTCGGCGCGGTCGGCGTGCTGCGCCGGGCGCTGCGGACGGTGGCGCAGCCCCTGGCCGTCGCCGACCGGCCCGGCGCGGGCCGGCTCGAGGTGCGCGGCGGCGCGATCGCCTTCACCGACGTCAGCCACCACTACGGCCGGGGAGCGGGCGGGCTCGACCGGATCAGCCTCGACATCGCGGCCGGCGAGCGGGTCGGCGTCGTCGGCCGGTCCGGCGCCGGCAAGTCCACGCTCGTCGGGCTGCTGCTGCGCTTCCACGACGCGGAGTCCGGCACGATCACGATCGACGGCACCGACATCACCGCCGTCACCCAGGAGAGCCTGCGGGACCAGATCGCGATGGTGGCCCAGGAGGCGACGCTGCTGCACCGCTCCGTCCGGGAGAACATCGCCGGACCCGGCCCGTGCGACGAGGAGCGGATCGCGGCAGCGGTACAGCGCGCGGCCGCCACCGCGTTCGTCGCCGCGCTCCGCGACGCGGACGGCCGGACCGGCCTCGACGCGCACGTCGGCGAGCGGGGCGTGCGGCTGTCCGGCGGCCAGCGGCAGCGGATCGCACTGGCCCGCGCGTTCTACCGGGACGCCCCGGTCCTGGTCCTGGACGAGGCGACGTCCGCCCTGGACTCCGAGGCCGAGGCCGCCATCCACGACACCCTCGCCGCCGTCATGGCCGGCCGCACCGTGATCGCGATCGCCCACCGCTTGTCGACGATCGCCCACCTGGACCGGATCGTGGTCCTCGACGAGGGCCGCGTCGCCGAGCAGGGCACCCACGCGGACCTCCTGGCCAGCGGCGGCCTCTACGCCGACCTGTGGACCCGCCAGTCCGGCGGCTTCCTCGCGACCACACCCGACACCACCACACCCGACCGCACCGCACCGGACGGCACCGCACCGAACGGCGGCGCACCGAACGGCGGCGCACCCAGCGCCGCCACACTCGGCGGCGGCGCACCCGGCGGCGGCGCACCCGGCGGCGGCACCGGATCGCCGTCACGGGCCTGACAAAGGCACCGCCGCCCAGGAGTCGGCGCTGGTCTGCCGCCAGGTCAGGGTGTCCGGGGACGGCCAGCCGTGCGCGAGATGGGCCCGCACGTCGCGCTGGGCGGCCTCGGCCGGGGCGTCCAGCGGGGTGTCCGGCAGGATGCCGCTGGCCACGTTCTCAGGGAACTCGCCCACCGAGAACCGCCACTCGGCGGCCGTCCGGTACAGCAGCACCCATCGGATGTCGGGGTCGGTCACCGCACCTCTCCTCGCCGGTCCTGGACGGGATCGCCGTGCTCCGGCGCCGGGCCGGCAGTGGCACCTCTGCCGGCCCGGCGTTTCCGGGGGGTGAGCAACGTCAGGCACCGTCGGCGGGCGCGACGGCGCACCGGAAGGGCGTGGAAACGAGCACGGGAGATCCTTCCGGAGCGAACGATCAATGCTTCGGAAGATGCGGATGAGGCCCGCGCCGCGTTACACGACGACTCCCAGCGACGGCGCGGTCACCGTCCGACGTGCCGGGCGGGGAGAGTCAGGACAGGCCGAGCTCGCCGCGGGCCGGGAACGGGCGGCCCGCCTCGGCCTCCCAGCGGGACACGGCGTCCTGCTTCTGCGCGGGCGAGGGGGCGAGGAAGTCCAGGTACTGCAGGATCACGGCGCGGGTCTCGTCGAACGTGTAGAGGGCCGAGTCGCCGTCCTCCTCGAGGTCGGAGACCTGCACGCCGTCGGGGGTGGCGAGGAAGAGCGAGGAGTTGCCCTCGTACTCCTCGGCGGGCGACTCGCCGGCGCGGACCCGGTCGATCTTGTCCAGGAGCATCAGCAGGTCGGGCGCGTACCGGATGATGTCGCTGATCAGCTGGCCGGCGAGGAGGTTGAAGTGGCCGGTCTCGGTCTTCGCCGACGGGACCCCATACTCGCCGATGCTGAAAGTGACCCGGTCACGCATTGCAGAAGACACCCCGTCCTAATTGAGCGGCCAGGCAGAGTTCCATGAGCTGGTCGTCGGGAAGTTATCGTAGCTGCCCTCGATCGTCAGGCCGTCGGACTGCCCCCGCCACCGGCGCGGGTTGGTGGGGTGCGGCGTGCGGTTGGCGAAGGCGTCCTTGATCGCGTCCTCGACGCGCTGGGGGTGCCAGTTGTCGGGGAAGAACGTGCTGGAGCCGTCCTTCGGGTGCCAGGTCCCGTCGGCCGCCTGGACGTCGACACGGGCGCGGTAGGTGCCGGACGGGTTGCGCTCCAGGACGATCTCCATGCCGTCGGCGTCGCGGCGGACCCGGGCGCCGGGCGGGTTCCAGCCGTTGTGCCGGTGGTGGTAGCCGGAGCCGCGCAGCCCGTGCGGCTTGCGCACCACGTGCCCGCGGAAGACGTGCTGGTAGCGGGGGTGCCGCAGCCGCGCCCGCAGCCACTTCTCGACCGGCTGGAAGACGCCGCTGCTGCGGCCGCCGTGGCTGCGTCTAACCACCCAGCACCGCGTTCAGCGCGAGGTCGATCAGCTGGTCGATGACGAACTGCGTGATCATCTTGAAGATCGGGATCTCCAGCAGCGACGCGCCGAACGTGGCGATCGCGGTGGCGATGGCCTGCGCGATCTCGATCGCGAGCAGGATCAGCTGCACGATCACGTTGATCTTCAGGGCGAGCACGATGCCCGCGCAGATCATCAGGCCGGCGCCGATGAGGTGGGCGGCGGTCGCGCCGTCCTCCAGGTTGGTGCGGGCGGAGTCGCCCTGCTGCCACGTCGCCTGGAACGCCTCGACGGCCGAGTCCTTGTTGTCGGTCCAGATCCGAGAAGCCGAGGCGTCGGCGTCGGCGAGCCCGCTGGTGATCCGGTCCGGGAACGCCATCCACGCCCCGCCCATCTCGAACAGCTTCGTCTCGTCGGCCTCGGGCCACGAGTACCCGAGCATGCCGAGCAGCGAGATCAGCTCACCGGGGAGTTGCAGGCCCATGCTCAGCCGCCCAGCATCTGCTTGTAGGCGTTGAGGTCGGCCTTGTTGCCGGCCTCGTTGTCGACGTAGTTCTGCCCCATCTGGCGGGCGGTCGCGCCGATCTGCTGGATCTCCTCCGTGTTGCCCGCGTAGGTCTCGAACGCGAGGTCGGAGATCACGCCGTACACCATCCCGATGAGCGAACCGATGTCGTCGGCGCCCCACGGCTCGCCGTACGCCGCGAGCTCACCCTGGAACGCGGTGATCTCCCGGTTGATCACGTCGGCGGCGGACATGATCCCGTCGCCGGAGCGCATGATGCCCTCGGGGTCGATCTCGACGTGGTCGGACGGCATCGGCTCACGGCTCCCTGATCCTCGACATGATCCCGGTCAGCGACGCGGTCAGCTGGGTCATCTGGGTCACGCTCGCCTCGCGCAGCTCCCCCACCCGGCGGCGCAGGTCGGCCAGGTCGGCGGCGGACCGCTCGGCCGCGGCGGTGCCGGCGGTGGCGAGCGCGGCGTTGACGGCGGTCACGGCGTGCGCGGCGAGGTCGATCGAGGGCAGCCGCATCGCCCGCGGCCCGAACGCGAACCCGGTGACCGTGCCACCGGCGTCGACCCGCGCGGACACGTGGCCCTCGTCGTCCGCGCCGGTGTGGTCCGGCTCCTGGTCCTGGTCGGGCGTCTTGTGCTGTGCGGCGCGCAATGTACTGGTGAGCGAGGCGAGCAGCTGCTCCAGCCCCTGCCCGCCGGTGTCACCGCCGAGTCCCGTCCGGTCGCCGACCCTGCCGATCGCCCGGTTGAGCGCGGCCTGGATCTCGTACATCGCGCGCTCACCCTGGTCGCGCACCTGCTCGACGCTCGTCTCCAGGGTGGCCAGCGGCGGCGGGGCGTCGTCACCGGCAGCGCCGAGCAGCCGCGCCCTCGACCGGCGCAGCGCCTGGTTGACCGCGTCGGTGAGCAGCTCGCCGAGCTCCTCGTCGGTGAGCCGCATGACCTGCGGGGCGAGGGTGACCGACAGCAGCCGGCCGCGGTCGGCGACCGCCTCGACGGCCCCGTCACCGGCACGCCCGGCGCCTTCCGCCTCCCCGGGCTGGGGACCGGGCCCCTTGCCGGCGGTGGCCCGCAGCTCGGCGAGCTGCCGCTGCGCCTCGTCGATGCGCCGCGCATAGTCGTCCGTCATGGTCCACCTCCCCGTCGTACCCCCGCCGGACCCCCTAACAAGCTACCTGAGGTGGTCGACGGCGTTGTACGTGAGCAATCCGTCACCGTCGAACCGGGTGACGGACGCGTTGAGGACCGGGCCCGCGGCCATGACGGCGGTGACCTCCTCGACGGTGAGCGGCTCCAGCAGGTGGCGCAGGGTGAGGACGACCGCGTCGTGCGCGACGATCCAGACCCGCCGGCCGGGATGGTCGCGCTCCAGGTCGTCGAGGGCCGCCCGCACGCGCGCCGCGATGTCGTGGAACGACTCCCCGCCGGGCGGCCGGTAGCCGAACTCGCCGGCCGCCGCGCGGCGGGCCGCCTCCGCCGGGAACCGGGCGCGGACCGCGGCGGTGGTGAGCAGCTCGAGCTCGCCCATCCGCCGGTCGACGAGCCGGTCGTCGAGGGTGGCGTCCGGCAGCGCGACGCCGTGCGCGGCGGCCTCGGTCCGCGCCAGCCGCCACGTCTGTACGGCGCGCAGGAACGGCGAGCACGCGACCGCCTCCGGCCGCCGGTCGGGCGGCTGTGCGGCCAGCCACCGCCCGAGCGCCGCCGCCTGCGCCCGCCCGGGCCCCGTCAGCACGACGGCGGCGTCCGGCCCGGTGACGCCGCTGTCCAGGCGCCCCTCGGCCTCCGCCACCGCGAACGCCGCGTTCGCCGCGCTCTGCCCGTGCCGCACGACCGCCAGTTCGCCGAGCGTGGTCCCCATCGATCGATGGTCGCACCTCAGCGCTCGCAGTCGTCCAGGAGCTCGACGAGGCGGGCGGCGTTGCGCTGCGCGTTGTCGGCGCAGCAGTTGTTGAACAGGGCGTGGGTCTCGCCGGTACGGCCGGCGAGGGCGCGCAGGTGCGTGGCCCACGCCGACAGCTCGGCGCCGGTGTAGAAGTGGGCGAACTTCTCGTCGACGTCGCCGCTGGTCCAGTTGGGGCTGTGGCCGTGGAAGCGGACGACGGCGAGGTCCGAGGTGGCCTCGACGACCGGGGGGACGGACGAGCGGTGCCCCTGCGGCATGTCGACGACGACGTAGGGCAGGTCGTGCTCGCGCAGGAACCGCAGCGTCGCCTCCCGCTCGTCGCCGGCGAACCAGGACGCGTGCCGGAACTCCACGGCGACGCGCAGCGGGCGACACCGGGCGGCGACGTCGAGGATCGTGCGGCGGCTCGCGGCGCGGGCGGTGAACCACGGCGGGAACTGGAAGAGCACGGCGCCGAGCTTGCCGGCGCGGGAGAGAGGGTCGAGCGCGGCGAGGAACCGGGTCCAGACCTCCTCGTACGTGCCGGGCGGCAGGTCGTCCGGGTACACGCGCGGCCGGCCGGCGGCGGGGCGCAGGTCCTTCGGCAGCGCGGCGACCCGGGTCGGGTGGCCGGTCAGGAGGCCGAACGCCTTGACGTTGAAGGTGAACCCGGCGGGCGTGCGCCCGGCCCAGAGGGCGGCGGTGCGCTCGGCGGGCAGCGCGTAGTAGGTCGCGTCGACCTCCACGATCGGGAACCGGGTGGCGTAGTGGGCGAGGCGGCGCTCCGGGGTGCTGGCGCCGGGCGGGTACCAGCCCGACTCGAGCAGCGACCGGTGCGTCCACGAGGCGGTGCCGACCTTGATCTCACCCATACCGGCACAGCGTCCCCGCCGGCGCCGGCGGTAAACCCGGCGTTGCAGACATCGATTAACATCGCGGGCCGTGACCCCAGGTGGGACGGCGCTCGGGATCGACTTCGGCACCACGCACACGGTGGCGGTGGCGGCCGGGGCGCCGCTGCTGTTCGACGCGTCGCCGCTACTGGTGTCGGCGGTGGCTGCCGCCGCGGACGGCACGCTGCTGACCGGGCGGGACGCGCTGCGCGCCGCGCTGCAGGACCCGAGCCGGTTCGAGCCCAACCCGAAGCTGCGGGTCGACGACGGGCGGGTGCTGCTCGGCGGCGCCGAGCACGACGTCGAGGACATCGTGGCCGCGCCGCTGTGCCGGGTCGCGCGGGAGGCCGCGCGGGTGCTCGGCGGCCCCGCGGAGCGCACGGTGCTGACGTGCCCGGCGTCGTGGGCGGCGCGGCGGCGCGAGGTGCTGCTACGGGCGGCGGGGCGGGCCGGGCTCACCGGTGTGACACTCGTGCCGGAGCCGGTCGCGGCCGGGGCGGTCCACCCGGGCGACCCGCCGCACCAGCCTGCCGACCCGTCCCAGCCGCCCGCCGGCGATCCGTCTCAGCGGACCGCCGGCGCGACGGCCGGCTGGTCGTCCCAGCCCGGGGACGCGACGCCGGGCGGGCCGC
>NZ_JBEXUD010000070.1:0-45525 GCF_040614215.1 Dactylosporangium sp. NPDC006015
CCTGACCGTGGCGTCCCGGGCCGGCCCGGGTCGGCACGGGCCCGCCAGACACGCGAAACGGCGGCCACGCCGGCTGTAGAGCCTGGCGTGACCGCCGTTTCGTGCGTCGGGCCGGAGCCTGTCCCCGCGGAGCTGGTCAGCGGGGACAGCGCCGGATCAGCGCGCTGACGTCAACTCACACGTCGTAGTACATCGCGAACTCGTGCGGGGTCGGGCGCAGGCGGACCGGGTCGACCTCGTTGGCGCGCTTGTAGGAGATCCAGGTGTCGATCAGGTCCTGGGTGAACACGCCGCCCTCGAGGAGGAAGCCGTGGTCGCCCTCGAGGGTGTCGAGGACCTCGTCGAGCGAGGCGGGGACCTGCCGGACGTTGGCGACCTCCTCCGGCGGAAGGTCGTAGAGGTCCTTGTCGATCGGGGCCGGCGGCTCGATCTTGTTCTTGATGCCGTCCAGGCCGGCCATCAGCATGGACGCGAAGGCCAGGTAGACGTTGGCCGACGGGTCCGGCACGCGGAACTCGACGCGCTTGGCCTTGGCGTTGGTGCCGGTGACCGGGATACGGGTGCACGCGGAGCGGTTGCGCTGCGAGTAGACCAGGTTGACCGGGGCCTCGTAGCCGGGGACCAGGCGGCGGTAGGAGTTGACCGTCGGGTTGGTGAACGCCAGCAGCGACGGAGCGTGGTGCAGGAGGCCGCCGATGTACCAGCGGGCCGTGTCCGACAGGCCGCCGTAGCCGGCCTCGTCGTAGAACAGCGGCTCGCCACCCAGCCAGAGGGACTGGTGGGTGTGCATGCCGGAGCCGTTGTCGCCGAAGAGCGGCTTCGGCATGAAGGTCGCGGTCTTGCCGGCGGCCCAGGCGGTGTTCTTCACGATGTACTTGAAGAGCTGGAGCTGGTCGGCGGCCTGCAGCAGCGTGCCGAAGCGGTAGTTGATCTCCGCCTGGCCGGCGGTGCCGACCTCGTGGTGCGAGCGCTCGACGATGAAGCCGGCGCCGAGGAGGCGCTGGACGATCTGGTCACGCAGGTCGGCGTAGTGGTCGACCGGCGGGACCGGGAAGTAGCCACCCTTGTAGGCGGTCTTGTAACCGCGGTTGCCGCCCGGCTCTTCCTTGCCGGAGTTCCACCAGCCCTCGACCGAGTCGATGTAGTAGTAGGCCTGGTTCGCCGACGTCTCGTGCCGGATCGAGTCGAAGATGTAGAACTCGGCCTCGGGGCCGAAGTAGGCGGTGTCGGCGATGCCGCTCGACGCGAGGTACGCCTCGGCCTTCTTCGCCACGTTGCGCGGGTCACGGGAGTAGGCCTCACGCGTGAACGGGTCGTGGATGAAGAAGTTGAGCGCCAGGGTCTTCTCGATCCGGAACGGGTCGATGAAGGCGGACGTCGGGTCCGGCAGCAGCATCATGTCCGACTCGTGGATCGCCTGGAAGCCACGGATGGACGAACCGTCGAACGCGAGACCGTCGCTGAACACGCTCTCGTCGAACGCCTCGGCGGGGACATTGAAGTGCTGCATGACGCCCGGCAGGTCGCAGAAGCGAATGTCGACGAAGCGGACGCCCTCGTCCTTCACGTATCGCAGCAGCTCGTCAGAATTGGCGAACACTCGTCCTCCAGGTCGCAGGCAGTACCAGTCTCGTGGTGATCACTTCAGTGTGAAGGTGGCTGGTTGAGGGCGACCGTAGAACCGTGCGATTGCCCGGGCATGTCTCGATTGTTTCCACTGTGTTTCGCCACAGTCGTTTGACAAATCAGTGACAGGTGAGGCGCCCGGTAGGCTTGCCTGCCGTGGAGCTCACCGCTGCATCGCTGTCCAGGCGCTTCGGCGCCATCCTCGTCGACTGGCTGTTGTGCCTGGTCATCAGCAGGGCGTTCGCGGATCCGGTCGAGGTGCCGTGGCTCGCGCCCGGGCTGCTGCTGGTGGTGTACGGGCTGTTCCTCGGCTTCTTCGCCCAGACCCTCGGGATGCGGCTGCTGCGCATCCGGTGTGTGTCAATGGCCACAGGCGGCGCGATCGGCGTGCCCCGGGCGATCCTGCGGGGCGCGTTGCTGCTGCTGCTCGTACCGGCGCTGATCATGGACAAGGACGGCCGGGGACTGCACGACAAAGCCGCCGGCTCCTGGGTCGTGAACACCCAGCCGGCGGCCTCGTAGGTCCCGCAGCGGATCGCTCAGCGGCCGCGCATGGCCTTGAACGCGCCCTTCGGGGGCTTCATGTTCTTCGGCATCGCGCCGCGCGGCATCTGCGGGCGCGCGGACAGGGCCGTGAGGCGCTTGTCGAGCGCGTTGACGTCCTTGCCGGTGATCGTGCGCGGCAGCCGGACCAGCGTGTTGCGCAGCTTCGCGAGGGGCAGCTGCCCCTCCTCGTTGCCGATCACGAAGTCGCGCAGCTCCGCGTTGCCGATGACCTTCACCAGGCGGCGGCGCTCCTGGTTGATCAGGCCGCGGACCCGGCTCGGGTTGCCCTCGCCGAGGAGGATCACGCCGGGCCGGCCGATGACCAGGTGCACCATGTCGAACTGCGTCGTGGAGACGATCGCGGGGGTGACCCGCCAGTCGCCGCGCATGTTCTCGATGATCGAGGCGGCCGCGCCCGGCTGCCCCTCGGCCTCGCGCATCATGGCCTTCTGCGAGCGCAGGTTGAGCACGATGACGGTGCCCAGCAGCGCGGCGAGGACACCGATCGGCGCCCATACCCAGGACACCCCGAGCCCGATGGCCACGCCGACGGCGATGAGCGGCACGAGGACCACCACCAGGACCAGCGGAACGAAGAGCTTGTCCCGCTTGGCGGTGAACGAGAACACCATGCCGATCTGCTTGAGCCGAGTGAAGAAGGAGACCTTCTCCGGCTCCTGGGCCTTTGCCATACCTCCCACTCTAATGGGAAGCGCCCACGCCGCCGCCTTCGGCGTCGGCGTGAGCCGATGCTGTGCTTCCTGGTGCGCGGCCCGAGTCGCTTCGCTGGCCGCTTACGCCTTCAGCGCCCGGCTGTCACGCCTTCAGCGCGCGGCTGTCCAGGGCCTGACGGTAGAGGCGGCCGGCCCGGTAGGACGAGCGCACCAGGGGCCCGCTGAGCACGCCGGCGAAGCCGATCTGCTCGGCCTCCTCGCGCAGCTCCACGAACTCCTCGGGCTTCACCCAGCGCTCCACCGGGTGGTGCCGCGGCGTCGGCCGCAGGTACTGCGTGATCGTCACCAGCTCGCAGCCGGCGTCGTGCAGGTCGCGCAGCGCCTGGGTGACCTCGGCCCGCTCCTCGCCCATGCCGAGGATCAGGTTGGACTTGGTGACGAGGCCGGCGGTGCGGGCCTGCGTGATCACGTCGAGGGAGCGCTCGTAGCGGAACGCGGGACGGATCCGCTTGAAGATCCGCGGGACGGTCTCCACGTTGTGCGCGAGCACCTCGGGGCCGGCCTCGAAGACCTCGCCGAGCAGCTTCGGCTCGCCGTTGAAGTCGGGGATGAGCAGCTCCACGCCGCAGCCGTCGACCAGGCCGTGGATCTGCCGGACGGTCTCCGCGTAGAGCCACGCGCCACCGTCGGGCAGGTCGTCGCGGGCGACACCGGTCACCGTCGCGTAGCGCAGGCCCATCGTCGCCACGGACTCGGCGACCCGGCGCGGCTCGTCGGCGTCGAACTCGGCGGGCTTACCGGTGTCGATCTGGCAGAAGTCGCACCGTCGCGTGCACTGGTCGCCGCCGATGAGGAACGTCGCCTCGCGGTCTTCCCAGCACTCGTAGATGTTGGGACAGCCGGCCTCCTGGCACACCGTGTGGAGGCCCTCGCGTTGCACGAGGCCTCGCAGGTGCGTGTATTCAGGCCCCATCTTCGCGGAGACCTTGATCCACGGCGGCTTGCGCTCAATCGGCGTCTCCGCATTTCGCGCTTCGATGCGCAGCAGACGACGGCCTTCCGGAACAACGGCGGTCACACGGGAAAGCCTACGCCCGAGGCCTGCCCAGCCGCCGGGAACGCGATTGACGTCACGTCCGCGAGGTTCCCGATCCGTACACCCGGCAATCACGAAACGGTGGTGCTCGACGACACGTCGGTGGTCTATGTCCGCGGCCCGCCAGGTCGATGTCCTGCGGGCCTGCCCGGTGCGGACAGGCCCCCCGCCAGCCGCGTCAGCTCTGGTGCAGCGTCGCCAGGTGCCGCTCGACCACCGGCAGGACCTCGGCGACCGTGACGTCGCGGCCCAGCTCGGCCGACAGCGACGTCACGCCCGCGTCGCGGATGCCGCACGGGACGAAGATGTCGTAGCGGGACAGGTCACAGTCGGCGTTGATCGCGAACCCGTGCAGCGTCACACCACGGGCGACCCGGATCCCGATCGCGGCGACCTTGCGGTCCGGCCCGCGCTCGTCGGCGGCGACCCACACCCCGCTGCGCCCCTCGACCCGCACCGTGGCCAGGCCGAACTCGGCGCAGACGTCGATCAGGACCTGCTCCATGCGGCGCACGTACGCCACGACGTCGATCGGGTCGGGCAGCTTGACGATCGGGTAGCCCACCAGCTGCCCCGGACCGTGCCAGGTGATCTTGCCGCCGCGGTCGACGTCGACGACCGGGGTGCCGTCGAACGGGCGGTCCGCGGGCTCGGTCCGCTTGCCCGCCGTGTAGACGCTCGGGTGCTCCAGCAGCAGCACCGTGTCGGGTGCGGCGCCGCTCGCGACGGCCTCGTGGATCCGCCGCTGCTCGGCCAGGGCCGTCTCGTAGTCGACCAGGCCGGCCCGTACAACCTCAAAACCCAGAATGCTGGTCACGCCTCAGCCTAACGCCGGCGAACGCACGCCGACCGGGCCAGGAATGTGTGGACAACGGACATAGTGGTGCGTGAAGCGTCACACCTAGCGTGGGCATCCCCCGAGAGGAAAGGGCACCGCCATGCCCCGCTGGTTGCGCTTCGTCCTGCCCGTGCTCGCCGCCGTGGGCACCGCCGTCGGCCTGACCGTCGTGTCCACCCCGGCCTATGCCGCGTCGCTGACCGCGGTGTCGAGCTTCGGCTCCAACCCCGGCAACCTCGCCATGTACAGCTACCGCCCCGACGGCCTGCCGGCGAACGCGCCGCTGGTCGTCGCCATGCACGGCTGCACCCAGAACGCCACCGACTACTTCACCAACGCCGGCTGGCGCAAGTACGCGGACCTGTGGCGCTTCGCCCTGGTCCTGCCGGAGCAGAAGTCCGCGAACAACAGCTCCAGCTGCTTCAACTGGTTCGAGACCGGCGACACGGCCCGCGGCTCCGGTGAGGCCCTGTCGGTGAAGCAGATGGTCGACTACGCCGCCACCAACTACCAGATCGACCGCGGCCGGGTGTACGTGACGGGCCTGTCCGCCGGTGCCGCCATGACCGCCGTGATGCTCGCCACGTACCCGGACGTCTTCGCCGGCGGCGCGATCATGGCCGGCATTCCGTACCGCTGCGCGACCTCGACGACGAGCGCCTTCAGCTGCATGAACCCGGGCGTCGACAAGACCCCCGCGGCCTGGGGCGACCTGGTCCGCAACGCCTACAGCGGCTACACCGGCGCCCGCCCGCGGGTGTCGATCTGGCACGGCACGTCGGACACGACCGTCGCCCCGGCGAACGCGACCGAGCTGCGCGACCAGTGGACCAACGTCCTCGGCGTCTCGCAGACCCCGACGTCGACCGCGTCGCTGCCCGGCGGCACGTCCATGTCGAACTACGCCGACAAGGTCAAGGTGTACCTGGTGCAGGGCATGACGCACGCGACACCCGTCGACCCGGGCAGCGCCACCGAGCAGTGCGGGACGGCAGGCACGTACTACAAGGACACCATCTGCTCGTCGTACTACCAGGCCCGCGACTGGGGCCTGGACGGCGGCGTCGTGACCCCCACGGGCTCGCCGACCGCCTCGCCCACGCCGTCGGCCACCCCGTCGTCGACCCCGTCCGCCGGTCCGTGCGTCCGGGCGTCGAACTACGCCCACGTCACCGCCGGGCGGGCGCACCAGAGCGGCGGCTACGTGTACGCCAACGGGTCCAACCAGGCGATGGGCCTCTACAACGTGTTCACCACGCACGGCCTGCAGCAGACCGGCGCCAACTACTACGTCGTCGCCGACACCGCCTGCTGAAGCGCCGCCTCGACGGTCCGGTGCGCGAACGGGAAACCCTCGCGCACCAGGACCCCGGGCAGCACCCGCTGGCTGACCAGGGCCTCGCCGCCGAACTCGCCGACGGCGGCCTTCAGCGCGAACCCGGGCACCGGCAGCAGGTTGGGCCGGTGCAGCACCTTCGCCAGGGTCGCGGAGAACTCGGCGTTGGTGACCGGTTCGGGGCCGGTGAGGTTCACGGGGCCGGCGAGGTCGCGCTCCAGGACGAACTCGACGGCGCCCAGCCAGTCCGGCAGCGACATCCACGGCAGGTACTGCCGGCCGCCGCCCATCCTCCCGCCGGCGAACAGCTTGAACTGCAGGTACAGCGGCTTCAGCAGCCCACCGTCGCGGGCGAGCGGGAACCCGGTGCGCAGCAGCGCGACCCTCGTCCCGGCGTCCTCCGCGGGGCGGGTCGCCGCCTCCCACACCCGGCACAGGTCGGCGAGGAACCCCGCGCCGGCCGGTGACTGCTCGTCGACGGCGCGGTCGCCGGTGTCGCCGTAGAACCCGACCGCGGACGAGTTCAGCAGCACCGCCGGCCGCTGCGCCCCGGCGGCCGCGATCGCCTTCGCGAGGGTCCCGGTGGTGTCGACGCGGCTGGTGCGCAGCGTCCGCTTGTACTGCTCGGTCCAGCGCCGGTCGCCGACACCGGCCCCCGCCAGGTTGATGACGGCGTCCTTGCCGGCGACGGCCGACGCGTCGAGCAGGCCGGCGGCCGGGTCCCAGCGCAGCTCGCCCGGGCCGCGGGCGGGCCGACGCACGAGCTGGGTGACCTGGTGCCCGGCGGCGCGCAGGTGCGGCACGAGCCGCCCGCCGAGAAACCCGGACGCGCCCGCGATGAGGATCTGCATGCCGTCATCTTGCCCAGCGGCGGCCGATAAACCACAAACAGGGGCGCCCCTCGGGGGCGCCCCTGTTTCGCGTCGCGGTGCTACAGGTTTCGCATTGCGGTGTTACAGGCCGAGGTCGGCCTCGAAGTTGCCGCCCTCGAGGCGCTCCTTGACCGTGGTCAGGAAGCGGGCCGCGTCGGCGCCGTCGACGATCCGGTGGTCGTAGGACAGCGCCAGGTACACCATGGACCGCGGCGCGATGATCTCGCCGAGCTCCGGGTCGTTGACGACGACGGCACGCTTCACGACCGCGCCGGTGCCGAGGATCGCCACCTGCGGCTGGTTGATGATCGGCGTGTCGAACAGCGCGCCGCGGCTGCCGGTGTTGGTCAGCGTGAACGTGCCGCCGGTGATGTCGTCCGGGTTGAGCTTGTTGGTGCGGGTGCGCTCGGCCACGTCCGCGATCCGCTTGGCGAGGCCGCCGAGGTTCAGGTCGCCCGCGTTGCGGATGACCGGGACGATGAGTCCCTTCTCGGTGTCGACGGCCATGCCGAGGTGCTCGGCGTCGTGGTACGTGACGGTGCCCGCCTCCAGGTCGATCGAGGAGTTCACCGACGGGTGCACCCGCAGCGCCTCGACCGCCGCGAGGGCGAAGAACGGCAGGAACGACAGCTTCACGCCGTGCGTGTCGAGGAACTGCTGCTTGGCCTTCGCCCGCAGCTTCGCCACCTTGGTGACGTCGACCTCGACGACCGTGGTGAGCTGCGCCGACACCTGCAGCGACTCGACCATGCGGCGGGCGATGAGCGCGCGCATGCGGGTCAGCTTCTGCGTCTGGCCGCGCAGCGGGCTCGGCGCCGCCTTCGCGGCCGGCTTGCTCTCCGCGGCGGCCGCGGCGGGCGCGGCAGCGGGAGCGGCGGCGGCCTGCTTGGCCTTGGCGGCGGCGTCGAGGACGTCCTGCTTGCGGATGCGCCCGCCGACCCCGGTGCCGGACAGCGTCGCCAGGTTGACCCCGTGCTCGGAGGCGAGCTTGCGGACCAGCGGCGTCACGTACCCGGCGTCGCCCTCGGCCTTGCCGTTGACGCTCGGCTCGACCGAGGTGGCCGGGCCGGCGGCGACCGGGGCGGCCGCGGCCGGCTTGGCCTGCGCCGGCTGCGCGGGGGCCGGGGCGGCCGCCTGCGCGGGGGCGGCGGCCTGCTCCGGCTTGGGCTTGGGCTCGGCCTTCGGCTGGGGCTGCTCCACCTGCTGGGCGGGCTGGGCGGGCTGGGCCTGCTGCGCCGGCTGGGCGCCGCCGCCCGCGCCCGGGGCGCCGATGACGGCCAGCTCGGCGCCGACCTCGACGGTCTCGTCCTCGGCGACCTTGATCTCCAGCAGCGTGCCGGCGACCGGCGACGGGATCTCCGTGTCGACCTTGTCGGTGGAGACCTCGAGCAACGGCTCGTCGGCCTCGACCGCGTCACCGACCTGCTTGAGCCAGCGGGTGACGGTGCCCTCGGTGACGGACTCGCCCAGCGCCGGCATCTTCAGCGACGTGGTTTCCCCCGACGCCGCCTCCGCGGCGGGCGCCGCCTCGGCCTTCGGGGCCTCGGCCTGGGGTGCTTCGGCCGCGGGGGCCGGCTCCTCGGCCTGAGCGGGCTCCTCGGCGGCGGCCGGCTCCTCGGCCGGGGCCGCACCGCCCGCGTCGCCGGCGTCGCCGATGACGGCGAGCTCGGCGCCGACCTCGGCGGTCTCGTCCTCCTGCACCACGATGCGCGTGAGCACCCCGGCCGCCGGTGACGGGATCTCCGTGTCGACCTTGTCGGTGGAGACCTCGAGCAACGGCTCGTCGGCCTCGACCTGGTCGCCCTCCTGCTTCAACCAGCGGGTGACGGTGCCCTCAGTGACGCTCTCGCCCAACCGGGGCATGGTGACCGATACCGGCATATGAACAGTCTCCTTGAAACGCTGCTGGACAGTGCTTGTGGCGGTCGGGTCCCGGATGGAATCAGTGGACGTGCAGCGGCTTTCCGGCGAGCGCCAGGAACGCCTCACCGATGGCCTCGTTCTGCGTGGGGTGCATGTGCACGAGCGGGGCGACGTCGCCCGGGAAGGCCTCCCAGTTGTAGATCAACTGGCCCTCGCCGATCAGCTCGCTGACCCGCGCGCCCACCATGTGGACGCCGACGACGGGGCCGTCCTTGACCCGCACCAGCTTCACGAAACCGGCGGTCTTCAGGATCTGGCTCTTGCCGTTGCCGGACAGGTCGTACTGGATCACCTCGATCTTGTCGCCGTGTAGCTCGCGGGCCTTCGACTCGTTGAGCCCGACGGAGGCGACCTCCGGCTCCGAGTACGTGACGCGCGGGATGCCGGCCTCGTCGATCACCTGCGGGTGCTGCCCGGCGATCTCCTCGGCGACGAAGATGCCCTGCTGGAAGCCGCGGTGCGCGAGCTGGACACCCGGCACGATGTCGCCGACCGCGTACACGCCGGGGACGCTGGTGCGCAGCCGCTCGTCGGTGATGACGAACCCGCGCTCCATCTTGACGCCCTGCTCCTCGTAGCCGAGGCCGGCCGTCGTCGGACCGCGGCCGACCGCGACGAGCAGCAGCTCCGCCTCGATCGTCTCGCCGCCCTGGATCGTCACCTTGACGCCCTCGCCGGCGCGCTCGACCTTCTCGAACGGCTTGCCGGTCTTGAACTTGATCCCACGCTTGCGGAACGCCCGCTCCAGGGCCTTCGAGCTCGCCTCGTCCTCGACCGCGATGAGCCGCGGGAGGGCCTCGACGATCGTCACGTCCACCCCGAAGGACTTCCACGCGCTGGCGAACTCGCAGCCGATCACGCCACCGCCGAGGATCACCGCCGACGCCGGCACGTGGTCCAGGGCCAGGGCGTGCTCACTGGTCAGCACCCGCTCGCCGTCGACGTCCAGGCCCGGCAGGGACTTGGAGTAGGAGCCCGTCGCCAGGACGACGTTCTTGCCCTTGTACCGCGTGCCCGACACCTCGACCGTGTCGGCGGCGACGAGCCGGCCCTCGCCCTCGATCAGCGTCACCTTGCGGGCCTTCGCCAGGCCCTGCAGCCCCTTGTAGAGCTTGGTGATGACACCGTCCTTGTACGAGTTGACCGCCTTCATGTCGACGCCGTTGAACGTCGCCTGGACGCCGAACTGCTCCGCCTCGCGGGCCGCGTCGGCGACCTCACCTGCGTGCAGCAGCGCCTTCGTCGGGATGCAGCCGCGGTGCAGGCAGGTGCCGCCGAGCTTGTCCTTCTCGACCAGGCCGACGGACAGGCCGAGCTGCGCCGCGCGGAACGCCGCCGCGTAGCCGCCGCTGCCGCCGCCCAGGATCAGGACGTCGAAGGAGTTGGCGTGTGGGTCGCTCACGGATTCTCCCAGGTGATGCACGGACCGGTTGGGTCCGTGATGGCATGACGATCCTTGGCCATCTTGTCATCACCGCCGTCCGCCTGCGACGGTAGGTGCCCCGACGTCGACCGCCGGGTGCCCGTTCGCGGGGGTTCGTCGGGGCATCATCACGGGGAGGGGCACGGATCTTGGCCTGGTTCCGTCGCAACAGAGCCGCCGCAGGTGGGCGCGCCGCCAACCGTGAGGACCTGCGGCACCTGGAGGAGTTCGTCCGGTCCCGGCGGGGCGTCGAAGGGTTCATCGAGCCCCGCACGGCAGTGACAGAAACGACACTGTTGCTGATCGCACACGACGGCGAGTGGACCCGCCGCCGCGTCGACGACCCGCAGGCGGCCCGCCAGTTCGCCCACAAGCTGAGCATGCCGATCTACGACGTGGCGCTCGTCGGCTACCCGCAGCGGATGCGCGACTTCAACGCCCGCAACAAGACCACTTAGCCTTCGGCGGCGATCTCCTCCACCAGGCCGATCAGGGTGCGCACCGGCACGCCGGTGCCGCCCTTCGCCCAGTAGCCGAACGCCTCACCGGAGTGGTAGCTGGGGCCGGCGATGTCGATGTGCGCCCACTGCACGCCCTCGGCGACGAACTCGGACAGGAACACGCCGCCCTGCAGCATGTGCCCCGCCCGGTCCATGCCCGCGTTGACCTGCGAGATGTCGGCGACCTCGGAGTCCATGCCCTTGCGGACGTCCTCCGGCAGCGGCATCGGCCACGCCGGCTCGCCGACCCGCTCGCCCGCGTCCCGGACCCGCTCGCACAGCTCCGGCGTGCCCATCACCCCGGAGATCCGCTTGCCGAGCGCGATCACCTGGCCGCCGGTCAGGGTCGACACCTCGAACAGGTAGTCGGGGTCGTCCTCGCACGCCCGGGCGATCGCGTCGCCGAGGATCATGCGGCCCTCGGCGTCGGTGTTGAGCACCTCGACCTTGTGGCCGTTGTACATCGTCACGACGTCGCCCGGCCGGTACGCGCTGCCGGACGCCATGTTCTCGGCCATCGGCGCGTACGCCACGACGGCGACCTTCGGCTTCAGCGCCGCGATCGCGATCATCGTCGACACGACCGCCGCCGCCCCTGACATGTCGGACTTCATCTCCCACATGCCCGCCGCCGGCTTGATCGACACGCCGCCCGTGTCGAACGTGATGCCCTTGCCGACCAGCGCGACCCTTCTCGTCGCGCCCGCCGGCTCGTACGCGATCCGCACCATCCGCGGCGCCGCCGCCGAGCCGAGCCCGACCGCGAGGATGCCGCCGTACCCCTGCTTCGCCAGGGCCTTCTCGTCCAGGACGGTGACGTCCAGCTGCGCCGCCTCCGCGGCCTCTTTCGCCTGTTCGGCGAACTGCGGCGGGCGCAGCTCGTTGGGCGCTGTGTTGATCCAGTCGCGGGTCCGGGTCACCGCCGCCGTCACCGTGCCCGACCGCTTCACGGCCGCCTTCGCCAGGCGCGCCGCCGCGTCCGGCACGTGGAGCACCACCTTGCGGACCGGGTCCTTCCGGACGCCCTTCGTCTTGTACCCGGTGAACTGGTACGCACCCAGCACCGCGCCCTCGGCGACGGCCCGCACGCCCGCGGTCAGCTCGTCGTCGGTGGGCGTGTCCCGGTCCGACAGCGGCAGCACGAGCGCCACCGACGCCGACCCGGCCAGGGCGCGCGTCGCCGCCCCGGCGGCCCGCCGCAGCGTCTCCGCCGCGGGAGCGGCACCCGCCGGCTCCGGCCCGAGCCCGACCGCCACCACCAGCGGCGCCGCGACCGCGCCGAACGCGGCGACCTTCGTCACCTCGCCGATCGCCCCGGTCGCGCCGAGGACCCGCAGCGTCTCCGCCAGCCCGCCACCCGGCCGGTCGCTGAACGCCGCCGCGACACTCTCCGCTCCGGAAGCGAGCAGCAGCTTGGCGTCACCGCCGTCGTGTGCGTACACGCCGACGACCACGGCGTCGACGGCGAGCTCGGCGGGGTCGGTGTCGACCAGGTTCAGGGCGGTCACTCGGGCTCCACATCACTGGTGGTGTTCTGCGTCAGCGTCGGCTGCGGCGGTACCGCACCTTCAGCATGCCGCCGATTCGGGTGCTGGACACGATAACCAACGCGATAGGTTGCGGGCATGACGCAACCCTTGCGGCACCCCGCGTTGTATCACCGTCATGCGGCGCTCGGTGCCAAGTTCGCGGCGTTCGGTGGCTGGGAGATGCCCCTCGAGTACGCCGGAGGTGGCGTGCTCAAGGAGCACACGGCGGTCCGGGAGGACGCCGGCGTGTTCGACGTGTCGCACCTGGGCAAGGCCCGGGTCCGCGGCCGCGGCGCCGCCGACTTCGTCAACCGCTGCCTCAGCAACGACCTCAACCGTATCGCCGCAGGCCAGGCGCAGTACACCCTCTGCCTCGACGAATCCGGCGGCGTGGTTGACGACCTCATCGCATACCGCTTCGGCGACGACGACGTCTTCCTCATCCCCAACGCGGCCAACACCGCCGAGGTCGTCCGCCGGCTCGTCGCCGCCGCCCCGAACGGGATCAGCGTCGTCGACCAGCACGAGCTCTTCGCCGTCCTCGCCGTGCAGGGCCCCCGCTCCGCGGAGCTGCTGTCCGGCATCGGACTGCCGACCGACCACGACTACATGAGCTTCACCGTCTCGGCCTTCGAGGGCAGCGACGTCGTCGTGTGCCGCACGGGGTACACCGGCGAGCACGGCTACGAGCTGGTCGTGCCCTCCCACGACGCCCACACCCTCTGGGACGCGATCACCGCCGCCGGCGCCCGCCCGTGCGGCCTCGCCGCCCGTGACACGCTGCGCACCGAGATGGGGTACCCCCTGCACGGCCAGGACCTGTCGTTGGACATCAGCCCCGTCCAGGCCCGCTCCGGCTGGGCCGTCGGCTGGGGCAAGGAGCAGTTCTGGGGCCGCGAAGCCCTGCTCGCCGAGAAGGCCGCCGGCCCGCGCCGCCTCCTCTTCGGCATCGAGTCCCTGGACCGCGGCATCCCCAGGGCGCACATGGCCGTCCTCCCCGCCTCCGGTGACACCCCGATCGGCGAGGTGACCAGCGGCACGTTCTCCCCGACCCGCAAGGTCGGCATCGGCCTGGCCCTCATCGACACCTCGGCCGGGGTCTCGGAGGGTGACGAGGTCGCCCTGGACGTCCGCGGCCGCCGCTCGACCGTCCGCGTCGTCAAACCCCCGTTCGTGAAGTCCAACGTCCGCTGACCACGTCGCTCCGGGCGGGCCTGCTGCCTCTCGCACCCCGCCCGGACCGTCTCGCCCCGCTCCCACTCCACGAGGGGTGCCGGGGTCACGCAGCTCGCTGGTGGCGTGGGCCGGTCAGACCGTCGTTTGTGGCGATTTCCACAGCTGGGGTGTCAGCCCGGAGTGACGACAAACCGGCGGGCGGGGGATGCGGGTCAGGGGGTGGTGGCCAGGACGAGCCAGGCGGTCAGTGTGGCGAGTTCCACAGCGGCGCCGATCACGTCGCCGGTGATGCCGCCCAGGCGGCGTCTTGTGTGGTGGGTCAGGGACCAGGCGGTGGCGGCGGCGAGGAGGACCGCGAGCGGGGCGCGGACCGGGTCGGTGAAGCCCGTCGTGGTGGCCAGGGCGGCCGCGGCGGCGGCGAGCAGCAGGGTGAGCGCGGCGATCAGCGGGCGGGGGAGGGTCGCGGCGACCAGGGCGCCGAGGCCCTCGGGGCGCGCGGCGGGCAGGCCCGCGCGGCAGGCGATGGTGGCGCCGAGGCGGCCCGCGGCGGTGCCGGTGACGACCATGGCCAGGGCCGCCGGCCACGGGTGGGACAGGATGCTGGTCAGGGCGGCCGTGTCGAGCAGCAGCACCGCCACGATGGACACCACGCCGAAAGGGCCGATGTCCGATTTTTTCATGATTTCGAGGGCTTTGTTGCTCGGGGCGAAGGAGCCCAGGCCGTCGGCCGTGTCAGCCAGGCCGTCCAGGTGCAGGGCACGGGTGCAGACGGCGGCCAAGGCGACCGTCGCGGCGGCGGCCAGGAGGGGTGAGGCGCCCGCGGTGCGGAGACCGAGGGCGGCGCCGGCCAGTACACCTCCCAGCATGACGCCGACCAGGGGAGCCACGGCCATCGCCGTCCGCGCCGCCGGCCGGTCGACCCGGGACACGCCCAGCGGGGCGATCGTGAAGAGGGTCAGGGCGAGCTTCAGTCCTCCCACGACGGTTTCACGTACGGCATCTCGGCGGTGGGGGAGTCCGCGACGACCCGCTGGATCTCCGCCTCGATCCGCTCCTGCTCGGTCAGGCCGTCCGACGGCGGCTCGGCGGGGGCCGGCACGCGGGGCGGGGTCGCCGCGGCCAGGGTGAGCGCCGTGTTGATCAGCGGCAGCGTGGCCAGGGCCGTGCCGCCCTCGCCGAGGCCGAGCTTGAGCTGCAGGAACGGGGTCACGCCGAGCACGTCGGCGGCGAGCTTCACCGTCGGGTTCTCGCCGTGGTCGGGCATGAGGAGCCAGTGCCGGGTCTGCGCGCCGTAGTCGCGGGCGACCAGGCCGGCGGCGATGCCCACGGGGCCGTCGATCATGACGGGCAGCTTGCGGGACGCGGCGCCGAGCAGGACGCCGACCGCGACCGCGATGTCGCCGCCGCCGAGCATCGACAGGATCGTGTGCGGCTCGCGGCTGCGGGCGCGGATGCGGTGCCGGGCGTCGCGGACCGCGCCGACCTTGCGGATCCAGGCGGCGTCGTCGACGAAGCCGGTCGCGTCGACGACCCGGCCGAGCAGCGCGGCGGGCTCGCCGCCGGTGAGGACGGCCACGATCGCCGCGGCGGCCGCGTCGGAGCCGGAGCCGCAGGCACCCAGGACGAGCACGTCGACGCCCTCGTTGGCGGCGGCGTCGGCGAGCCGCCAGCCGAGGGTCAGCGCCGCGTCGACGCTGCTGTCGTCGAGGGAGTCGTGCAGCTCGGCGGGCCCGGCCTCGGGGCAGTCGATCGCCTGCACGCTGGCGCCGGCGGTCGCGGCGAGCATCGCCAGGGTGCCGGTGCCGTCCACGACGTCCTGGAGGCGCTCGTCGGCGGCCGCCGACGAGTCACCGGCCGCGAAGCCACCGGTCCGGTCGCCGCGCAGGACCAGGATCCGCGGCTGCTGCCACGGGCGCGGGTCGGGCCGGCCCTGGGTGCCGCCGGCGAAGCGGACGACGGGCACGAGCCCGCCCAGGCCGGCGCCGTTGAGCTTCAGGGTCCGCAGCCGCTCGCCGGCCTCGGCTGCCGTCGACTCGTCGGGCAGCGGCAGCTCCATGCCCGGCTGGAACGACAGCGCCTCGCCCCCGTCGGCCGTCGACAGCACCGCTCCGGCGACCGCGCCGGTGAACGCGAACGGCGTGGTGTCCACAACAGCGGCGGCAGCCTCCCGGCCGCCCGCGAAACCGACCGCGGAGCCGCCGCGCAGCCAGGTGACCTCCCCGGCGATGACCAGGGCGACCCCGTCGCTGGCCGCCGCGACCCGCTGGTTGAGCAGCCCGTTGGCGTCGGCGAAGGTGCGCCCGGCCGCGGTGGCGGGCAGCACGGCGAGCCCGGCCTCGGGCGAGACCATGACCAGCAGCGCCGCCGGGCAGCCGCGGACGGCGTCGGCGAGCGCGGCGATGCGGGCGTCGGCGGCGTGCGCGTCGGACCAGTCGCCGCCGGTGTCGAACACGGCGGTGAGCCACCCGCCGAGGTCGTCGACGAGCAGCACGTCCTCGGGCTTCGCGCTGTGCAGCAGGTCGGCGAGGCGCTCCGGCTCGGTGCCGATCTCCTCGGTGCTCCAGCCCGCGGGCCGCCGCTCCCGGTGTCTGGCCAGCCGCGCCGCCCACGCCTCGTCTGTCAGTCCGCCCGGCAGCTCGGGGGCGGTCGCGACATAGCGCACCCGCTCCGCGTCCGCGACGAGCGACTCCGCCACTTCCGACTTCCCGGACCGGATTCCACCGAGCACCAGCAACCGCATGCCCCGTACTTTATGGCCAGGGGTTCACTTTCCGGTGGGCGGCATCGGCACAACGCGGTCTTCCCGATACGCTCGAAACTACCTACCTGGGACGGGAGCGTGACTGATGGCGTGGACATGGCATTTCGAAGACGCTGAGAGCCGGACGGTCGACGGCCCGAACGAGGCGTTTTCCAGCCAGTCCGACGCGGAGTCCTGGCTCGGCCAGAGCTGGCGTGAGCTGGTCGCCAAGGGCGCAACGACGGCGATCCTGACCGAGGACGAGCGCACGGAATACAAGATGAGCCTCCTGCCCGCGGCGGGAGGCTGACGCGGTGGCCTTCGGCCGTTCGCCGGGACGCGTCGCGGGGCTGCCCCGCGAGGCGTTCCGGCCGAGCCCGATCTTCCTGGGCATCCTCGCGCTGTTCGCGGTCTCCGGCTGGATGACGTGGACGGGCTTCGGCAGCGAGCAGCTCGACGTGTTCCTGTTCGTCGCGTCGGGCTGGACGGTCTCGCTCTGCCTGCACGAATACGCGCACGCCCTCGTCGCGTACAAGGGCGGCGACCACGACGTGGCGCACCGGGGCTACCTGACGCTCGATCCGCTGAAGTACGCCCACCCGCTGCTGTCCATCGTGCTGCCGGTGGTGTTCCTGCTGATCGGCGGGATCGGCCTGCCCGGCGGCGCCGTCTGGGTCAACCACTCGGTGATCCGCAACCGGTTCACGGACAGCCTGATCAGCTTCGTCGGCCCGGCCACCAACATGGTCCTCGCCGTCGTGCTGGTCCTGCCGTTCGCGCTGGGCATGGACAACGGCGGCACCGAGGCGTTCTGGGCGGCGCTGGCGTTCCTGGCGTTCCTGCAGTTGACCGCGAGCATCCTCAACTTCGTGCCGATGCCCGGCGTGGACGGCGGCAACCTGCTCTTCCCGTGGCTGAGCCCGCAGTGGCAGCGGGGGTTCAACCACGTCGCGCCGTACGGGATGCTGCTGCTGATCGCGCTGCTGTGGTCACCGGTGATCAACGACTGGTTCTTCACCGTCGTGTTCGCGTTCGGCGATGGGCTCGGCCTGCCGTCCTACCTGGTCTCCGACGGTCTCAGCCTGTTCCGCTTCTGGTCGTGAGACGGGGGCCGCCGAAGCGGCCCCCGTCACCACCGATCAGGGACGCTTGGCGGGGCTCTGCGTCTTGCCCGGGTCGCGCTCCACGACCGGGTCGAGCACCTCGTCGATCCGCTTGAGCAGCTCCGCGTCGAGCTTCACGCCCGCCGCCTTCACGTTGTCCTGCAGCTGCTCGGGGCGGGTCGCCCCGACGATCGCCGAGGACACGTTCGGGTTCTGCAGCACCCACGCGACACCCAGCTGCGCCATCGTCAGCCCGGCCTGCTCGGCGAGCGGCTTGAGCTGCTGCACCGCGGTGAGGACCTCGTCGCGCAGCAGCGCGGAGATGAAGTTGGCACCCGACTTCTCGTCGGTGGCCCGCGACCCGGCCGGCGGCGGCTGGCCCGGCAGGTACTTGCCGGTCAGGACGCCCTGCGCCAGGGGTGACCACACGATCTGCCCGATGCCGAGCTCCTGCGACGTCGGGACGACCTCGGCCTCGATGACCCGGTACAGCGCCGAGTACTGCGGCTGGTTCGAGACCAGCTGGATGCGGAGCTCGCGCGCGAGCTCGTGAGCGGCCCTGATCTCGTCGGCCCGCCACTCCGAGACGCCGATGTAGTGCGCCTTGCCGCTGTGCACCACGTCGGCGAACGCCTCCATGGTCTCCTCGAGCGGGGTGGCGTAGTCGTACCGGTGAGCCTGGTACAGGTCGACATAGTCGGTCTGCAGCCGACGGAGCGAGCCGTTGATCGACTCGAGGATGTGCTTGCGGGACAGGCCGCGGTCGTTGCGGCCCGGGCCGGTCGGCCAGTAGACCTTGGTGAAGATCTCCAGGCCCTCGCGGCGCTGACCCTTCAGCGCCTCGCCGAGCACGACCTCCGCCCGGGTGCCGGCGTAGACGTCGGCGGTGTCGAACGTGGTGATGCCGAGGTCGAGGGCGGCGTGCACGCAGGCGGTCGCCTGCTCCGCCTCGACCTGTGAGCCGTGGGTGATCCAGTTGCCGTACGAGATCTCGCTGACGAGCATCCCGGACCGGCCGAGGTGACGAAACTCCATGACTAACTGCTTACATGACGGGGCGCGTGTCGGCGAGCAGACGGTCGATCTCGTCCGTCACCCCGGTCCGGCTCGGGAACGTGGCCTCGATCACCGTCCGGCCGCGCCGGTCGAGGGCGCCCCAACGCTGCGAGTCGTCCGCGAACAGGAACGCGACCGGGTGGATCATCAGCGTGTGGTGGATCGGCGGCACCAGGACCCGGCCCGACCGGTCCACGACACCCTTGCGCCCGTCCAGGGACACGACGGCGAGACCTTCGTCACTGAAGCCGTCGATGTACCGTCCGTCGAGCAGCGCGGTGGCGAATCCGTCGTACTGGAACGACACGACGACCCGGCCGACGCTGTCGACGGCGCCCCAGTGCTCGCCGCGCCGGACCGCCGCGACCCCGCGCCGGAACGGCCGCACGTCGTCGTACCCGGTCGAGATGAGCACCGCGTTGGTCTTGTCGATCGCGATCCAGCGGTTCGTGCCGTCGCGGGACACCCAGGCGACCCCGTCGGAGAAGCTACCGACGCCCAGGTAGCCGGCGGCGGGCTCGATGAGCAGCTTGCCGGCGTCGTCGATCAGCTCCCACGTCTCCGAACCCTGCCGCTGCACCCACGCCACACCGTCGCGGAACGGCTGCACGTCCAGGTAGCCGGGGCCGATGCAGAAGTTGCCGTCGGGTTCGATGTACCCCCACCGCTGGGTCTGCTCGTCGAACGCGGGCGCCGGCGCCTTGCGGATCTGCAGGATGTCGTCGCGGCTGCGCGGGTACGGGCCCCACCCCTTCTCGGCGACCCGCCGGAACACCGCGTCGAGCGCCAGCTCGGTCTGCGCGATGAGCTCCGGGTCCTCCTCCTTGCGCAGGTCGAGGGCCCGTTCGAAGTGGTTGCAGGCCTCCATGTAGCGGCCCTGGTCGTAGGCGCACTTGCCGGCGTGCTGGTGCATGGTGGCGCGCAGCCGGTCCGGCAGCTCGCTGGAGTTGGCGAGCGTGAAGAGCCGGTCGGCCTCCTCGAACTCCTCCCGCCACTGCAGCACGTGCGCCAGCCGCGCCTGCGCGATCGCGATCCGGCGCAGCTCACCGGTCGCCTCGGCGTGCGCGAGGGCGAGCTTGCCGTCCGCGAACGCCTTGGGCAGGTCGTTCAGGATCCGGGACACCACGGCGCGCAGGCTCAGCAGCCGCGCCCGCGTCGGGTTGTCCTCGACGCGGTTCAGCTTCGCGGTCAGCGAGTCGCGGATCTCGGTGAGCTCCTGCACCTCGTCGCCCTCGATCTGCTCACGCAGCGTGTCGGGGTCGAAGCGCCACACGTACCCGGCGAGGACCTGCTCCGGGTCGGGGCCCGCGGCCTCCTCGGGCTTCGGCTCGCTGCGTCCGGGTGCCGCCGGCGAGGTCGGCAGCAGCGCCGCCAGCTCGGCCGGGAACCCTTCCGCCCCGGGCCGCACGATCGGCAGGTAGCCCGTCGCCTGCAACCCGTCGACGCCCGCACCGGTCAGCGGCGCGGAGCGATAGGCGTCCATCGCGGTCTGCTGCACCGTGCCTGACCCCTCGTGTTCCGTTTGCGGCGCCGGTACTGCCTGCGCCGGCCCTTCCGCGTCGCCGCCTTCGGCGGGCCCGAACGCGTTGAACGGCGCCTCCGGTGCGTCGACCGGCGGCGCGCTCAGCGGCGCCACCGTCACGACCACGTCGTCGCCGGCCGGCGGCTCCGTACCCCCGCCTGCCGGGCCGGCCCCGCCGGACGCGTTCGCCGTGTCCGCGTTCGCCGCGGACCCGGGTGCGGGCGCGGGCTGGACGGGCGCGGGCTGGACGGGAGCGGGCGGCATGGGCGGCATGGGCGCGGCCTGCGCCGGTGGGACGTGCGCCGGTACAGCCTGCGCCGGGGCGGCGGAGACGGGCACGGACGAGACCGGGACCGAGGAGACCGGCACCGACGAGACGGGCGCCGACGAGACCGGCACCGACGAGACGGGTGCCGCGGAGACCGGGGCCGCGGAGACGGGCGCCGCGGACACCGGCCGGTTGCCCGGGTCCTCGTGCCGGCCGTGCCCGGCGTGCCGCGCGGGCGCGGACGACACGGGCCGGTCGGTGAGGTCCTCGGGCCGGGCGTGACCCGGCGCATGGTGGTGCGGCACGGCCGAGACCGGCGCCGACGAGACCGGCGCCGCCGACACGGGCGCGGCCGAGACCGGTGCGGCCGACACGGGCGCGTCGGGCATGCCGTGGTCGCCGTGCGCCGGCGGGCCCTGGACCGGGGCGCCGTAGGTGCGTCCCTGCTGCGGGGCACCCTGCTGGACCGGTCCGCCGCCCGGCTGGGTGGGGGCGCCGTAGACGGTGGAGCGGCCCTGACCGCCGTACGTCGTCCCGGCCGGCGGCGCGCTCATCGGCGCGTCCACCGGCGGGGGAGCGCCGTAGACCGTGGCCCGGCCCGCGCCGGGCGGGGCCGACTGCGGTGCGGCCGGTGGGGCGGCGCCGCGGCGCACCCGGGGGACCTCGTCGGTCGGCTCGTCCAGGGCGGGGTTGCGCGGCCGGCCGTGCCCCTGCTGCGGGCGCCCGTACCCGGGCGGCGGCCCGTCGTAGCCCCGCCGGTCGTCGTGCCCGCGGCGGTCGTCGTCGTAGCCGGCGCCGTACCCGCGCCGGTCGTCACGGCGGTCGTCGCGCCGGAAGTCGTCCCGGCGGTCGTCGTAGCCGGGCTCGTACCCGCGCCGGTCGTCGTAGCCGGGTTCGTGGCCGCGGCCGTCGTAGCCGGGCTCGTACCCGCGGCGGTCGTCGCGCCGGAAGTCGCCGCGCCGGTCGTCGTCGTAGCCCCGCCGGTCGTCCCGGCGGGGATCGCCGCGGCGGTCGTCATGACCGGGGTAGCCGCGCCGGTCGTCATACCCGGCGTCGTGCCCGCGGCGGTCGTCGAAGGGCGCGTCGTATCCGCGGCGGTCGTCGTACTGGCCGTCGTGGCCGCGCTCATACCCGCGCCGGTCGTCGCCGCCCTGCTGCGGCCGACCCTGCTGCGGGTGGCGGCCCTGCTGCGGCACCTGCGGATAGCCCTGCTGCCCCTGGTAGCCGCCCTGCGGCGGACGTCCCTGCTGCGGGTGGCGGCCCTGCTGCGGCACCTGCGGCGGCGGCTGGTACCCCTGCGGCGGCGGCCCGCCCTGCGCCCAGCGTGGCTGCGGGCGGCCGTGCTCGTCGACCGGCCCGCGGGGGTCACCGGCACGCGGATCGGTCAGGCGCGGGTCGCCGGGGTGGCGCGGGTCGCCGTACGGCCGGCCCTGCTGGCGGCGGCCGGACGGGTCGTCGCCCCACTGCTCGCCGCCCTGCTGGCCCGGACCGTGCTCCGGACCGCCGCGCCCCGACGGCGCCTGCTCGTCACGTCGCTGCTCCGGCACCCTGGTCCACGGCATCGTCTGCGCTGCGGCCCAGGTGGGCGCGGCGGTTCCCGGCTCTTCCCCCGGGTACTCGTCGCTCACAGCTTCGCTCTCCTCGCCCCACACCGGCGCCGATCATGCACCGGCGCCCGCCACGCGCCTACCCGGTGAAAATCGTGGTCCGGTCGCGAAGGGAGGGTACGGCTTGGGAGCCTCCCACCGCCACCGTCGGACGGAGCGCCGCCGCCGAATCGTTGTCGCCCGGAGAGCCGGAACCGTCGGCCAGGCGGCCGCTAGACGGTGGCGCCGATCTTCACCTGCGGTTTCGGGTTGCGGATGAAACGGAACGAGATGGCCCGCATGATCGCGTAGAAGTACAGCCGGCCGAGCTTCTCGGTGCTGTTGGGGAAGCGCTGCTTGACGAGGCGCTTGACCGTCCGCGAGATCAGGAAGCTGTCGATCGCGGTCGCGACGGCCATGACGCCGAAGAGGGCGTTCGCCGCGAAGTAGATGCTCGGGTTGAGGTTCTTGTTGAACCCCACCAGCATCACCAGGAACGTGGTGCCGAAGAAGAACGTGCCGATGGTCCGGCGCGAGTCGACGATGTCGCGCACGAGCCGCCGCTCGGGGCCCCTGTCGCGGGCGAGCAGGAAGCGCTCGTCGCCGTTGGCCATGCCCTCGCGGGCCTCGAGGCGCTCCGCCCGCTGCCGCTCCCGCATCTTCTTCGCGGCCTCGCGCCGGTTCGCCGCGGGCGGCTCGGCGACACGCCGGCCGGCCACGACCCGCTTCGGCGTGGTCTTGCCCTGCTCGCGCTTGCTCAGCGTCTGGCGCCGACCGGCCGTGACATCGGCTTCGTCGGGCTCAGGGGCGGGTGCTGCGGCGGGCTCTGCTGACTTACGGGAAAACAACGACGGCACGCCGTGAAGGGTAGCGGACAGTGTGCGAGCGGCCCAACGCCACGGGCCGGTCGCACACTGTCCGCGAAAAGAACGTCAGCCCAGCTCGACGTGGGCGCCCAGGCCGTTGAGCTTGCCCTCGAAGTCCTCGTAGCCGCGCTGGATGAGCTTCACGCCGTACACGCGGGACGTGCCCTCGGCGGCCAGGGCCGCGATCAGGTGGCTGAACCCGGCCCGCAGGTCGGGGATCACCAGGTCGGCGGCGTGCAGCTTGGACGGGCCGGCGATGACGGCGGAGTGCATGAAGTTGCGCCGGCCGAAGCGGCACGGCGTGCCGCCGAGGCACTCCCGGTACGTCTGGATCGTGGCGCCCATCTGGTTGAGCGCCGCCGTGTAGCCGAGGCGCCGCTCGTACACCGTCTCGTGCACGATCGACAGCCCGCGGGCCTGCGTGAGCGCCACGACCATCGGCTGCTGCCAGTCGGTCATGAAGCCCGGGTGGACGTCGGTCTCCATCGCCACGGCGTTGAGCTCGCCGCCCGGGTGCCAGAAGCGGATGCCGCCCACGCCCGGGGTGTCGTCGATCTCGAACGCGCCGCCGACGGACGTGAACAGGTTGAGGAACGTCATCATGTCGGCCTGCCGGGCACCGCGGACGAACACGTCACCGCGGGTGGCGAGGGCCGCCGCGCCCCAGCTGGCCGCCTCGATGCGGTCGGGGATCGGGCGGTGCGTGTAGCCGGTGAGCCGCGGTACACCCTGGATCTCGATCACCCGGTCGGTGTGCACCTTGATGATCGCGCCCATCTTCTGCAGCACGCAGATGAGGTCGATGATCTCCGGCTCGACCGCGGCGTTGCGCAGCTCGGTGACGCCCTCGGCGCGCACGGCCGTGAGCAGGATCTGCTCGGTCGCGCCGACGCTCGGGTACGGCAGCTGCAGCTTCGCCCCGTGCAGCCCGTTGGGCGCGGTGATGTCCATGCCCTTCTCGGACTTCTCCACGACCGCGCCGAACTCGCGCAGCGCCTGGATGTGGAAGTCGATCGGGCGCCCGCCGATGTTGCAGCCGCCGAGGTCGGGGATGAACGCGTGGCCGAGGCGGTGCAGCAGCGGCCCGCAGAACAGGATCGGGATGCGGCTCGAGCCGGCGTGGACGTTGATCTCGTCGACGTTGGCCGACTCGACGTCGGAGGTGTCGAAGTGCAGCTCGCCGTCGAGCGGGCCGCGGGTCACCGTCACCCCGTGCAGCTCCAGCAGGCCGGTGACCACCTCGACGTCGCGGATCGCCGGCACGTCGAACAGCGTGCTCGGAGTCTCGCCCAGCACCGCCGCGACCATCGCCTTGGACACGAGGTTCTTGGCGCCGCGCACCCGCAGCTCGCCATTGAGCGGCGCGCCACCGTGCACGGTGAGGACGTCACCGGCGTCGTAGTTGGTCACGGAAAGACCCTCCTGCAGGCAGGGATTGAAGGCTGATGTGCTGACGGAGCGTGAACCCGCGCAGCAGCATAACCACATCTACGGCATGCGAGCGCCGACCGCACGTCGGTCATGGCACGAAGACGTGACTCCGACAGCGATCAACCTTCAACCACCACAGAGGGTGACGGGGTGTTCGGCGTTACGGCAGGGCGAGCATCCGGTCGAGTGCCACCCGGGCGTGGTGCGCGGTGTCCGCGTCGACGGTGATCACGTTCGGCACGCGACCGGCGACGAGCTCCTCCAGCGCCCACACGAGGTGCGGCAGATCGATCCGGTTCATCGTCGAGCAGTAGCAGACGTTGCGGTCCAGGAACATGATCTGCTTGTCCGGGTGCGCCAGCGCCAGCCGGCGGACCAGGTTGAGCTCGGTGCCGACCGCCCACGCCGAGCCGGCCGGCGCCGCCTCGATCATCCGGATGATGTACTCGGTCGAGCCGACGTGGTCGGCGGCCGTGACGACCTCGTGCTTGCACTCGGGGTGGACCAGCACGTTGACGCCCGGCACCCGCTCCCGCACGTCGCGCACGCTGTCGAGGGTGAACCGGCCGTGCACCGAGCAGTGGCCGCGCCACAGGATCATCTTCGCGTCGCGCAGCTGCTGGTCGGTCAGCCCACCGGCGGGCTTGTGGGGGTCGTACAGCACGCAGTCGTCGAGGCTCATGCCCAGCTTCAGCACGGCGGTGTTGCGGCCCAGGTGCTGGTCAGGCAGGAAGAACACCTTCGAACCCTGCTCGAACGACCACTTCAGGGCCGTCTCCGCGTTGGACGACGTGCACACGACACCGTCGCGGCGGCCGACGAACCCCTTGATGTCGGCGGTCGAGTTCATGTAGGTCACCGGCACCACGTCACCGGCGATGCCCAGCTCGGTGAAGTGGTCCCAGGCCTTCTCCACCTGCACCAGCGCGGCCATGTCGGCCATCGAGCAGCCGGCGGCAAGGTCCGGCAGCACGACCTGCTGCCGGTCGGAGGTCAGGATGTCGGCGCTCTCGGCCATGAAGTGCACGCCGCAGAACACGATGTACTCCGCGTCGGGCCGGGCGGCGGCCTCCCGTGCCAGCTTGAACGAGTCGCCGGTCACGTCGGCGAACTGGATGACCTCGTCGCGCTGGTAGTGGTGGCCCAGCACGAAGACACGGTCGCCGAGGGCGGCCTTGGCGCGCCGGGCGCGCTCGACGAGGTCGGGGTCGCTCGGTGCGGGCAGGTCGCCGGGGCACTCGACACCCTTCTCGGTGTCAGGGTCGGTGCCGCGGCCCAGCAGCAGGAGCGCGGTGGCGGTTGACGACGGTTCAGCCCAGGTCACCCTTCGATCGTCCCACGCGTGCGGTACCGCGGAACTGTGACCTAGCAGACGTGCACAATGTCCGGATGCGTGTCCTGGTGTGTCCCGACAAGTTCGCCGGCACGATCACGGCCGTCGACGCCGCCGAGGCCTTCAGCGCCGGCTGGCTCGCGGCCAGGCCCGGCGACGACCTCGTCCTGCGGCCCCTGTCGGACGGAGGTCCGGGTTTCGCGGATGTACTGGCGGCGGCGCTGCCGCACGCACGCGTCCTGACCGTGCCGGCCACCGGCCCCCTCGGCCGCCCGGCCGAAGGGCACGTCGTGCTCGACGGGACGACCGCCTACATCGAGAGCGCCGAGGTCTGCGGCCTGCACCTGCTCGCCGACGCCGAACGTGATCCGAAGCACACCACCACGTTCGGGCTCGGCACGCTGCTGCTCGCCGCGGTCGAGGCCGGCGCCACCACGCTCGTCGTCGGGCTCGGCGGCAGCGGCACCAACGACGGCGGCGCCGGGCTGCTCGCCGCCCTGGGTGCCGCGCCGCTGTCCCCGTCCGGCTACGCGCTGCCGTACGGGGGCGCCGCGCTGACGGAGTGCGCCTCGCTCGGCGGTACACCCCGGCTGCGCGACGCCAGGATCGTCGCCGCCACGGACGTGGACAGCCCCCTGCTCGGGCTGCACGGCGCGAGCGCCGTCTACGGCCCGCAGAAGGGCGCGACCAGGGAGGACGTCTTCCTGCTCGACGCCGCAATGACCCGCTGGGCCGGCGTCCTGCAGGCCCTGCCCACCGCCCCCGCCGGCCTCGCCGACCAGCCCGGCGCGGGCGCCGCCGGCGGGCTCGGCGCCGCCCTGCTCGCCCTCGGCGGCCGCGTCACCTCCGGCATCGGCCTGGTCCGGGAGCTGACCCGCCTCGACGCCGAACTGGAGGAGGTCTCCCTGGTCGTGACCGGTGAGGGCGCCTTCGACGAGCAGTCGCTGCGCGGGAAGGTCGTGGCGGGTGTGGCGAACGCCGCACGCGACCTCGGTGTGCCCTGCGTCGTGGTCGCCGGGCGGGTCGACGCGGGCCGCCGGGAGGCCGCCAGCATCGGCGTCACGGAGACGCATTCCCTGGTCCAGCACTTCGGCAGCGCCGCCGAGGCGCTCGCCCGACCGGCCGACGGCCTGCGGGAACTGGGCGGACGGCTGGCTCCGCAGTGGAGCCGCTAGCACGAAACCGTGTCACTATGAGAGGGAATGCCGTCGGTCGCCTCCGCGTTGGCAACCGGTGGAACCGTAGACATCACCGCAGGGAGCCTTGATCGTGACCGCTTCTCCGAAGTTTGCCGAGCCTGTTCAGACGGACAACCCGGCCGGCATCGGCCTTACCGCGGATGCCGCTGTCAAGGTGAAGGGCCTGCTGGAGCAGGAAGGGCGGGACGACCTGCGGCTCCGCGTCGCCGTCCAGCCCGGCGGCTGCTCCGGCCTGCGCTACCAGCTGTTCTTCGACGAGCGTTCGCTCGACGGGGACAAGGTCAGCACCTACGACGGCTTCGAGGTCGTCGTCGACCGCATGAGTGTGCCCTACCTCACCGGCGCGACGATCGACTTCGCCGACCGGATCGACGCGCAGGGCTTCACCATCGACAACCCCAACGCCCAGGGCTCCTGCGCCTGCGGCGACTCCTTCCACTAGTTCCCGGCTCATCCCAAGGCCGCTCTCCGACCCCTGGAGGGCGGCCTTTGGTGCCTTTTCTGCTCGCTTCCTGCTCAGCCTTCGCGGGCCATCCGGCCGACGGTGTCGACCAGCTGGCGGCTCCTGCAGGGCGGCCCTTTTGGTGCTCTTCCTGAGCTTTCTGTGGGGTGTCCGCGCTGGCTGGACCGGGACAGTAGTCTGTTCAGGCCCTGCCGTCTTGAGACCGAGGTTTCCATGAAGATCGTCGTCACCGGCTCGATCGCGACCGACCACCTGATGCACTTCCCGGGCCGCTTCGCCGAGCAGCTCCTGCCCGACCAGCTGCACAAGGTCTCGCTGTCGTTCCTCGTCGACGACCTGACCGTCCGCCGTGGCGGCATCGCGCCCAACATCGCGTACGGCATGGCCCTGCTCGGCCTCGAGCCGATCCTCGTCGGTGCCGTCGGCGCCGACTTCGGCGACTACCGCAGCTGGCTCACCCGCCACGGCGTCGACTGCGACTCCGTCTACGTGAGCGAGATCGCGCACACCGCCCGGTTCGTCTGCACCACCGACGACGACATGTGCCAGATCGCCTCGTTCTACGCCGGCGCCATGTCCGAGGCCCGCAACATCGAGCTGTCCCCGGTCAACGACCGGGTCGGCGGCATCGACCTCGTCCTCATCAGCGCCAACGACCCGGTCGCGATGGTCCGGCACACGGAGGAGGCCCGCACGCTCGGCGTGCCCTTCGCCGCCGACTGCTCGCAGCAGCTCGCCCGCATGTCCGCCGACGAGATCCGCAAGCTGATCGACGGCGCCGCGTACCTGCTGACCAACGACTACGAGAAGGAGCTCCTCGAGTCGAAGACCGGGCTCACGACCGAGTCGCTGCTGGACAAGGTCGGCGTCCTCATCACCACCCTCGGCAAGGACGGCGCCCTCATCCGCGGCCGCGGCCTGCCCGCCGAGATCCACGTGCCGGTCGCCAAGGGTGTCGTCGCCAACGACCCGACCGGCGTCGGCGACGGCTTCCGGGCCGGCTTCTTCTCCGCCCTGTCGTGGGGTCTGGGCCTGGAGCGCGCCGCGCAGGTCGGCTCGATGGTCGCCGCCCTGGTCCTCGAGACCGTCGGCCCGCAGGAGTACGAGATCCTGCCCGCCGAGTTCACCAAGCGCATCGCCGAGTCGTACGGCGACGCCGCCGCGGACGAGATCCGCGCCTACCTCCCCGCCTGACGCTGCCTTCCGGGCTCTGAACCATCCCTATCGGTGTAGTAGGTACGGGCGTACAGTTGCCGCTGTGATGATCGTGGTCGTGGCGCTGCTCGCCCTCGCGACCGTGGCGGGCCTCGTCTACCGGGCCCGCTACGGCCGCCTCCGCGCGGCCGGGGGCGACCTGCCCGCGGGCCTGCTCTCCCCGGCCCGCGACACGGTCACCCTGCTGCAGTTCTCCTCCGCGACGTGCGCCCCCTGCCGCCAGGTCCGCGCCGTCTGCACCGACCTCGCCACCACCGTCTCCGGCGTCCGCCACGTCGAACTGGACGCCGAGGAACACCTCGACGCCGTCCGCGAGCTGGGCATCTGGCGCCTGCCGACACTGCTCGTCGTGGACACGCGCGGCACCATCGCCCGCCGCACCGTCGGCGTCCCCGACCGCGCCACCCTCCACGCCACCGTCACGGAGGTCCTGGCCGCATGACCTCCGCCCCGCCTGGCACCGCCGCCCTGCGCGCCACCCACGGGGATCATGGCCGTATGGCCCCCGACCCGAACGGCGTGGTCGCCGGCCGCGCGGTCGCCGACTGGGCTTCCCGGCGCGCTTTCGATTCGGAGCTCCTGGCCGTATGGCCCCCGACGCGGGACTCTCGCAGACCGCACGGTGTCATCGCTCGCCACACTGCCGGCGCCCGCGTCCCCGACCGCGCCGTCCTGCGCGCCACCCACGGAGATCGTGGCCGCATGCCCCCCGACCTCTGCGGCGCCACCGCCCGCCACGCCGCCGCCAGCTGGGCTTCCCCACGCGCCGCCGTCACCGAGGTCCTGGCCGTATGGCCTCCATCGGGTGCCTCCCGCGGCCCGCGCAGCGCCCTCTGCCGCAGCGCAATTTCCCGCCGCGTCATCGCCCACGGCGCGATTTCCCGCCGCGTCATCGCCCATCGCGCCATCGGCGTCGGCCGGCCCGCCCGCGCCGTCCTGCGCGCCACCTTCACGGAGGTTCTGGCCACATGACCCTCGACCCGCGCGGCCCGCGCTTCTCCGCCGCCCTCACCACGGTTGTCTTCGTGATCGTCCTGCTCACCGGCAGCGGCTGGCTCGCCCTCGCCCAGGCGGTGATCTTCGCCGTCGGCGCGTACGACCCCCGCCTCACGCCGTACGGGCTGCTCTACCGCTACCTGATCGCCCCGCGCCTCGCGCCGCCCGTCGAACGGGAGGACGGTGCCCCGGTGCGCTTCGCCCAGGCGGTCGGTCTGCTCTTCACCGTGGTCACCGTCGCCGGCTACCTGTCGGGCGTCACCGTGCTCGGCGTCGTCGGCGCGTCGTTCGCGCTGGTGGCGGCCTTCCTGAACTCCGCGTTCGGCCTCTGCCTGGGCTGTGAGGCGTATCTGCTGATCAAGCGCCTCCGCCCGGCGCAGTAACCCGATCGAGACACCCGATCGCGCCTACGCCCGACGCAGCCGCCCAGCGCGGTCACCCGACGCAGCTGCCCGACGCAGCCGTCCAGCACAGTGGGCCAACCCAGCCGCCCGACCGCCCGACGCAGTCGCCTAACGCGGTCGCTCGACGCAGTCCGCCCAGCGTGGTCGCCCAGCCGCCCGGCGCAGGCGCTCAGCGCGGTCGACCTACGCCCAGCGCGGTAACCCTTCGTCCAACTCGGTAACCCGTTCGTCCAACGCAGTAGAAACCGATCGCGTCCCGCCCGAGCGCGGCGGACCCGATTCGGATGACCCGGTGACGGGCCTCCGCTGTTCCTCGACCGTACCCCAGGCATCCAAGTTGATGTTCGGCGTCGCTACTGTCCGTAGCATACCGGCCGTCGGGAGCGTGGTCAGGTCAGCGGAGCTCGACGGTGTGGCGGGTGTCGTCGGTGGAGATGAAGGTGTGGCCGCGCAGGCGGCACCACGCGGGGATGTCGACCGCGGCCGCCGGGTCGTCGGCGAGGACCTCGATGCGCGTGCCCGGAGGCTGCGTCGCGGCGAGTTTCGCCAGCATGATGACCGGCAGCGGGCAGCGCTTGCCGAGGGCCTCGACCACCAGCGGCACGCTCACATGCCCACCTCGGCCCGCACGTCGGCGACCAGGCCCGGAAGCACTGCCAGGAAGCGGCGGACGTCGTCGGCGGTGACTCCGCTGTGGAGCGAGACGCGGACGTTGCCGTGGGTGAGGACGCCCATGGCGGCCAGGACGTGCGACGGCTGGAGGGTGTCGGCGGTGCAGGCGGAGCCCGACGACACCGCGAACCCGGCCCGGTCCAGGGCGTGCAGGAGGACCTCGCCGTCGACGTACAGGCAGGAGAAGGTCACGATGTGCGGCAGCCGCTCGACGGGGTCGCCGACGATCTCCACGTCGGGGACGGTGGCGGCGACCGTGGTGCGGATCTCGTCGACGAGGGCGCTCAGCCGGACGGCCTCGGCCGCCGCCTCGGCGTGCACGGCCCGTAACGACGCGGCGGCGGCGACCACCGCCGGCACGTCCGCGGGCGGCTCCCACGGCTGCTCCCAGCGGGTGCCCTTGCGCACGGCGAGGACGCCCACCCCGGCCGGCCCGCCCCACTTGCGGGCGCTGCCGGCCAGCAGCGACCAGCCCGTGGGCAGCGGCGCGTGACCGATCGACTGGGCGGCGTCGACCAGCAGCGGCACGCCGGCCGCGGCGCACAGCGAGGCGGCCGCCTCGACCGGTTGCAGCGTCCCCACCTCATGATTCGCGCTCTGGACGGCGGCCAGGGCCACTTCCGGCGAATCCAGTGCCTTCTGGAGGGCGTCGAGGTCGACCCGGCCGGTCAGCGACACCGGCACCGCGGTGGCGTCGGCGCCCGCGGCCTTGATGACCGCGGAGTGCTCGACGGCGCTGTGCACGACGCGGCGCAGGTCGCGGGCCTTCCTGACGCCGCTGACGGCGCGCCGGACCGCGTCGGTGCCGCCGGCGGTGAAGTGCAGCTCGTCGGGGCGGACGCCGAGGACGTCCGCGACGGTCGCCCGGGCCGCGTCCAGCAGCCGGCGGGCCCGCCGGGCAGGCGTGTAGAGCTTGCCGGGGTCGGCCCAGCTGTCGTCCAGTGCGGCCAGAAATGCTTGCCGCGCAACGGGATGCGGCGGCATCGCGGTGGCCGCGTCGAAGTAGACACCCACCTGGGCAACGCTATCGCGAGCCGGACACTGCCACCCCAAGCCGGGCGGACCACTCATGGTCGAGTACGCTCGCCAGCGTTGGTGAGGCTTGCCGCGTGACGCATCCGGAGACGGGCCGCGCGGCGCTGCTAAGGAGGCAGGAGCAGGTGGTCTCAAAGGGTTTGAGCCCCGCGCGCGCCGTCGGGCTCGCCGTCTCGGCCGTCGCGGTGACGACCCTGCTCGCCGGGTGCTCCGTCGACGACGCGTTCGCCGGGTTCGGTTGGCCGAAGGGCATCACCCAGCAGGGCGATCGCATGTACGACCTGTGGATCGGGTCCGTGGTCGCCGCGCTCGTGGTCGGTGTCTTCGTGTGGGGCCTGATCTTCTGGTGCGTCGTGCGGTACCGCAAGCGCGGCGACGAGCTGCCGCCCCAGACGCGGTACAACATGCCGTTCGAGATCCTGTACACGGTCGCGCCGTTCGTGGTCATCGCCGTGTTGTTCTTCTACACCGCGGTCATCCAGACCGACGTCGACCGGCTGTCGAAGAACCCGGACGTCAACATCGAGGTCATCGCCTCGAAGTGGAACTGGCAGTTCGTGTACAGCGACACCAAGGGCCCGGACGGCAAGCCGATCACGACGGTCGGCGCCGACGACTACATCCCGGTGCTGGTGCTGCCGGCGGGCAAGTCGGTGCAGTTCAAGGAGACCTCGCGCGACGTCATCCACTCGTTCTGGGTGCCGGACATCCTGTTCAAGCGGGACGTCATCCCGGGCGTGGAGAACAGGTTCGAGATCAAGCTGAAGGACAACGCCGCCGGCGCCTACGTCGGCCGGTGCGCGGAGCTGTGCGGCACGTATCACTCGATGATGAACTTCGAGCTGCGGGTCGTGTCGGCCGAGCAGTACGGCCAGTACCTGGCCCTGCGGACCACCGGTAAGAGCACCCCGGAGGCCCTGGCGCAGCTGGGCTTCCCGAACCAGGGCTACGCGACGAAGACGCAGCCGTTCGACACCGACCGCACCAAGCGGTCCTCGAGCTGAGAAAGGGCGCGCGGCGATGAAGTCAGAAGGACGCTTGTTCTTCGTGCTCGCGTTGTTCGTGTTCGCGATGGCCGCGCTCTACGGCTGGTGGACCGACGTGGCCCCGCACGAGCAGACCGGACACCGCGGCGTCGAGTGGATCGGCGTGGTCGCGCTGGTCCTGTCGGGGCTGCTGCTCACGATGATCGGCAGCGCGCTGTGGCTGATCTCGCGCCGCATCGAGCCGCGTCCCGAGGACCGGCCCGAGGCGGAGATCCACGAGGGCGCCGGCGACCTGGGCTTCTTCAGCCCGGGCAGCTACTGGCCCGTCGGCATCGCGCTCTCCGCGGCGACCGCCAGCATCGGCCTGGCGTTCGACCAGTGGTGGCTCGTCGCGGTCGGCCTGATCTCGGTCATCGTCGCCACCTGCGGGCTGATGTTCGAGTACTACACCGGCAGCCGGCGCGGCGCCGAGCACTGAGGCACTGAGGTTCGTTGAGAGAAGGGGGCCCCTGGCAGGCCCCCTTCTTCATGCCCTGGACCTGGCGGCGGCGAGCTCGCCGCGCTCCTTGAGGTCCGCGGCGCGCTGCAGGTCGCCGTTGCTGACGACGAGGTTCCCGAACGCGGAAACGGCCTGGTAGTACGTCCACGCGAGGCTGGTGCAGGCCGGCCGGACGAACGCGTTGTACGTGGCGCACTTGGCCTTCAGGTCGCGGTAGAACGCGTCGTCGATGCGGGACTTGTTGGCCGGGAACTGCCCGACCGCCTTGTAGTTGCGGTAGCCGAAGTCGTGCCGCTGGCACGACAGCCGGAAGTCGAAGCCGAGCGGCTGGTCGGGGCTGCTGGAGCAGTAGTCGGTGGACCAGTCGAAGGCGTAGGCGGCCCAGTCGGACTGGTGCTGGCGGGCGGTGTTCCAGGAGTTGTAGCTCGCGGCGGTCGGCTGCGACCACGACGACATGACGGCCAGCTTCTCGTCGATGCCGGCCGCGGCGGCGGGGGATGCGGTGGTGACGATGCCGGCCACCGCGCAAGCGAGCGCGAGGCCGGCGGCGCGCCGGAGATTCATGAACAGATTGTCAGGCCTCGATGTGTACCGGCGGGGAACTTGCGCCGAACGGTATCCACGGAGAGCTGAACGGTCGTTCAGGCCGCTTTCCGTCGCTGCCGGAGGATCACCCGCGAGCGGCGGTCCATCAGCAGGATGACCGGCGCCACCACGATCGCGGCGCCGCAGGCCGTGCAGGCCCGGTCGGGGCAGGTCGCCCGCGGGTGGTCGGGGCACGCCGGCTGTTCGAAGATCCGCTGCCGGGCGCAGGTGTCGCAGTGCAGCTCCATGCGGGTCACGCTGCCACCGCCGGCCGCCCCCGCCCGGGACGGCCCGCGGCGTGTCACATCACTTTTCGGTAGCGCTCGGCTTCGGGGCCCGGGTGGGGCTGGGGATCGCCTTCGCGGCGGGCCTGGCCGAGGCCGTCGCCTTCACGGCCGGCTTCGCGGTCGGCGGCAGGAACGCCTCGTCGCTGACGCTGGGGGTCGTGTACTGCAGGGTGAGCTGCGTGTACTTCCCGGCGTCCGTGGTGCCCTCGAAGTACGCCAGCAATCCGGCCGGGTTGACGCACGCCGTCTCGGTGCGGATGCCGCGCGCCGTCACCGACACGCACTGGGCGTCGCCGCGCTTGGAGGTGCCCGTCCGCACCTCCTCACCCCGGGCGATCGTGGCGAGCCTGCCCATCGCCGCCTCAGGGGCCATGAACTCGCCCCCGAACGCGTCGCTGATGTCCCTGGCCTGGGAGGGGGACATCGTGTCCGCCCCGGGGCCTTCGTCGCATTGAGGGACCGGCTGAGGGCTCTTCTTGGCCTTCGGGGACGGCGAGGGGGTCACGTTCCGGCACAGGTACGTGCCGTCGGGCGTCGCGATGTACGTGACGCCGAACCCCCGGTAGGCCCGTCGCGGCATCGACTGGGAGACGACGACGCCGGCCCCGGCGGCGGTCTGGTACTGGATCGTCGCGTCCGTCTGCAGCCCGAGCACCAGCCTGGACGCGAGACTGTCGACCAGCTCGAGGGCGGGGTTGGCGGCCTCCGCCTGCTCCTGCACCGGTGCGCCGCACGACTTCGCCATCATGCCGGCGAACCCGAGCGTCAACGCCCCGGCAAGGACCGCCGACACCAGCGCCTTTTTCTGCGAGTTGGGAGTGTTGGCCACGTTTCGTCAACGCCCCGCACCGCTTCCGGGTCACGCGGTCGCCGCCTGCCTTTACCCCGGATATGTCCGCTCCGCGAACATATCCGAAATTTCGGTTATGTCGGGCGCGAAGCGCCACGACATAACCGATGAAAACATCACCGGCCCCCGGGCCGCCCGCGTTGATCGAGTAGCGGATCCGGCCGTCATCACGACCGGATCCGTCATTCGATCAAAGGTGGGGTCAAAGAGCGGGCGTTACGGCTTGAAGGCGGCCCAGCGGGTGACGAGCGCGGTCGCGGCGCCCGAGTCGACGGCGGCCGCGGCGCGGGCGATGCCGGCGCGGAGCTGGTCGGGCAGGCCCGTGGGGGAGAGGCCGTCGCGGGCGGCGATGGCGGCGGCCGCGTTGACCAGGACCGCGTCGCGGACCGGGCCGGTCTCGCCGGCGAACATGCGGTGCGCCACCGCGACGTTGTGGGCCGGGTCGCCGCCGCGCAGGTCACCCGGGGCGGAGCGGGGCAGGCCCAGGTCGGCCGCGTCGAGGACCGTCTCGGTGACCGAGCCGCCGCTGACCGCCCACACGCGGGTGGGCGCGCCGGTGGTGAACTCGTCCAGGCCGTCCTCGCCGCGGACGAGCAGCACGGAGAAGTTGCGCTTCGCCAGCACCGACGCCATCACCGACGCCATGCGCGTGTCGAAGCACCCGACGGTCGCCGCGGTCGGCTGCGCCGGGTTGGTGAGCGGGCCGAGGAAGTTGAAGACCGTCGGCACGCCCATCTCGCGGCGGGTGGCCGAGGCGTGGCGCATGCCGGGGTGGAAGCGGGCCGCGAAGCAGAAGCCGATCCCGACCTCCTGCACGCAGCGGGCCACCTCGTCGGGGCCGAGGTCGATGGTGACCCCGAGCGCCTCGAGGAGGTCCGCGGCGCCGGTGGAGGAGGAGGCGGCGCGGTTGCCGTGCTTCACGACCGGCACGCCGGCGGCGGCGGTGACGATCGCGGCCATCGTGGAGATGTTGACGGTGTTGGCGCGGTCGCCGCCGGTGCCGACGATGTCGACGGCGGCGTCGCGCTGGGCGTCGGTGAGCGGGACCTTCGGCGCGATGGACAGCATCGTCTCGGCGACGCCGGCCACCTCGGTGATCGTCTCACCCTTGGCGCGCAGCGCGACGACGAACGCGGCGATCTGGCTGGGCGTGGCCGATCCGGCCATGATCTCGCCCATGGCCCAGCCGGTGTCGTCGTTGGACAGGTCCTCGCCCCGGAGCAGGGCGTTGAGCAGCTGGGGCCAGGTCCGCTCGCCCATGCTCAGCCCTGGACGGGGAGCGAGCGCAGGAGGTCCGACACCGTCTTGCCCGTGGTGACCGGGTCCAGCGGATACATGATCGTGCCCTCGACCCGCGCGTAGGACGCCAGCCAGCGGTCGGCGGCCCGGGCGATCGCCAGGACGACCGGCGGCGGGTCGGTGATCTCGTCCTTGAGCTGGCGGGCGATGCCGAGACCCCCGCCGGGCGTCGCCTCGCCGTCGAGGACCAGCAGGTCCACGTCGGTGTCGTCGACGAGCCTGACGACCTCCGCGTAGGTGGAGGCGTCGACGAACTTCACCGTGAGGTCGGCCGCGGGACGGCTGCCGATGGCGAGCCGCATGCGGTCGCGGACCTCGGGATCGTCGCTGTACAGCAGGACGGTGTGCTGTGTCATGTGCGCGCTGCTCCTCGTGTGGCGGGTGCCTCGGGGATCGTACCGTCATCGGTGATGGTGATGCCGGTGCGGGCGGACCACTCCTGCTCCTCGATCCGCTGCCGCTCCTCGCGGTCGAGTTGCCGGTCGATCCGCTTCGCCTCCCGGTCCGACTGGCGCATCCACTGCACGACGAGCACGGCGAGCATCGTCACGGAGACGAACTCCCCGCCCGCCCACAGGACCCCGCCGGCGACGACCTGGTCGTGCACCGGGTCGGCCCAGGCCAGGCCCAGCGACGGGTACCAGTCGCCGCCGAGCAGCTCCTTGCTCTGCATGATGGTCAGCCCGAGGACCGTGTGGAACGGCGTCGACAGGAACATCAGCAGCGCCCGCGCCGGGTACGGCCAGCGCCCCGGCAACGGGTCGAGGCCGATCAGCGGCCAGAAGAACAGGCAGCCCACGGCGATGAAGTGCGCGTGGGTCAGCTCGTGCACCCAGCCGTGGCGCATCGTCAGTTCGTACAGGCCGGTGAAATACAGCACGAACGGCGTCACGACGAAGAAGCCGAACGCCACCAGGGGGAACGCGAGGATCCGCGCCGCCCGCGAGTGCACCACGGTCAGCACCACCCGCCGGCCCCGCGGCGGCAGCGTGCGCAGCGCGAGGGTGACGGGCGCGCCGAGGGCGAGGAAGATCGGCGCGATCATCGACAGCATCATGTGCTGGATCATGTGGACGCTGAGCAGGGTCGTGTCGTAGCGCTCGACGCCGGACATGGTGACCGCCGCGATCGAGCCGAGGCCCGGCCCGAGGAAGAGCACCACCCGCGCGAGGGGCCACGCGTCGCCGCGCCGGCGCAGGCTCAGCACGCCCGCGAGGTACACCCCGGCGGCGACGACCAGCAGCAGCGTCAACCACGACACGTGCACCGTGCCGAGGATGCCCGCGACGGACGGAGGCCCTGGATCTGCAGCTAGCAACACGTGCACAGCCTATGCCGGAGGCCGAATCGTCCCTCTCTGGTGGACCCCGTGAAAAGTCGCTGATGATCGGGGGGCAATAATGACGGCGTGACTGCGGCCCCAGCGATTGCCAAGAGCCAGATCCACTCACTGACCAGGCCCAACATGGTCAGTGTCGGGACGATCGTGTGGCTCTCCAGCGAGTTGATGTTCTTCGCGGCGCTGTTCGCGATGTATTTCTCGATCCGTGCGGCGGCTCCTGAGCTGTGGCACGAGCACACCGAGGTCCTCAACGTCTGGTACGCGTTGACCTTCACCACCGTCCTGGTGCTGTCGTCCATCACTTGCCAGATCGGCGTGTTCCGCGCCGAGCGCGGTGACGTGCACGGCCTGCGCCGGTGGTTCGCGCTGACCTTCGTGATGGGCCTGATCTTCGTGCTCGGCCAGGCCAACGAGTACGTGACCCTGGTCTCCGAGGGTGTGAAGATCAACGGCGACGGTTACGGCTCGATGTTCTACCTGACGACCGGCTTCCACGGCCTGCACGTCACGGGCGGGCTCATCGCCTTCATCATCTATCTGATCCGCACCACCATGGGCCGGTTCACCCCCGCCCAGGCCACCGCGGCGATCGTCGTGTCGTACTACTGGCACTTCGTCGACGTGGTGTGGATCGCACTGTTCGCGATGATCTACTTCCTGCAGTAGGAGTCCGGGCCGCGTCACGCTCCCGGGACCACCACTTCTCCTCCACGACTTAGGTGATGATCACAAAGGTGAGGCCATGACTTCTGAGCAGAGCAAGCGGCCGCTTGCCCGGCTGGTGCCGGGTGGCGCGCGCGCGGCGCGAGGCAAGCTGCGCCGGCGGTTGTCGGCGGCTGTGCGCCTGGTCGCGGCGCTCACGATCGTCGGCGGCCTCTACACGTCATACGCGCCGGGCGTCGGTCGCGCCGAGGACACCGTGAAGCTGTCCGACGCGGCGGCCGAGGGCAAGGCGATCTACGAGGTCAGCTGCATCACCTGCCACGGCCGCAACGCCCAGGGCGTCGAGGACCGGGGACCGAGCCTCATCGGCGTCGGCTCCGCCGCGGTGGAGTTCCAGGTCAACACCGGCCGCATGCCGCTCGCGCGCCAGGAGGCGCAGGCCGAGCGCAAGCAGCCGCAGTTCAACGAGGAGCAGGCCGCGCAGCTGGGCGCCTACATCCAGGAGCTCGGCGGCGGTCCGCAGCTGCCCAGCGCGGCGAGCCTCGACGAGCAGATCAAGCAGGCCCGGGGCGACGACAAGATCCTCGCCCACGGCGGCGAGCTGTACCGGGTCAACTGCTCCTCGTGCCACGCGTTCTCCACCGGCGGCGGCGCGCTGTCGTCCGGCAAGTTCGCCCCGTCGCTGGAGCACTCGACCAACCGCGACATCTACGCGGCGATGCTGACCGGCCCGCAGAACATGCCCGTGTTCGGCAACAACCAGCTGAGCCCGGACGACAAGGCCGCGATCATCGCCTACATCCAGAACCTCAACAAGAGCCAGGCGAGCGACCCGGGCGGCTGGAACCTCGGCCGGTACGGCCCAGTGCCCGAGGGCCTCGTCATCTTCCTCGTCGGTATCGCGGCGCTCGTGTTCGCCACGCTGTGGATTGCAGGGAAGTCATGACCACCCACCACCCGTCCGACGACGAGTTCGACGCGAGTGACGCGTCCCTGACCAGGTTCGACCTGGTCAGGGAGGGCGCCCGCCGCGACGGTGTCGAGATCGTGCACTACGCGCCGCGGTTCCCGGTCCCGGGCACCCGCGCGGAGCGCCGCATCGAGCGCGTCCTGGCGTTCCTGTTCCTGCTCACCGGCCTGGCGTCGACCGCGTTCGTGGTCGCCTACATCGCCTGGCCGTGGAAGTACGGCGAGGGCGACGCGACCTACCGCGACCTCTACCCGTACTACACGCCGGTCCTCGGCGCGACGCTCGGCCTGGCCCTGCTCACCCTGGGCCTCGGCATCGTCGTGTGGAGCAAGAAGCTCCTGCCCGAGGAGGTCTCGATCCAGGAGCGGCACGACGGCCCGTCCGACAGCACCGAGCAGGTCCTGACCGCGGCGACGATCCTGAACATGGGCGACGAGCTCGGCCTCAAGCGCCGCCGCTTCGTCGGCATGGCGTTCCTGGCCGGTGCCGCCCCGCTCGGCGCGGTCGCGGGCGCGCTGCTCGTCGGCTCGCTGATCAAGGCGCCGACGCAGGACGGCGACAACGTCTTCTTCACCACCGGCTGGGACCCGAAGTACAACGACGGCAAGCCGGTGCGCCTCACCCACGAGGACGGCACCCCGATCCGCCCCGCCGACGTCAGCATCGGCGGCCAGATCACGGTCTTCCCCGGCATCCCGCACGGCGCCACCAACAAGTGGGCCGACTCGCCGACGCTGCTCATCCACCTGCGTGAGGTGGACGCCGAGGCGACGCTGGGCAACGTCAAGGAGATCAACAAGGGCTCCCAGTGGCAGAACTTCGTGGCCTACTCGAAGATCTGCACCCACGCCGGCTGCCCCGCCAGCCTGTACGAGCAGCAGACCAACCGCCTGCTGTGCCCGTGCCACCAGTCGCAGTTCCAGATCACGGACAACGCGCGGCCCATCTTCGGTCCGGCCAGCCGCGCCTTGCCCCAGCTGCCAATTACGGTGGACGATGAGGGGTACTTCATCGCGACCTCGGACTACAAGATTCCGGTCGGACCGGCCTTCTGGGAGCGGCCATGAAACGGCGTAAGATCGACGTCCGGGCTCTCCCGGCCAACTCCGCCAAGGCACTCGACGAGCGGTTCCAGGCGGCCACCCCGCTGCGGCGGTTGATGAACAAGGTCTTCCCCGACCACTGGTCCTTCCTGCTGGGTGAGATCGCGCTCTACTCGTTCATCGTCCTGCTGCTCAGCGGCATCTTCCTGTCGTTGTTCTTCGACCCGTCGCTGCGCGAGGTCGTGTATGACGGCAGCTACGCGCCCCTGAAGGGCGTGGAGATGTCGCAGGCGTACAACACCGCGCTGCACATCTCGTTCGACGTGCGCGGCGGCCTCTTCATGCGCCAGATGCACCACTGGGCCGCGCTGCTGTTCATGGCCGCGATCGTGGTGCACATGTTCCGGGTCTTCTTCACCGGAGCGTTCCGCAAGCCCCGCGAGGCCAACTGGATCGTCGGCGTCCTGCTCTTCTGGATGGGCTTCCTCGAGGGCTTCGGCGGCTACTCGCTGCCTGACGACGCGCTGTCCGGCACCGGCCTGCGCATCGCCAGCGCGATCATGCTGTCCATCCCGATCGTCGGCACCTGGGTGACCACGTCGCTGTTCGGTGGTGAGTTCCCGGGTGAGGTCATCCTCGACCGCCTCTACATCGTGCACGTGCTGCTGGTCCCGGGCGCGCTGCTCGGCCTGATCAGCGTGCACATGGGCCTGCTGGTGAAGCAGAAGCACACCCAGTGGCCCGGCCCCGGCCGCACCAACAACAACGTGGTCGGCGTGCGCATGTTCCCCGGCTTCGCGGCCAAGGCCGGCGGCTTCTTCATGATCGTGTTCGCCATGATCGCGGCGCTCGCGGGCCTGTTCCAGATCAACCCGATCTGGCTGTTCGGCCCGTACAAGGCGGCGGTCGTCTCGGCGGCGAGCCAGCCCGACTGGTACGTCATGTTCCTCGACGGCTCGACCCGACTCTTCCCGGCCTGGGAGATCCGGTTCGACTTCTTCTACGGTGACGGTTACACCATCCCGCCGATCTTCTGGCCGACGGTGGTGCTACCCGGCATCCTGACGATGTTGCCGATCTTCTATCCGTTCATCGAGGCCAGGTTCAGCAAGGACAAACGGGTCCACAACCTCCTGGAGCGCCCGCGCGACAACCCGCTGCGGACCGCCCTGGGCTCCATGGCCATCGCGTTCTACGTGGTCCTGCTCATCTCCGGCGGCAACGACGTCCTCGCGGACAAGTTCCACATCAGCCTCAACGCGATGACGTGGGCCGGCCGCATCGGCATCCTGGTGCTCCCGCCGCTGGCGTACTACGTGGCGTACCGGGTGGCTCTCGGCCTGCAGCAGCACGACCGCGAGGTCCTCGCCCACGGCGTGGAGACCGGCATCATCCGCCGCCTCCCCGACGGCAAGTTCGTCGAGATCCACCAGCCGCTGCCCTCGGGCAACGGCCACGGCCCCGCCGAGGAGGCGCACGGCGAGGCCCACGGCCTCGACTACGCCGGCTGGGTCGTGCCGAAGAAGATGAACCGCCTCGGTGCCCTGGCCCCGACGGTGAAGGGCTTCTTCTACCCGATCGAGAAGGCCGGCCCGGCCCCCAAGCCGCGCCAGGTCGCCGAGGACCGTGACCGCGAGGAAATCACCAGCGGCCACTGACCCCGATCCCGTGCGAAACCCCCGGCTCCCTCGCGGAGCCGGGGGTTTCGTCATGTCAGGACCGCGAACGGGAGCCCTCGCGGGGGTTCGCCGGTAGCGGATCCGCTGTGGGCGGACCGCTCTGGGCCCCGGCACCCGGTCGGGCCTACGGTCCGGGGATGGACCTGGTCGAGCTCCTGCCCGAGCGTCTCTATCAGTTCGCGTTCCCCGTCGGGCACGCGTATCTCTGGCGTGGCCCAGAGGGGCTGACCATCGTCGACACCGGGCTGCCGGGATCGGCGCCCCTGATCGCGGCGGCCGTCGAATCCCTCGGACTCGACTGGCGCGACGTGCGGAACCTCCTGCTCACCCACGCACACCCCGACCACACCGGTGCCGCCGCGGACATCGCCGCCTGGGGCGACGTCACCGTCCACGCCCACGCGGGCGACGCCGAGGCCGTCCGGGGCAGGGCCGCGGTCCCGCCGCCCGTGCTCGACGGCTGGGAGCGTGACCTGTACGAGCAGGTCCACGCCACCCTGCCCGACGCCCCGGCGCCGCCGGCCAGGGTGGACCGGGAACTGCGCGACGGCGACGTCGTCGACCTGGGCGGCGGGGTGACGGCCACGGCCGTCGAGGTGCCGGGGCACACCCCGGGCAGCGTCGCGTTCCACCTGCCCGGCCCGGGGGTGCTGTTCACCGGCGACACGATCGCCAGGACGCCCGACGGCGCGGTCATCCCGGGCGTGTTCAACGCGGACCCCGGCCGGGTCGCCGAGTCGTTCCGCCGGCAGGCCGCCCTGCGCCCGGCGACGGTCTGCTTCGGCCACGGTGCCCCGCTCACCGACCAGGCGGCGAGGCTCCTGACGGACGCCGCACCGCGGTGAGCGACCTGGCCGAGGCCGTACTGCGGTAGAGGCCGACGCCGCTTCGCGGTGAGCGACCTGGCCGACGCCGCACCGCGTAAGAGGCCGGCGGTGGGTGTGTTACAGGGTGGTGGCCCAGGCGGCGACGCGGGCGGCCAGGGGAGCGCCGTGGCGGGCCCAGGTGAAGTGGTCGATCGGGGAGCCGGCGTCGGCGGCGGAGTAGTGCTCGCGGACGACCGCCGCCGCGGACAGCTTGGCGGTCAGCCGATCGACGGTGGGCGCTGGCGTGTACTGGTCGGCCTCCATGTCGACGGCCAGGACCGGAAGTCGTACACCTGCCAATGACGCCTCGACGTCGACGCCGTCCAGCGCGGGATAGCGGCCGGTCCGGGCGGTGTGCGCCCAGCCCTGGATGACCGGGCGGGACTGGCGGCCGCCGAAGCCCCAGCCCGGCCACACGCCGAGGACCGTCGAGGCGGCGGCGATCGCCTGCGTGAACGCGAGCGTGCCGGGCCCCGTGAAGCCCGGGTAGCAGCGCCAGTACGGCAGGCCGACCGCGAGCAGGGCGAGGCCGTCGACGCCGGGGTCCAGGCCGGCGGCGTGGCGGACGGCGAGGTGCAGGGCGCAGACCTGGCCGCCGAGGGAGTGGCCGACGAGCAGCGTCCGGCGGCCGGCGCGGCGGGGCTTCAGGGCGTCCAGGACGGCCTCGACGTCGGTGGTGAGCTCGGCGAGGCCGTAGCGGGAGGACCGGGACGGGCGCGGGGTGCTGTCGCCGGTGCCGCGCAGGTCGGCGACGACGACCTCGACGCCGTCGGCGTTCAGGGCGGCGGCGAAGTGCCGGTAGTAGCGGGCCGGCACGCCCATCGCGGGCCACAGCACCGCGAGGGTGGGGGCGTCGTCCGCTGGATACGCGTGCAGCGCGACGCGATCGGCGCCGCGATCAAGAAACTCCACGGACTCCATGGATTCGTAGGGTAGAGGTAGGAGGTTACTGGCGAGTAAGAAGTGTGACTCAGACTACTGTGCGGGGCGTGAAGCCAATCGATCTGTCCCAAATGCGCCTCCCCGGCGCGCCCGCGGTCAGCCCGGACGGCACGATCGCCGTCGTGCCGGTGTCCCGGCTGGAGTTCGCCGCCGACTCGTACACCTCCCAGCTCTGGCTCGTGCGGACCGACGGCGGCGCCGAACCCACCCAGCTCACCCACGGGTGGCACGACAGCGCGCCGCGGATCTCGCCGGACGGGCGGTGGCTGGCGTTCCTGCGGGCGACGAAGGCGGTGGGGAGCCGGGCGGGCGGCCCGAAGGCCGAGCACGACAGTGCGCCGCAGCTGTGCGTCATGCCCCTGGCCGGCGGCGAGCCGCGCCGCCTCACGGACCTGCCGCTGGGCGCCGGCACGCCGGCCTGGTCACCGGACAGTGCCCGGTTGGCGTTCTCCGCCCGTGTACCGCAGGACGGCCGCTACGGCACGGGGAAGACCGACGACGGCGAGACGGTCGGCGCCGACGGCGAGCCACCCCGGCGGATCACCCGCTACTTCTACCGGGTGGACGGCCTCGGCTTCCTCCTGGACCGGCCGGCCCACCTGCACGTGGCCGACCTCGACGGCACCGTGACGCAGCTGACCGACGGGGAGCTCGGCCACGGCGACCCGGACTGGAGCCCCGACGGGCGGACCCTGGCGTTCGTGTCCGAGCGGCACGACACGAGGGGCGACGACTTCGCGTCCGACGTGTGCGTGATGCCCGCCGGCGGCGGCGAGATCCGGGTGCTGACGGACACCACGTACAGCGCCGGGCTGTGCCGGTGGGCGGCGGACGGCCGGTCGGTCGTCTTCACCGCGAACCTGGCCGGCGAGGGCCGCGTCGACCCGGTGATCCGCAACGAGTCGCTGTGGTCCGTGCCCGTCGAGGGCGGGACGGCCCGGCAGCTGCTGGACGCGGAGGCCTACACGCTCGCCGCGCCCGGCGGTGACATCGCCGCCACCGGACGCGGCGTGCTGTTCACCAACGAGCACCGCGGCGCCGTGCAGCTGCTGCGCGTCCCGTACGACGGCGGGACCCCCGAGATCGTGGTGGACGGGCCCCGCCAGGTGGCCGGCTTCTCCGAGGCCGCGGACGGCACGCTGGTGACGACGATCGCGGGGCCGGCGGACTGGGGCGAGGTCTACACCGGCGACACCAGGCTCACCGGCTTCTCCGCCGGCGTCACCGCGCTCGAGCAGGTCGAGCTGACCGCGACCGCGCCGGACGGCTACCCGGTCCACGGCTGGGTGGTCAGGCCCGCCGGCGACGGCCCCCACCCGGTGCTGCTGATGATCCACGGCGGGCCGTTCGCGCAGTACGGGTGGCGCCTCTTCGACGAGGCGCAGGTCTACGCAGGCGCGGGCTACGCGGTCGTCTACGGCAACCCGCGCGGCTCGTCCGGCTACGGCGAGGCGCACGGCCGGGCCGTCCGCGGCAACGTCGGCGAGGTCTCGGCCAGGGACCTGCTCGCCCTGCTGGACGCGGCGCTGGAGGCCGGCGACCTCGACGGCGACCGGGTCGGCGTGCTCGGCGGGTCGCACGGCGGGTTCATGACCACCTGGCTGGCGGGCCGGCACGGCGACCGGTTCAAGGCCGCGGTCTCCGAGCGGGCCGTCAACGCGATCGACAGCTTCCAGGGCAGCTCCGACATCGGCTGGCTGTTCGCGGACTCGCTCTACGGCGCGAACGGCGGCTCGTTCGAGCAGCAGAGCCCGCTCACGTACGCCGGAAAGATCGAGATCCCGGTGCTGATCATCCACTCGGAGCACGACTGGCGGTGCCCCGTCGAGCAGGCCCAGCGGCTGTTCGTGGCGTTGAAGCGGCGCGGGACGCCGGTGGAGCTGCTGCTCTTCCCGGGGGAGGGGCACGAGCTGTCCCGGTCCGGGCGGCCGTCGCACCGGGTGGCGCGCTTCGACGCGATCCTGGAATGGTTCGGCCGGCACGTGTGAGCTGACCATTGGGGAGTGGGGGGGGGGGGGGGGGGGCCCCCCCCCCAAGGGAACAAATAGAATTTGAGGTGGAGGATGTCGGGGGTTGGCGGCCCCCC